>JAMNXU010000029.1 GCA_023623175.1 Bacillota bacterium
GCTATAGATTTAAGCAAGCTCTTTCAAAGCAGGCAAAAGCAGACTAAATTTTTTATGAATTGGTGGCCTAATTTTAGGCCGGTAAGTGGCCTAAATTCTGATTGACATTTACATTTTAATGAAAGATGGTAATAAAACTTGCAATTTAGATTAAATTTTTTTAACGAATAAATCCATTGAATTTGCTGATTCCCAGGTGTAAAATATTTCATCGCCCATATCGGATATGAGTTCACAATTTAACATGCTTTCATCCATAACAGATTGGCAGAAAAGATTCAGTATAATGGAAACAATATTCAACGAATATAGTAAATTCATAATCTCAAATTCTCTTCTTCCTGAGCTTGATTTTAATCGTATTGATTTATATGAAATGCCCCTGCATGAAAACGAATTTGATATTGTCAGAAATATTCTGAACAATCCGAATTGGCAAGCTGAACAGGAAATTATCAGGGAAAAGACTATAAAATTGGGTTTTGAGCCTGAGGCAAGCTGTTGGGCCAGATGGTGGGGCATTGTATAAAGTTACCTCAATACACTAACACCTGACTATTGTAAACGAAAAAAAAGCCATTATAAATGTAGGGCTTTCCCAGTTATCTATTAGCCATTCCTCCACCCATTGATGTTTTCCGGCCTTCGTTTTTGTTATTTCTGACCATCTGATCAGTTCTCTCCTTGCATCTGTTAATGACTCCATATCAGTGTATTCCTTTGAAGCAAAATCCAAATGGTTCCTTTTTGGAGCGCTCGCCTGTCTTCCCTGACCCTATCCTGTATTAAGATATATTCAACACCATTTACACTTTTTAATGATTCCGCCTACCCCTTATAAGTTCAAAAAACTGCTTCAATGGCAAAACAAATGTAAAGACAATGATTATTAACATAAACTTCGTAAAAGAAAGGAAGGAGCACCAACTTAAAAAAGCTGAAAAACTGCCTTGAATGGGGAGCATTATACATGCGAATATTATATTGTATTATTTAAGTGTAATTGAATTGAATATCCAGTTTAAAATTATCCATTATTTATTTTGAATGTGAGGGATGTCGGGGTGAATCAGTTAACAGTTCATGAAGCTGCACGGGAGGTTTCTGTACGCGAACAAGTAGATGTTGTTGTATGTGGCGGTGGTCCTGCAGGTGTTGGAGCGGCTATAGCTGCGGCGAGAATGGGAATGACGGTAACACTGGTTGAGAGCTTCGGATTTCTGGGAGGCATGATTACTGCAGCAGGTGTAAACGGAATAGGAGGCTGGCAGCATGACCTTGATGGCAGGCCGCTGGTGCAGGGAATCGCGATGGATATTATGAGAAAGCTGGCCAGAATCGGCGGTGTATCAGAAGCAGATGTTGAAAGAGTATTCACACCTGTAGACAGAAGGCCGACTTATCGGGAAGGAAGTTTAGGATGTTACTGGCTTGACACTAATCCGGAATACATGAAAATTGCGCTGGATGAAATGATGGAGCAAGAAGGAGTAAAAGTCATTCTGCATGCAAATGCAGTAATGCCTGTCATGGACGGTAATGCCGTGAGGGGAATATTTATTGAAAGCAAATCCGGACGCCAGGCCATACTTGCAAAGATCACCATTGACTGTACAGGTGATGGAGATATTGCGGCCAGGGCCGGAGCAGAATTTGACATAGGCAGGCCGGAAGATGGCGCATGCCAACCCATGACCATGATTTTTACCGTAGGTAATGCTGATATCCCTCCGATGAGCCAAAAACTTAGCGAAGATAAATCACACCTGGAACCTTTGGTGAGAAACCGCTATGAGGGAGCTGTCCGCCTGGCCAGGGAGAGAGGCGAAATTGTGCTCAATCCCAACGATATTTTCTGTGCTGCTACACCATTAGATCGAAGATATCGTCACGTACGGTCTGTTAATTTTACACGTATACAAAAGATGGATGCAACAAATGTAGATGACCTGACAAAAGCTGAGATTTTAGGCAGAAAGCAGGTTTTGGAGGCTGTCAGCTTCATGCGCAAATATGTTTTGGGCTGTGATGAAGCTTTTCTGATTTCCATGCCTGCTACCATTGGAATCAGGGAAAGCCGCAGAATAAAGGGAGAATACACATTAACAGGAGATGATATCCAAAATGGTGCACGGTTTGATGATTGCATTCTGCGCGCCATTTACCTGATTGATATCCATAATCCTACCGATGTAGGAAAGCCTTCCACACTGAAAATGCTGGATCAGCCTTATGACATTCCCTATAGGTGCCTGGTTCCCCAGGGGATAGAAAACCTGCTGGTGGCGGGGAGATGTATTTCGGGAGATATCGTAGCTTTGTCCAGTTTCCGTATCCAATCCCATTGTATTGGATTGGGAGAAGCTGCAGGTACGGCAGCAGCCCTGGCAATAAGTATGGATCGGACTCCAAGACAGTTGGATGCATCAAAGCTGCGGGAAATCCTGACTCGTAATGGTGCCAATGTGGGGATGGGAATATAACCAATATTGATGGAGAGTACAAGACCATGGCGAAAAAAGTATTGTGGATGCTAATGTCTGATCTTAATCGCAAGGACGTGCATCTGGCCATACCAACAGCAGCATGGATAGCAAAAGAGGCCGGGGCAGAGTTTGAGTGCTACCTGGAAAGTGAACGGAATGGAAGGCTCTTTGCAAGAACAGGAAGCACGGTTTTGGGAGGACATCATCACCAGCAATTCAATTACCTGAATGCTGTTTTTGATGTAAAATACATTATTCTGGGAGAGGCTTCTGTATTTCGTTCTTCTATAGATGTATTTGGTGCTGAAGTGATAGTTGAAACTGAAAGCTTGGCAGAGGTATACAAGAAACTTCTTGCCCTGGCTGGAATGAAGGCGGAAAATGCCGTTTTTGCTCCGGGAAGTGTCATAAAAGCATCGGATAAGAATCTTGAAATAGGTCCGTATATATATCCGGAAATACTCTTCAGAAAAGCGCTGGCATTTCCTGTAGATAATCTCATGGAGGCTGGAGAGTATATCAGGGAAGAAGGTATAAGTAATATATACTCGATTTACATATCAGAACACGAAAAGAAGAATCTTGTTAAAAGTTTTCCCGGAGTAGAGGTAATAGACAGTATAAAAGAAACGGATACCTATGGAACCATTACAGTAAGAATAGCTGAACGCTGGAAAAACAGTGCAAAGGGTTTGGCTTTCGCAGATCCGGCAGCGATATTATCACAATTAGCCTCGCTATGCAGGGATGCCAGAGTATCTGTTTATGGTGAAAAAAGCCAGGTAAAACAAAACGAAATAATTCTCCATGACTATACTGAAGCTAAATCCGAGATTTGCGCAGATGTCATCCGGCTTGCGGAAGAAATAGGAAACAGGGTAATTGTCGGGAGGCAAACCGGAGACGGTGATTTGTTTGAGTGGGCAAAAGGAGGAGTATGCATACAGATCATGGATCCCAACCGGCCTGCATTCCCAATTGTAGGGACAATACCTCAAATTTGGGCTAATAAAAAAACAAGCTTATATGACAGCGAGCCCGATGATGAGACACTGCTAGGATATGCCAGGGAAGGAAAAATACTTGCGACACTCATGTGGCATTCAGGTGAAATGGCTCATAATGAAGCAATGCTGAATCTTTTGGAGCTCTCCAGCATCACAGGAATAAAAATGGGTATTGGAGTCCATGCTGCCAGGTACGAGACCTGTCCACAGATGTGGGAATTAATAAACATTCCCAGGGAGAAAGGCGGAGTTCAGGGCCTTATCGAGCCTGTAATTCACTCCGGCGGTATGGGAATCATGGCGGAAGTTAATTGTCCTCCCGACTTGTTAAGGCAGCATTGTAAAACGGCATTGGAAAGGATACGCAGGCTGGCAGGCGACGGGGCTGTACCAAAGGGCTATTATGCTTTCGCAGATACAGACCTTGAGACTTTGACATACTCAAATGATGAGATATATAAAGCTGTAGAAGATTGTGGACTGGAATATTTCATTTCCTCTGTCAGACCAGGGAGAAACCTGATAATTTATGAATCGGAAAAACTGATCGCCATTAACCAGACAGTCAGAACCCAATGCTTTGGGTCGCCCTTTGTGCGAGTAACAACTGTTGAGGATTTTAAGGAGAGTGCTTTTAGAATCAAACCCGGATGGATTATTGGTACGTTAGATGCACCTGTCATTTCGTTTAACCCATATATATGGAGACATGGTTCCAGGTTTATGGAGATTGTGGACTGGATGCTAAATACTCCGGGGATCATTAATGTCACTCCCCATACTATAGCCCGGTATGCAAGAATTCTCAGGCAACAGAACATCTTACCCATGTACAGGAAGTGATCCCTGTGCAGGGATTGAAACATGCAAGACAATATTTTTAACAAACAGGAGGAGATTGTGTGAAATACTTACCGAAGTCAATAACAGAAGCTATTGATGAAGTTTGCTCGAAGCTGGAGCATAGGCCCAAATTGAGGGAAATGTTCAGAAAATGTTTTCCTAATACACTGGAAACTACCACAGAATTATTGGAGGACGGTACCACCTATGTGTTTACAGGTGATATTCCTGCACTTTGGTTAAGAGATTCTGCTGCGCAGGTACGTCATTATCTTCCCTTTGCAAAAGAAGACAATGACTTGCAAAGAATTATTGAAGGACTGATAAAAAAGCAGGTACAGTATATCCTGATTGACCCTTATGCCAATGCTTTTAACAAAGAGCCTGACGGAGCCTGCTGGCATAAGGATATTACTGATTTGAATGACTGGATATGGGAACGAAAGTATGAAGTCGATTCGCTTTGTTATCCGATCCAGCTTGCTTACCTTTATTGGAAGGCAACTGGAATTACCCGTATTTTTGACAGCAATTTCAAGTTGGCCCTGAATAAGATATTGAATCTTTGGAGAGTTGAACAAAGACATCATGAAAAGTCACCTTACACCTTTTTAAGGCTGTGCCAGGGGAAGGAGAATGGCCAGTTGTACAACAATGGCAAGGGCATGCCGGTGAATTATACCGGAATGACCTGGTCAGGTTTCAGACCCAGTGATGATGCGTGTACTTTTGGATACCTGATACCTTCAAATATGTTTGCTGTAGTGGTACTAAAGTATGTGGAGGAAATATCAGCAGAAGTATATCACGATGAGGAGCTGAAGACAGCTGCCGAATCTTTGCGTGTAGAGATTGACCGTGGCATAAAAACCTACGGTGTTTATAACCATCCCCGGTTTGGAAAAATATATGCCTATGAGACAGATGGTTACGGAAACTATTCGCTGATGGATGATGCCAATGTACCAAGCCTGCTTGCAATGACATATCTCGGCTACACAACACCGGATGACCCGCTTTATCAGAATACAAGAAAGTTTGTCCTAAGCTCCGACAATCCATATTATTATGAGGGTAAATATGCCAGGGGCATCGGAAGTGAACATACGCAGCCGGGCTGGGTTTGGCACATCGGAATAATTATGCAGGCATTGACCTCTACTGATGAGGAGGAAATCAAAGAGCTTGTGAATATGTTGGAAAATACCGATGCGGGAACAGGATTTATGCATGAGGCATTTAATCCGGATAACCCGGCTGAATATACCAGGCCCTGGTTTGCCTGGGCAAATTCATTATTTGGCGAGCTGATATACACGCTGGTGCAGTCTGGATCTGCTGCATTGAAATAAATAGAGCAATTGGAATTCGGCTTTTAAATTTATTACATTTACTTTCTCTCAATTTGATAAAAAAATATGCTCTGCACTATATTATATAACCAAGGGCATTAAAGCCATAATTTGGCTTTTATGCCCCAATGAAAAATATCATAGAAAGCTGATTTACAGAAAAAGTTTCACACAGCCTTTAAAGAAAAAGACCCTGCATTTTTATTATTTGCAGGGTCTGTTACGTCACTGTTCATTCCATACATACCATTTTTTCTGCTCGTTAAATAACCTTTTATATTGGCTAAAGCTTTCCAGCAGCTGGTTATGACTACCATTGCCAACAATCTCTCCTTTGTCCAATACGATGATCCTGTCAGCTAACTTTACTTGACCCAGTCTGTGAGTAACAATAAAAGCTGTGCTTCCTTGAGTATTCGCCAGGGCAAAGGCTGAATAAATAAACGCACCTGACGGTAAAATTTACAAGGGTAATTATCGTATAGTAAAAGCTTATCTGCAATTATACAAGGAAGAGCTATTATGGGTTTAGTCATAGTAGCCATTCTTTTGGGTATACCAATTTCTAAATTTTCAAATCTGATTATTAGTATCCTTTATTTTTGGGGGTATACTAAGTTCAATAAATTTATGGAAGGGAAATAATAAAATGACTCATTCAAATAAAACACCCAATAGATTGATACATGAGAAATCTCCTTACCTGTTACAGCATGCATATAACCCCGTGGACTGGTTTCCATGGAGTGATGAAGCCTTTGAAAAGGCTAAGTCTGAAGATAAGCCCATCTTCCTCTCCATCGGATATTCCACCTGCCACTGGTGCCATGTGATGGAGCGCGAATCCTTTGAAGATGAGGAAGTCTCCGATTTCCTCAACAAGCATTTTGTAGCCATAAAAGTAGACCGCGAGGAGCGTCCTGATATTGACCATATTTACATGACCGTGTGCCAGGCTATTACCGGCCATGGCGGATGGCCCCTGAGCGTTTTTTTGACCCCGGATAAAAAACCGTTCTATGCGGGTACGTATTTCCCGAAAAATGACCGCATGGGCATGGTAGGATTTATAACGCTGCTTAAACGTATAAGCGATGCCTGGAATAAAAATCACGATACCCTTTTGGAATCGAGTGATCAGATTATCAATATCGTCGAAAGCCAGTCCGATGTTTTCCCCGGTGAGGTCGGCATGGAAACGCTTCACGCCGCTTTCAGGGATTTCGAAAAAGATTTTGACAGTATTTACGGCGGTTTCGGCAGCGCTCCCAAGTTTCCCACTCCCCATAACCTGTATTTCCTTCTCCGGTACTGGTATATAACCAAAAACGAATCCGCATTGAAAATGGTTGAAAAGACGCTGGACTCGATGCACCGCGGAGGTATTTATGACCACATTGGCTTTGGATTCAGCCGTTACTCCACCGACAGGAAATGGCTCGTACCCCATTTTGAAAAAATGCTGTATGATAATGCGCTGCTGGCCATTGCCTATGTTGAAGCCTTCCAGGCAACCAAGAAGAGCGAATATGCCGAGATCGCCAACCAGATTTTTGCTTATGTGCTCAGGGACATGACGTCGCCCGAAGGCGCATTTTATTCCGCGGAAGATGCGGATTCCGAAGGCGTGGAAGGCAAATTCTACGTCTGGACTCCGGCCGAGGTAAATAAAGTGCTTGGTGAGGAAGCAGGGATAAAGTTTTGCACCCTTTATGACATTACGGAGCGTGGCAATTTCGAAGGAAAGAGCATACCCAATCTGCTGAAATCCCGCCTTAGCCCGGAAGACAGGCAATTTGCGGAAGAATGCAGGCAGAAGCTTTTTGAATACAGGGAAAAGCGCATCCATCCCCATAAGGATGACAAAATCCTCACGGCCTGGAACGGCCTGATGATTGCGGCATTGTCAATTGGAGGAAGAGTTCTGGGCAACCGGGATTATATCGACGCTGCAGCAAAAGCTGCGGATTTCATCCTGCAAAAAATGGTTCGTGAAGACGGGCGGCTCCTGGCCCGCTACCGGGACGGCCATGCCGCTTACCCGGCCTACCTGGACGATTATTCCTTCCTGGTATGGGGCCTGATTGAGCTTTACCAGGCCACTTACAGGACCGAATACCTCAGGCATGCCCTGAGGCTGAATGATGACATGGTAAGGCTGTTCCTGGATGAAAAAGAGGGAGGTCTTTTCATTTACGGTTCGGATAGCGAGCAATTGATTTCAAGGCCCAAGGAGCTTTATGACGGTGCCACCCCTTCAGGCAATTCCGTTTCAACTATGAATTTTTTAAAGCTTGCTCGACTGGCCGGAAGAACCGACCTTGAGGATCTGGCCCAACAACAATTCTACACTTTCGGCGGCAGTCTTAATGCGGTTCCAAGGGCTTATGCATTCATGCTTTCGGCCCTTGGTTTTGCCCTTTCCGGTTCAACGGAAGTTGTACTGGTTGAAGGTCCGGGTATGGCTGATGCGTTTGCCACTGGTGACATGGCCAATGGTGTCATGACTGGCAAGGCGGATACAGCAAATAAAGGATATACTGCGGCATGCAGGGTGAAAGAAACAAGTGGGCGTATCCTCGGATCATATGAAACAGATAGTCTGGAAGAAATGACAGCTGTACTCGGAAAGGACTTTCATCCTTTTACTGTATCTGTTCTGGTAAATCATGAAAACAGCGATTTGGTGGCTCTTGCGCCATATACAGCCAATTACGTCGCCGTTGACGAAAAAACCACAGCCTACGTTTGCCGGAATTTCAGCTGCATGGCTCCGGTGACAACACCGGGTAAGCTCGCGGAATTACTGTCCGAACAGGTTGATGTAAATGCACAACTTTGAATCCGGTGTATATGTTCTGACAATCCGCGTGTATTTAATCCGCACGTACTGAATATACCTGTATTAAAGAACATATTTGCATTTCCAATCATATTTCCGATATTTCGCCCAATATGGTAAAATAATTCATGGAAAGGCCAATTATCTCGACAGTGAGAAATTGGCCAAAATTCTGACAATTGGAGAATTACCGATGAGAATTGCTTTTTTTGACTCGGGAGTGGGAGGACTTACGGTTCTCAGAGAAGCATTGAAGCTCCTGCCCCGTGAAAATTACATATATTATGCCGATGCACTGAATGCGCCTTATGGCACAAAATCAAAGGATGAGGTAAGATTAATAGTAAAAAAAGCCGTTGAGTTTCTTAATGCAAGAGGTATCAAGGCACTGGTGGTAGCCTGCAATACTGCCACCAGTATTGCAATCGACGATCTGCGGGCCAGTTTCAAATTCCCGGTCATCGGTATGGAGCCGGCTGTCAAACCCGCGGTGGAAAAAAACAACGGCCACGGGAAGCGTGTTTTGGTGGTTGCAACCCCGTTAACCCTCAGGGAGGAAAAATTCCACAACCTTGTGTCGCGAGTGGACACGCAGCATATCGTGGACTATCTTCCCATGCCGGAACTTGTTCTGTTTGCTGAAAAAATGATTTTTGACGGGGAGGAAGTTTCTGACTATATCAGGGAGCAGCTTTCAGCCTTCGACCTGAAAAACTACGGAACGCTGGTCCTGGGTTGTACCCATTTCCCCTACTTCAGGAAAGTTTTTGAAAGCATTATTCCTCCCGGCATGGATATAATAGACGGCAATTACAGCACTGTCAGGCATATGAAAAACGTTTTGGAAAATAACGGCCTCCTGGACGGAAAGGGCTGCGGTGATATCGAGTTCTTTGTTTCATCAAGACCCGCTGACGAAGAAACAGTGCGGAAATTTAAAAAGCTGCTTGAAACAAATTAAAAAGCTGCCTAAAACAAGCTAAAAAGCTGCCTGAAACAGCCTTATCAAGCAGCTTTTAACTCCTTAAAAAACTTTAATTACGGTTTTAATTTTTGATTCTGTTCTTTATTTTTAAATTAACTTAATTTTTAAATTAATCTTATATTAAATCGTAGTTTTTATTCTTCTTAATCCTTCATCCTGTCCCCGATCTTAATATTCAAGCAGTTTTTCCGGCTCGTCGTATTCCTCTCCGAAGGTTTCCACCGTTACTTTTTTCATTACCTGCGGCGTCACCGGCTTTTCATTTTTCGTCTCAACTGAGGCTATTTTATCAACAACTTCCATTCCTTCAATGACCTTGCCGAAGGCTGCATACAACCCGTCGAGAGCCGGGCTGTCCTTCAGCACTATGAAAAACTGGGAACCGGCAGAGTCGTACAGGTCAGACCTGGCCATGGACAATACTCCGCGCATGTGTTTCAACGGATTCTCATGGCCGTTTGCGTCAAATTCGCCCTTGATGCAATAGCCCGGTCCTCCGTAACCGGTCCCGAGGGGATCTCCTCCCTGGATCACAAAATCCTTGGCGATCCTGTGGAAAGTCAGACCGTCGTAGAAACCTTTCTGGACGAGCGTAACAAAATTGTCGACCGTGGTCGGCGCTATATTCGGGTATAATTCCGCTTTTATAATGTCTCCGTTCTCCATCTCAATGGTAACGATCGGATTGGTTTTGTGTTTTGGCTTTTTCGACTTGCCGGAGCATGCGCCAAGACCAACGATCATTGCCAGGCAAAGCGTCATCGCCAAAACTCTTTTGTACCTCATGTTTCCACTCCTTTTATCAGCTTTCTCCCTGCAAAAGTTTTTGAGAACCGTCCCCATTTTTTAACTGGATGGAGCAGAGGTGGCTGTAAAGTCCGCCCTTTTTCAGCAATTCCTCGTGGGTGCCAATTTCCTCTATGCGGCCCTGGTTCAGTACTACTATTTTATCGGCCTTTTGCACTGATGACAACCGGTGGGCAATAACTATTGTAGTACGGTTTTGAATTACCTTGTCAATAGCGTCGTGAATCAGTTTTTCGGTTTCCACGTCCACTGAAGCCGTTGCTTCGTCAAGTATCAAAATTGGCGCGTTCCTTAGGACCGCACGGGCAATTGATATGCGCTGCTTCTGGCCACCGGAAAGCTTTATGCCCCTTTCTCCGATAACCGTGTTATATCCGTCGGCGAGATTTACAATAAATTCATGGGCATTGGCCACCTTCGCGGCTTCGATTATTTGTTCCATCGTAGCTTCCTTGACGCCGTAAGCAATATTTTCGGCCACGGTACCGTTAAACAGGTACACATCCTGGAGCACAATGCTTATATTGTCCCTCAGCGATTTAAGCGTAATGTCCCTGAGGTCCCTGCCGTCCAGCGTGATCCTCCCCGAAGTCGGGTCGTAAAACCTTGCTATCAGGCTTACCATTGTAGTCTTGCCCACACCGGTGGGTCCCACCAGCGCAACCATTTCGCCCGGCCGGATTTCAAGATTTATGTCCTTAAGAACGTCAATTCCGTCGGTATACTGGAACGATACGTTTTCAAAACGGATATTGCCGCTGGCCTTGCCTATATCTATTGCGCCCGGAGCCTCCTTTACGTCGGACTCGGTGTCAAGGATTTCAAATATTCTCTCGGCGCTGGCCAGCGCGTTCTGCATGTCCTCGTTGACCCTTCCCAGCGTGCTCACGGGCTGATAAAACATCCCCAGGTACATGATGAACGCGACTATGTCTTCAACGGGAATCATGTTTTTGAAGGCTAGATAGCCTCCAAAGCCTATGACAAGCACTGTGCCGAAATTATTGAAAAAGCCTATGGCCGGATGGTAATATGCGCTCATCTTGAGCATCCGGACATTCAATCGTGCATAATCCTGCGATTTCACGCGTATCCTTTCCGACTCCCTTGCCTGCTGGTTAAACACCTGTATTTCCTTGATGCCCGCCAGGTTGTCATGAAGCGTGGCGTTGAACTCCGCAAGAACCTGCTGGGTCTTTCTTGCCGTCGGAAAAAACTTCTTAGTGAAGTTTTTTGACAGGATGAAAATAAATGGTACGGATATAAGACTTATAGCAGCAAGGTACACATTAATGCTGAAAAGCACAACGGTTACGCCCACCAGGATTAAAATATTGATAATCAGGTCCGGCGCAGCGTGGGCAATAAGCACCTCAAGGGCTGCCGTATCGTTCGTGGTCCTTGACATGAGCTGGCCCGTCTGCTTGTCGTGGTAATAACTCAGCGAAAGTTTTTGCAAATGGTTATACACGCGAATGCGCATGTCCGATACAAAATGCCATGCAGCGTAATGGGTAAAATATGACCTTACAAACTGGCAAAAAGCCTGCAGCAGGTAAAGAGCACACAACACTGACGCAAGGATCAATGCCTTTACGGCGAGATCGGGATCTTTGTTGGTTACAAGACTTACAAGGCTTCTTACAGCCCAAGGCGTGTAAAGTTGAGTTGCGGTGAGCACTACAAGTGAAATCATTGCTGCAATGAGGTAACCCCAATACTTGCGGGCATATTTTATTATGCGTATCAGGTTTTTCAACTGTAACTCCCCTTTGGTGTAATTTTTGTCCCAATATAATTTCCTTGGATGATTTTATAATTTCCTTGGATGATTTTCAGCCATTTCGAACCGTTAATAGAATCTTTTCAATGTCCTAAATGTGGGACAGGAGAACCGTCCCCGTGTCCCAACCTGGGACAGGAGAACCGTCCCCTATATTTTTTGAGAACCGTCCCCTATATACTGCATATCGTAAAGCCTCTTGTAAATGCCGTTTTTCTGCAGCAGCTCCTCGTGCTTGCCCGATTCACGTATTCTTCCTTTATGTAATACGATGATGTTGTCGGCTTTTTGTATGGTGGACAGCCTGTGGGCTATTACGATGGTTGTCCTGCCTTTTGAAGCCCTTTCGAGCGAATCCTGGATAATCTGCTCGGTCTCGGTGTCAATGTTGGCAGTCGCTTCGTCGAGCACAAGGATCGACGGTTTGAACGCCAAAGCCCTGGCGAAGGACAAAAGCTGTCTCTGGCCCGCCGAAAGCGTGCAGCCTCTTTCCTTGACTTCCTCATCATAACCATTAGGCAGGGATTCAATAAATTCATGGGCATTGACGGTTTTCGCCGCCTCCTTGATTTCTTCATCGGTTATCGAATCTTCATTCAGCCGGATATTGGATTTAATATCGCCCGAAAACAGGAACACGTCCTGCATGACAACCGCTATCTTCCTTCTCAGGTCGCTGAGCTTGTACTCCTTTATATTAACGCCGTCGAGCAGGATCTCGCCTTTCTGTATTTCATAAAACCTTCCTATGAGGTTTATAATGGTGGTCTTCCCCGAACCGGTCGCGCCGACGAAAGCAATTGTCTCCCCGGGCCTGATTTTGAAGCTTACATCCTTTAAAATCCATTCCTCGCCGATATAGGCGAACCATACGTTCCTGAATTCGATTTCTCCTTTTACCTCAACGAGCGACATGCCCTTATCGAGGTCTTCATATCCCTCGTTGTTATCCATCAGCTCAAATATCCTTTCCGCTGCAACGCTTCCGGACTGAATCACGTTATATATGTCGGCGAGATCATTGATCGGCGCAAAGAACTTCTTGACATAATCAATGAAGGCAACCAGCACGCCGAGTTCAATAGCGCTGTTAAACACACCGGGTATACAAACCCATATCAGTATTGCAATGGCCAGGTTGTTAATCAGCTCCGAGGACGGTCTGAAAAACGCCATGAGTATTACTTCCGTGATGCTTGCCCTGTTATACTCGCCGTTAAGCTCCTTGAACTCGTCGAGTTTTTCCTTTTCCCTGTTGAAAATCTGCACGAGCTTCATTCCGGATATGTTTTCAGCAAGAAAACCGTTAATTCTTCCGATCAGGCCTCTTACTATCCTGAAGTTTTTGCGGGCCCTCCTGTTATAGAAGAAGGTTACCACGACAATAACCGGAATCACGCTCATGCCGACCAGCGTGAGCTTTACATTGAGCGTAAACATGACAAAAACTATCCCGATCACCATCAGGAAATCCTTGAAAAGCTGCACAATAACACCGGTATAAAGCTCGTTCAAAGCCTCGACGTCGTTTGTCACCCTCGTGAGAATCCTTCCCGAGGAGTTTTTATCAAAAAACGACATCGGAAGGTGCTGTATATGGGAAAAGAGCTCCATGCGTATGTTGTGCATGATATTCTGCCCCATGGTGTTCAGCAGTATCTGCTGAGCATAACTCAGCAGCGCTCCGGCCACCACGGCGATAAAATAAGCAAGGCCAAGGAATACAATATTAACCGATGCGTTATGCTTTCTGATATAATCGTCTATCGCAATCTTCATTATATAAGGACTGGCCAGATCAGCCGCATTTATCAGAAACGCCAGGCATATGCTTATGAACAGTATATGCCTATATGGCTTGAAATACCTGAGCATTCTGAGCAACTTGTACCTGTTCATATAGCTTCCTCCATTTTCTGCAGATCGCTTTCAGCCAACTGCGCCTGGTACAGCCTGTAGTAAATACCCTGCCTTTCCAGGAGCTCCTCGTGGGTTCCCCTTTCTGCTATTTCCCCTTCATCGAGCACAATGATCTCGTCGGCGTGCTTGATGGTCGAAATCCTGTGGGCGATTATAATCCCGGTTTTATCGGTCAAAATCCGCTTAATGTTCCTGAGGATTTCCTCTTCCGTCTGGGTGTCAACTGCCGACAGGCTGTCGTCAAGTATCAGTATTGACGGATTCTTTATAAATGCCCGGGCAATGGACACTCTTTGCTTCTGTCCGCCCGACAGCGTCATTCCCCTCTCTCCCACAACAGTTTCAAATTTGTCGGGGAAATCAACTATGTTGTCATACACACACGCGGCTTTTGCTGCCTCTTCCACCTGTTCCATGCTGTAAATCCTTTTGAAAAATTCAATGTTGTCGCGGATGGTTGCCGAAAACAGGAAATTGTCCTGGGGAACGTAACCGATGTTTTCCCGCAGCGTTTCGAGAGGAATATCGTTTATATCCGTTCCGTCAATGAATATGTGACCGCGGTCAATGCGATAAAGCCTGAGCAGCAGATTGACAAGCGTCGTCTTGCCGCTGCCTGTCCTTCCGATTATAGCCAGCGTTTTTCCGGCTTCAAGATCGATATTTATATTCCTTAGGGCAGGTTTTGCCGAACCCGGGTAGCTGAAAGTGAGGTTTCTTATTGAAATTGAACCCTTGAACCTGTCTCCTGTGAAAGTCGGATTCTCGTCATAAATATCTGTTTTTTCAAGGAATATTTCATCAAGTCTTTTAATCGAGGCCATAGCCCTCTGCCAGATTTCCACGATACGCCCCGCTGTTGTGATGGGATGCCTCAGCATGCCCAGGTATGTGTTAAAGGCAACAAAATCACCGAGGGAAATCGTACCGTTGGCCACCATGCGGCTGCCCACAATGAGCACTATTGCAAAACTTATGCCAAAGCATATCTGGATGAAAGGCCCGAGCAGGGCTGACAGCTTCACATAGTCCAGCTGCACCTTCATCCTGTGCCTGCTGGCCCTGTCCATTTTTTCTATTTCCTGCTTCTCCTGGACATAGGCTTTAACAACACGGATACCTGTAAGGTTCTCCTGGGTCTTGTCGGAAATGTCCGCAAAGGCTTCCTGCACGGCAACAAATCTTTGGCGGATTCTTTTGCGCATATAATACACCATGACCATCGTGAATAACAGCGGACCCACCGAAATCAGCGTCAGCATGGGATTGATGGATTCGACCATTATCACGATGGAGACTGAATTTATGATAATGCCGTCAATCAGCGAAACCAGTCCAAAGGCAAAAGCTCGCCTTATGGCTCCAAGGTCGTTTGTGGCATAGGCCATCAGGTCTCCGGTTTTCCTGTTGTTGTAAAATTTCATCGGCAGCGTCTGAAGATGGGCAAACAGTTTCTCCCTCAAAAAGCATTCAAGATCCCTGGAACTGCCCATCAGCAAGTATCTCCATATGAACTTCATTCCGAAAATTGCTATGGACAATCCCAGCATGCCGAGAGTGAGCATAGCGACTCTCCGTGGTGATGTGCTGAGGGTTTCCAGGTTATCCATGATATTGCCCAGCAATTTCGGTATGGCAAGCTGCATGCAGCTTGTTGACACCAGTGCGGCAATTCCTATTACGTATTTCCAGATTTTTTGCCTTAAAAACTCTTCAAAAATCCATTTCTTAACCATGGCAATCTCCTTGACTGCTGATTTTTACCACAAAAAAATTAAGTCAGTTACAGCTGAGCATTCCTGTTTAACTTGCTTGAATCTCTCGGAGCAAAACTCCACTCCAGCGTCACCACATCGTTGATGATGTTGCCGTCCATTATGTCAAAAAGCATTTCCGCTCCCTTATAACCCATTTCATAAAGCGGCGCCTGTACCGTGGAAAGCGAAGGATACGAAAGGTCGGCAAATCTTGACGACCCTATCGCAATCACCGCGAGCTGTTCCGGCACCTTTATTCCTTTCCTGGCGGCATACTTCAGCAGGCTGAAGGCAAGATTGTTGGAATCGGATATTACCGCGCACGGGACCTGGGCTTTTGCCATAAACCCATCGAAAATGCCTTCTGTGCCCTCTTCAAAAGCGTCAAACCTGACGACAAGGTCGTCGTGAACCTTCATACCGCATCCTTCGATGGCCTTCACGTATTCGGGGTATCTCCTGTCCCATTTGTCTCCGCTCCCGGTACTGAGGTAGGCTATTTTTTCAAAGCCCTGCTCTTTGAGGTGCATGACCGCCTGGAGCATTGCATTGGTCATATCCGTTTTAACGACACGCACCATCTCGTTTTTGACATTCGAATGGATGACCACAAAGGGTATGTTGTTGTCCAGCATGTAGGCTATTTGTCCGTCGGAAAGGCTTGAAAACGCGAAAATAATTCCGTCAATGCGATTGGACCTGTAATAGTTTAAATGTTCGGCATTCCTGTCATCCAGGGTCTTATTGAAGCAAAGCGTAATGGAATAGTTTTTGTTTGAAACGGCATCTTTTATTCCCTCAAGAACTTTCATGAACCAGTAACTCGACACGTTTTTGTCCGACACCACGCCGATGGACATGGATTTTTGAAGCCTCATGCTCTTTGCAATGAGGTTGGGGTGGTAGTTCAGGCGCTTTGCAGCCTCGAGCACCGCCTGCCTTGTTTCAGGCTTGATCTTGATTCCGGGGACATTATTCAAAACATACGAAACCGTAGCCTGCGAAACTCCCACTTCCCGGGCTACGTCCCTGCTGGATACGTTTTTGCTCCTTTTCACACGTCTCACCCCTTTCTTCGCCAGCATTAAAAGAAACTGTCACCGGTCCGTATTTGTTACCGGCCTGGATTGTCACAGACTTGCTACTGATAAAATTTGGTTAAGACGTCGATGTTATTTATACGTATAAACATAAACACTTATACGTATAAATAATAAAATTTTATATATACGTATAAGCAGTTACTTATACGTATAAACGAACAGGTATATTTTAATCCACCCAAAACTCCTTGTCAACTGATATATTACTTTTCAAAGACATTACAGGGAATTTTTCGTAATTCGCCTCGTTCGGAGATGTTCCCGCTCTTCTTTTCAGCCGGCACTTCTGGACTTTCGGTCAGTCCTTCCTTCAGCGGCATTTTTTCAAAAGGGAGCAGATGTTTTTGCCAAGTATCATTTCCTTCGTTTCTTCATCCACCTCTGCTTTTTCAACAAGAAGCATCGTGGACCTGAGGGCGTAAAGCGGGTGCAGCGACCCGTAGACAATAGCGGAAGCATTTATTGTTTCTAACAGGCGTTCAACAATGAACAACTCTCCCTTGAACCCCGAAGTGTCAACGAGCAGGTTCTTCCTTTCGCATATGAGATCCCTGATATTGTATATTTCATTGCTGCGGATATTGAGAAGCACCGTGGGCAAATCGGGATTTGCTTCGGCAAAAGCCCTGATATCCTCAGGCTTCACTGTTTCAGGTCTGAACAAGTGCACAAGCCGTTCATCATCCATCCTGACCGTGATGAAAAGAGGCAGCCTGTATTGTTTCAGTATTGAAGCAAGTTGTGCGACACATTCATCCGTCAGCCTGTAACCATGGAATCCCGGATAAATTCGTACTCCGGCTACATTGAAAAGCACCACGCCCGCTTCTATGTCCTTTTCAATACCGGGAAGCGTCGGATTTATAGTGAGCAACTGCCTGTAACCGGTATTTTTGATAATCTCGCTGAGTTCCAGGTCACCTTCAAAAGGATCGTTATAAAATATGCTGTTGAGCGATGCCACAAGGCTGTATGATATCCCGTTTTTCCTGTGAACTTCCTTCAGGTCGCTGAAAGTATTTTTTCTTATTTTTCTGAACGGCCAGTGACCCAGCAGACAGTTGGCGTCAACCCAGTTCATGGCATGCAAACCCTCCTTCTCTTGGGACGGAAATGTCTGTCAAATACCTTAAGCGCGTTCTTGTAAAACACAAGCTCCCGTTCTTCCGGGGTAAAATCTGCTTCTTCAACCTGCCCGATGTTATCTAGCATGTAGTCCGGCAAGTCCGTCCCAAAAAGTATTCTCTCGGCACCCAGTTGCTCCTTCGCATAATCCAGGTCGTCGCGGCGGAAAATGGAACCGGAGTGATCGGTCCAGACATTGGCGCAGTCCCTGATAGCCCTGATTCCGTGATAGCAGTTGCCGCCGAGATGAGCCATTATTATTTTTGCCTCGGGATACCGGCATGCAAGGTTGGCCACGTTGGTCCCCACGGATTCCTCTTTTCCCTGGCCTACGGCCTTTATGAACGAGTGCACCAGTATCGGCACCCCGTAATCTATGCACTGTTCCACCAGCGGGAAAACAACAGGGTCATCGCAAAACGCATCGACAAGCAATTTCATTCCCGACATTCCATAATCCTCAATCCCCTTTTTGAGGAAATCAAGGCTTTTTTCATGGCGCGGATTTATGTAGCAGTATCCACTGATCAAATCCGGGTGTTCCTTCATAATTTCATAGGTTGTCTCGTTGCTTTTAGCCACTTCATCTTCAGTGGGATAAGGCATTGTGCTGATAGTTGAAATATAAACCCTGGAAACACCGTATAAATTACACGCTTTAACGATATCACGCACGTTTTGGCTGTATTCACGAAGATACACGTGCGCATGTACGTCTATGATCATACAGGACCCCCAATTTATAAATAATTAACGCTGATAATATTCAACACATAGCTGAATTGGCCTTACTTCATAAAAATTATATAACGCCTATTATGTCCATTCACTGCCTAATATGTTTTTTTGTATTCTTTTTTTGAAAAAACGGTCAGGCAGGGCATAAAAAAACCAATGCTATGATCATGCATTGGCTGAAAATCAATCCTGGCCGGAACTTGCCTTAATATTGCTTATACAGTCCATTATCAATGATTTTGCCGAGCTTTATCATGTCCGTGCCTTATCCTTTTTTTGCTGCACTTTACCAGGTTAGTAAATTTTATGTTCGAATTAATCTAATATAATCATTTATTTAAATTTTATAAATATATTTTTTTAAATATGACTTTTATCAATTTTATCAAATTTAACACTGTATTCGGTACGCAGCAGTTTTTTGCGGAAAATCGGCCGTTACCGAGACATCGGAAGATTAATCTGAAATCGCCAGTTTATTTCGTTTTATTACAGCAACAGCCCGTATATATGCTTCTTGTAAGCGTTGAATTCTCCCGTGGTAACAATATCCCTGCTCCGCGGTCTCGCGAGGTTTATTTTGATCTCCTCCTTGATTGTGGCGGGCCTGTCGGACATGATATATATCCTGTCCGACAGAAAAACCGCTTCCTCGATGTCGTGCGTAATAAGCAGCACCGACGCCTCTATGCTGGAGAGAACATTGGTCAGCCATTCCTGCATTTTAAACTTTGTAATGGCGTCGAGGCTTCCAAAAGGCTCATCCAGCAGCATTATGTCCCTGGAAAAAAGCCAGGTCCTGAGCAAAGCCGCCCTTTGCCGCATTCCTCCCGATAGCTGGAAAGGATACTTGTATTCAAAACCTTCAAGGCCGAAAGTCTTAAAGTAACCGGCCACCTTTTCCCTCGCCGCCTTTTTGCTTTCGCCGCGCACCACGAGCGGAAGGCTGACGTTGTCAATAATCTTTTTCCACGGCAGCAAAAGGTCCTTTTGATACATGTAGCTTACTCTTCCGGTTTTGCCGGTGTAATCGGCGCCTTCAATGAAAATCTTTCCTTCATCGGGCTCGAGCAATCCCGAAATAATATTAAACAATGTGCTTTTTCCGCTTCCGCTCACACCGAGAAGCGAAACAAACTCGTTGCGACGGAGCTCGATATTTACCCCGTCAAGCACCGGTATGTCCCCGAAAGACTTCCTTATGTTTTTTACATCAAGCAGCGTATTACTCCGGAAGGTATTCATTCGTAAAAGCCTCTTTCACGTCAAGCTTTCTTTCTATCAGTCCATGCTCGTACAGCCAGTTACCGAAGTTCTCCCAGACTTCTTCCTTCATCTCGCCCCAGCGCTGCGCGTCGGCAATATACTGCTCAGCAAGATACTTCTGGCTTGCCACCGCTATATCGCGGTCTATCTCCGGTGAAGCTTCAAGCAATGCCTCAACGGCGTCCTCGGGATTTTCAATGCAATACTTGTATCCTTTCGCGGTTGCCCTGAGGAATTTCCTGACAAGCTCAGGCTCTTCCCCGAGAATTTTTTCCGACGTAATAATAAGCGGGGTGTAAAAATCGAGATTCGCGTCAAGATCCTGGAGCTTCATGAAATTGAGCGGATAGTTCCTGACCTCGGCCGCTACGCCGTCCCATCCGTAATAAATCCATGAAAAGTCCGCGGCTTCCTCCATTGCTGAGAAGAAGTCCATTGCACCGATATTGACCGTCTTCAGCTTGGAATAATCAGCGCCGTATTTCTCCATCAGCGTCTGTAACAGCTTTTCTTCAATGGGCGAATTGAAGCCTCCGTAGGTTTTTCCCTCGAAATCCCTGGGAGTCTTTATGTTTTTCTCAGCAGGTGACGCAAAACCCGATGTATTGTGCTGTATAATCGCGGCAATTGCTTTTACGGGCTGAACATTGTCAGCGGTTCTGGCGTAGGTAACTTCTTCCTGGATGCTTATGCCGAATTCTCCCTTGTCCGCAGCAACAAGAGCCGCAGCTCCGCCCTCCGTCGGCTCAAATTTTACATCCAGGCCCTCTTCTTTGTAATATCCCTTGCTTTGTGCCACATACATCCCGGTGTGATTGGTGTTGGGATACCAGTCGAGAATAACCGTTATCTTTCTCAAATCGTCCTTTTCACCGGGGGATTTGCCTCCGCAGGCTGCAAAAAGCCCTGCGATCAAGGTTGTCACAACCAACAGAATCAATATTCTCCTTAATATTTTCATCAGTTTTACCTCCTCCGATTGTATTCATTGAAATAATTCATTCAACGACGTAATCCATTCAACGTCCTAAAATAGGCCAAACACCCGAAAATGCAAATGAGCTATCTGAAAACACTGTTCTTGCTTTATTCGCCTGTGTTCCTTTGCTGCAGCCTGTACCATGGCATTGCCATATTCTGGACCACGTCGGTAAGTTTGAACATTGCCATGCTCAGCGCCACGACGAGCAAAATCGCCGCAAACATCTTGTCATAGGCAAAGGAGTTTTTCACTTTTATCATGTACACTCCAAGCCCCCTGGACCCGCCGACCCACTCAGAAATTACCGCTCCCATAATACTGTAGGTCGCAGCTATCCTGACTCCCGAAAAAAAACTCATCATGGCCCCGGGAAACTTAACTATGCGGAATATAGCCACTCTTCCCGCTCCCATGGACCTCATGAGGTTCAGCAAATCGGAGTCAACGGATTTAAAACCGTCCAGCAGGCTGACCAGCACAGGGAAAAAGCACATGAGCATTACAATAAGGATCTTGGGCAGTTGACCAAAACCGAACCAGAGCAGGAACAGCGGCGCAAGGGCAATAAGCGGCACGGTTTGAGACACAAGTATCAGCGGGTACAGGGCTTTGTACAGCGGTTCAAAGGCATCCATCATTACGGCTAGCAAAAGGGCCAGTACAATACTTGCGCCAAAACCGGTCAGGGCTTCATTTAGTGTCACAACCCCATGGGGAATGATTACAGGCAACTCCCTGAAAAAAGTCGTGATGATATCCACAGGCGAAGGCAGGAGCCTTCCGATGAATTCATCGGTTTCAGAAACCAGCTGCCAGAACGACGTCAGCACAATGAACAACGCCCAGGGCAGCAGTTTATTTCCTGTATTTGCCAACTTTTTCATCCATGGTCACTCCTGTGGATTTATAGTCGATTTTCACAATCGACAGAACTCTTGAAGCGCCTTCCTCAGTACAAATCTCCTGGGCTTTTCTGACAATCTCCAGGAGCGTTTCAAGTTCGCCTTCCATGGTAGTTTCCATGGGGCCTACCTCATATTTTACTCCCGTAGATGCTATGTATTCGATCACCTTGTCCACCACTTCATAAATCCGGTCTTCCGCCACGGCCGGAATGACCTGCAAACTTACGTTAACCTTCGGCAAAACAAACTCCTCCCCAAAATCCATTTTCTCCGCGAAAAAAACAAACCCTCATCCTGAACGGGATAAGGGTCTTAAATGCAATACCGGCAACAACCGAGAAACACTTATGCTCCCTGCGCTAGCATTACCCAGTTCAGGTTATATGGGTCGGAACAACACAGTTCCCTCTCAGCCGGATTAATCCAGCTCCCCAGTTTTGTAAACTTATTAATTTAGCCTAAGCCGAATTCAGCTTAAACTTATATTAACATATGGTTTCTCTCCTGTCAATATGTTCGGGACACGGGTCGGGACACGGGGACGGTTCTCCTGTCCCATTCCGGGACACGGGGACCGGGACACGGGGACGGTTCTCTTGTCCCGTTCCTGTTCCAGCCAGTTCCGGGACATGGGGACGGTTCTCTTGTCCCGTTCCTGTTCCAGCCAGTTCCCAGCTATTAAAAATCCGGATCTCGACAGACGCAGCGTGCAAAAAAACCCGGAATGTAGGAACAGACGCATCACGCGAAAACAAAAATCCGGAATGTAGGGACAGGCGCAACAAGAGCAGCAGATAAGGCAAGGATGGTCCTTTCTCCGCGACCATCGCAAAAACTGCAATTTTGTAAAAAACAACAGGAAGTGCAAGTGAGGCAACTGTCTCAATTTGCAACAGGCGCGAATTATTATTAAAATTAATTTAATCACAGGAAAATATTCGGAGGTTCGTCATGGAATTATGGAATGATTTTCTGTCGCTGCTCGAACACCTTGTCAGGAATGAAAATATGCTACGCCTGAGCGGCTCCGTTTTTATTGTTCTCCTGGCGCTGGCGATCCGCAAACTTATTGCGAAATCAATTTCACTACTGCTCAAAAAATTCGCATCCAAAACAAAAACACAACTTGACGACAGGTTGCTGTCAGCTATCGAACCCCCGGTCCGCTTTATAGTCGTAATCGCAGGTATTACGGCCGCATTGTGGCTGATTGGGCTGAAAAACGGGGCAGCCGTTCTCGCTCGTCACATAACCAACTCCCTTTTTGCCTTTGCGTTCTTCTGGGCCGCTTACAGGGTCGCAAACGGCATGTTGGCATTCTTTAAGGAATATGCCAAAAAAACCGAATCAAAAATTGATGACATGCTCCTGCCATTTTTATTCAACGGGATAAAGGTTATAATTGTTATCTTGGGCGCCGTTACAATTATACAGGAATGGTATAGCAACATCACGGGACTGCTTGCAGGGCTTGGCCTCGGAGGTCTCGCCTTTGCTCTGGCAGCCCAGGATACCGTTTCCAACCTGTTTGGCAGCATAACTATAATGCTGGACCGCCCCTTCGCCATAGGCGACTGGATCAAAACGCCCAACGTTGAAGGCATTGTTGAGTACATCGGATTCAGGAGCACGCGCGTTCGCACCTTTGCACAAGCCCTTGTCACAGTGCCCAATTCCATTATGAGCAAGGATCCCATTACAAACTGGTCGCGCATGGGCAAAAGGCGCATCAGCTTCACGCTGAGGATAAAGTACGGGGTAACTTCAGCCGAGTTGAACGAGTGTTTGAAAGAAATCCGTGAAATGCTTGAAAACCACCCTGATGTCCATCCCGAGACAATATTTGTTCATTTTGAAAACTTCGGTGAAAATTCGTTGGAAATAATGATGTATTTCTTCACCAAAACAACTGTATGGAAAGAGTACCTGGAAGCCCGGGAAGATATCAATTTTAAAATCATGGACATACTGGAGCGCAGAGGCTTGTCCGTTGCGCTGCCCTCCAGGAGTATTTATTTTGAAACAACTATTCAAGGCAACTAAGACACGGAAGGTCGGGACACGGGGACCGGGACACGGGTACGGTTCTCTTGTCCCTCTCGGGGACATGGGGACGGTTCTCCTGTCCCGTTCATGTCTCACATCAATATCATTCCTGTCCCGCTGCTCACAACGATAAAACCCAAATCTCAACAGACCGGCATGTGAATACAATAAATAATAAATTGGACAAGAACAGACACAGCGTACGAAAACTAAAATTCAGATCAGGACTGACACGGCATGCAAAAAACAAAAATTCAGAACAGGACTTACGCGGCATACGAAAAACAAAATTCAGATCAGGATTGACACGCATGTAAAAACAAAAATTCAGATCAGGATTGACACGCATGTAAAAACAAAAATTCAGATCAGGGCTGACACGGCATAGCGAATACAAAAATTCAGATAAGAACTAACACGGCATGCGAAAAAAACTCAAATCAGGACTGACATGGCATGGGAAAACAAAATTCAGATCAGGAACTAACACTGCATGCAAAAAAAAGAACCGGATCAGCACAAACGTGTAAACATAAACAAATGAGACAATGGCGATTTCCCTGTCTCATTCTCATAACCGAATAACCGGGCACTATATCTTTTTAACGCGCTATATTAATTTACCTTAAACCTAGTTTACCTTAAACCCAGCAGGGCCAGGCGGGACAATAATGCCCATCTCCTGTGCATCTTGCGGAGCCTGCGCGGGCAGTAGGAATAATCCCTGAGAGCCAGCCTGAACATTTGGGCTGCTTCCTTTTTGTCTCCGCGTTTTTTGTATATTCGCCCCATCCTGTAGAAATTTTCCACGTTTGAGAAGCTTTCAAGCCGTTCCCTGAGTTCGTTTAACCGGTTTTCATCAGGGTCGGGAGCGTTCATCTCGTAATTCATCAGGTATACATAGGGCAGGCCATATCCGGTTTTTCTGTCCAGTTCAAGCGCCCTGTTCAGGAAATCCCTTCCCTTTTCGCCGTTTTCCAGTTCCATTTCAGTCATGCCGAGATACTGATACAGCCGCGCGGAATCCTTGATTTTTGCTTCTGCTGTTTGAAGCAGCTCTAAAGCTTTCCTGTAACTTTTCTTTTCAAAAAGCAATATGCCGGCTTTCATGGCGGAATCGGCGTCAGCCGGATTGCGGGAAAGCTGGGCGAGATAATTCCTTATTTGCCGGTTTCTTTTAACAGGTTTGAGGATATCGGGCAGAAGCCCAATGTAGAACCGGTCAATAATACCGTAGGCAACCGCCAGGATTATCAGTGCCAGCAGCGGGTTTCCCGTAATATATGACAGAAGCAGAAAAAGGCCAAAATCTCTCATTTATGATACAACCTTTTCGACTGGTATTGTGGTTCGCAGGTAAGGTTGACGCCCAGTTTCTGGAACACATTTTCATCCACGCGCGACAATATCACCGTGGAATGGGCTTCGCAACCCTGCAGTTTCGGCAATTGTTCAATGGCCAACGCAGCCGTCGGATTTGTTGTGGCACAGATAGCAAGGGCTATCAGTATTTCATCGGTATGAAGCCTCGGATTGCGGTTGCCCATGTGCTTTACCTTCAGTGTTTGAATGGGCTCTATCACAATGGGGGAGATGAGCTTCATGTCGTGATTTATACCGCCGAGCTCCTTAAGTGCATTCAGCAGCAGCGCGGCCGAAGCCCCCAGGAGAGATGATGTTTTTCCGGTGACAATGCGGCCATCGTGCAGTTGGAGCGCAACAGCAGGTCCGTTGGTTTCCTTCGCGCGTTTCAGCGCCGCTTCCACCACAGGCCTGTCCTTATACGGAGATATATTTAGCTTGTTCAGCAGAAGCTCAACCCTGTTCACTTCTGCCAGATCGGCAATACCCTGCTTGTGGGCGCATCTTATATTGTAATACCTGCGTATAACTTCCTGTTCAGCCGCTTTGCGTACAACTTCGTCATCGGTTATGCAAAATCCCGCCATATTTACTCCCATATCCGTGGGACTCTTGTAGGGAGATTTTCCGGATATTTTTTCAAGTATTGCATTCAAAACCGGGAAAATTTCAATATCCCTGTTATAATTAACCGCTGTTTCGCCATAGGCTTCCAGGTGGAAGGGGTCTATCATGTTCACATCGTTAAGATCCGTAGTTGCCGCCTCGTAGGCTATGTTCACTGGATGCTTGAGCGGCAGGTTCCAGATCGGGAATGTTTCAAACTTGGCATAACCCGCCCGAACGCCTCTTAAATGCTCGTGATACAGCTGCGAAAGGCAGGTGGCCATTTTGCCGCTGCCCGGTCCGGGCGCCGTGACCACCACAAGGGGTTTCGTGGTTTCTATGTAATCATTCTTGCCGAACCCGTCCTTGCTTACTATAAGCGACACTTCATAAGGATAGTTGGGAATCGGATAGTGCCTGTATACCTTTATGCCAAGGTCATTGAGCCTTTTTTGAAACAAATCGGTGGAAATCTGGGGACGATAGCGCGTAATTACGACGCTCCCTACGTACAGCCCTATTTCCCTGAACGCGTCAATCAGGCGCATCAGTTCCTGGTCATACGTAATTCCAAGGTCTCCGCGTCTCTTGCTGCGTTCAATGTCGTCGGCGGAAATCGCAATGACAATTTCCACATCGTCCTTGAGCTGCAAAAGCATTTTCACCTTGCTGTCGGGTCTGAACCCGGGAAGTACACGCGACGCGTGGTAATCGTCGAATAATTTGCCACCGAACTCCAAATAGAGCTTTCCGCCGAATTTTCTGATTCTTTCAAGGATTTTTTCAGATTGAAGACGAATGTATTTTTCGTTGTCAAATCCGATTCTGGTCATATTTTGCGCCCCTGTATGCAATAATTATTTGTCTGCTGATTATTTGCCTTCTGAAAACCACAGATTCCTGTGTATAAACCCAATAAGAGCATTATACAATTCCGATGCGTTTTCAGGCAAGTGCAAAACAGCAAGACTATTCTCCGTTTTATTTGCATCGTTGCAAGTTTTTACAATTCTTAAGTGATTTACATAATTTTGCGATTTACATAATGCACATGGATAATTTTATCACATATTCCTCTATTCATGATATAATAAACCCATCAGGTTAACAAGATTGGAGTAATGGTTATGGATAATATTAATTTTTCAGGATTCCGGTTGAAAGAACTTATTTACGACAATCCTCTGTCCTGTGAAAACGACATCAGGGGCTTCCGCCTTGAAGGCGAGGCCAGGATCACCTTTCCCAACGGGAAAATGAGAATGGAAAATGCCCTTGATCCAGAACTGGGTCAAAAGGCCAATTTTGTTTTCTGGTGTCCCGAGGATTTTCCTGATAATATTGCCATAACCTGGGAATTCCAGCCGTTAAGGGAACCCGGTCTCAGTATTATGTTTTTTGCTGCCCGCGGTATAAACGGAGAAGACATTTTTGATCCGCGCCTGAAACCGCGCAGCGGCATTTACAGCCAATACCACAGTTCCGACATTAATGCGTTACACGTCTCGTACTTCAGGAGAATGTTGGCCGACGAAAGGGCCTTCCATACCTGTAACCTGCGAAAAAGCAAGGGTTTTCACCTGGTATGCCAGGGCGCCGATCCCATACCCGGCGTCGAAGACGCAAAAAAGCCTTATAAAATTCTGCTGGTAAAATACGGCCCTGAAGTATTTTTCGCCATTAACTCTCTGCCGATTTTTCACTGGATTGACGACGGAAAAACCTACGGGGACGTTCTCTCGGGTGGCAAAATAGGATTTCGCCAGATGGCCCCGCTCATAGCCGAGTATTCCGGTTTGAAAGTTTACTCAGTGGAAAAATAGCCTGGAAATGACAACATAATTGATTACAGTTATTGTTGCTATTGAATATTGCTATTTTACTATTGAATATTGCTATTTTGCTATTGAACATTGCTGTTGAATATCATTGTTGCTATTGAATACCAGGTGCCGGTTTGTCCTGCCGAAAATTAGTGGAATCCGGTGCCTTTTTATTGCCTTGTTCCAATTGCTTATCGTAAATTCCCGGTAACAATTGAGACATCGCTTCCACTATTGACTCGATGCTGAGTTTTTCCGCCCAAGCTATGGTACACAGGGCAAGCTGTGGTACAGGGCGATGGTTCACCTGGTACACGGGGACGGTTCCTCTGCCCCAACAAAATGAAAAAATGGGACAAGAGAACCGTCCCCTTGTCCCAAATCACTGGATCAAGTGACGGATGATATTTATCGCACGGGCAACTGCAGTCCACAGGAGGCCCGGTATGGCGATGAGCAATATCCATGCCAGGAGCCGTCGGTACAGCGCATGCCTGCGGCCAGCCGCGGCCATTTCCGGGTCAGGATCCCCATACTCTGCCTGTTCGCCGTTATCCGATTCGAAATCGGGTTGCGGCAGGGCATTCAGCAGTTCCCGGGCTTTTTCAAGCTGATTTGCCGGGACAAACAGGTCAATTCCCATCACGGTCATACCCATGTACAGGCGAAGATATCCTCCAGCCCCGCGGTATTTTCTCCTGACCAGTATCCCGTAACCATTCATCAGGCTTTCGATCACTCCGGCTTCATTATCGTTCGCAGCCGTAATTAAAAATGCCTGTTCTTCCAATTTCGGAGTTACACTTCCTTTCAAACAATGTAATTTTTACTTCTTTGCATACCTGGCATAGTATTCCCTGTAATCCGCAAGGTTATATTTCAGCAATTCGGGCGTGTCCAGCTCATAGGGGCAATGCTGCCTGCAATGGCCGCAATTTGTGCAGTTTTCTATCCGTTCCATATTTTCTTTCCAGCGATCGGTAAGAAATCCTTCACTTGGAGATCTCCTCAGCAAAAGGAACATGCGGGCAGCCATGGGTATCGGTATGTCGGCAGGACAGGGCAGGCAGTACCCGCATCCCCTGCAAAAGCTTCCCGCCAGTTCCCTGCGGTCCTTCTCGATTATTTCAAGCATATGATCGTCAAGCACGGGAGGATTCTTCTCAAGGGCTATAAATTCATCAAGCTCTCGTTCCCTCTGGATCCCCCATATCGGCACCACGTTGTCAAACTGCCTAAAAAACGCAAATGCCGTGGCAGCATTTGTAATAAGCCCGCCGCTCAACGCCTTCATCGCGATGAGCCCAATATCAGCCGATTTGCACTCATCTATCAGTTTAAGTTCCTCTTCCGACGACAGTGAGCTAAGCGGAAACTGCACGGTGTCATACAGACCTGATTTCACGGCTTCCAGCGCCAGGCTGAGCTTGTGGCTGGTTATTCCGATAAACCTCGCCAGGCCTTTTTTCCTGGCCTCCACCAGGCCGCTGTATGCGCTTTCAGGGTCATTGGGGTCAGGAAGCTGCTTCGGGTTATGTAGCTGCAATATATCAACATAATCGGTTTTCATTTTTTCAAGGCTGGTTTCAATGTCCCTCAGCACAGAAACCCTGTCATTGGCCGGAGTCTTGGTGGCTATATAAATATCCTTTCTGACGTCGGACAGTGCGTAACCTATCTTGTCCTCGCTGTCAGTATAACCCCGGGCCGTGTCGAAAAAGTTAAACCCGTTTTCATAAGCCTTTCTCAGGATGAGCCGGGCTTCGTCAAGGCTGACCCTTTGTATGGGAAGCGCCCCGAACCCGCTCCTGCTAACCATCAGATTCGTTCTTCCAAGTCTTATCTTTTCCATAGCTGCACACCTGAAAAATTTGATATCAAAATATTCGCCAGCGGATCAGACAATCACCGGCTGAAGTTTCAGCGAGGTTAAGCTGAGGTTTCAGCCAGGTTAATTCCTCACCACCCCGCGCTCTTCCTGCACTCCTCGAGAATTCGCATGACTTCGCGCGTGTCGCTGACGGGTACGAACGGCTCATGTCCTTCAGCGTAATAGGAATAACAATAGTCATAATAGTCAAAATCTTTGTCAGCGGTGACGGGCACAACCTTTTCATGCCATACCAGCCTGTCATTGTTGTCATAACTTCTTCCCGGTGCCGCCATCTCGGCGTTTAGCTCGAGCGGCGGGATTTCTTCCGGTATAAGATACCTTATCCTGAACAGCTTTTGCCCGTTTTGCTCTTCATACCTGACAGTGCCGTATTTGCCCATAACCAGCCATCTGGGGAACGGGAAAGCCGTTGCCCTGTTAATGTCCATATCGACGATTATTCCGTTCTCGGTTTCTACGAGTGCTTTTACAACGTCATCGGCATCCCCCACGCTGGCAATGCACCTTAACTGGCATGAAACGCTCCTGGCCCTGGAACGCGTCAGGTAAAGAATCTGATCAAAAAAGTGGGATCCGTAATTGTTGAGCATTCCGCCCCCGTATTTTTTCAGGGCCTGCCAGTCGTTGCGCCTCATATAATCCGATGTATGGCAGCACTTAATCATGTAAACGGGACCGATTATACCTTCATCCAAAATCCTTTTGAGCGTCTGGACATGATCGTCGGTTCGCCGCGGCTGATATACCATAAGTTTTCTGCCGAGCTGTTTTGCCAGTTCAATCAGGCTGTCCGCTTCCTCAAGGCTGGATACCATGGGCTTTTCGAGAAATACGTCAATTCCTTTCTCAAAAGCGGCTTTTGTTTGCTCATAATGAAACGGCGTAGGTGAAGCTATTACCACGAGATCAAGTTTTTCACCGTTAATCATTGCATTGAAATCCGTATAGGTCCTGACCCCGTATTGGGACGAGGCTTCCTTCAGCCTTTCTTCCATCGGATCCGATACGGCGACCAGTTCAAAACCTTCATGCCTGGCAATTGACGGCACATGGAAAGCCCATCCGATCCTGCCAAGTCCCGCAACGGCGGTTCTTAAAACTTTCATGACGGCAACCTCCTTCCGATCATGCTTTTTGCCGTATTATCACGGTAAAATCATTGTTTAGGTACTGTTCCCTTATTTTCGCGTCATAAATGCCGAAATCCTTTTCCAGCATTTCCTTAACCTCTGCAGGGTTGAAATAGAAGTACTTGTCTTCCCGGTTCGGGGATTTATAATGCAGCAGGTTGAAAACCACGTACTCCCTTGAAAGCCTTAAAAACACCTGCAGCGCCTGCCTGAGGAATTCCCTGTTGTTTTCGAGATTCAGGTTGAAAATTCCCGAAGCGTAAATAATGTCAAAGGACTTGTCAGGAAAAGGGTTGTTTTTAAAAAGATCAAGGCAGTAAAAATGTCCCTTCAGGTTCTTCTTTTTCGCGTTTTCAATCATCTCCTCAAGCAGGTCCACCCCGTGGTAATCCACGTTTATACCCTTTTCCTCAATGTATTCCAGGAGATTCCCAAGGCCGCATCCCACATCGAGAAGGGTCTTGCCCTCCATTTCGGTTTCGGAGATCAGGATGTCAAACCTTTTATCCTGGGCTTCCTTGCTTTCCCAGCCCAGTTTTTCGTAATCCTGCTTTCCTTTTTCCATATTGTTGCGATAATAGTTGCTGATTCTCTCTTTTCTCTTCATACGCGTCTCCGTCTGCAAAATACCTTTGCCATATCCGTCTATAAAAAATTTTCAAGCCTTATTTTGACTTCCCTGAGGAAATTTTCGGTGTTTACGGGTCTCTTTTCAGGCAAATCCGAAAGGTTTATAAGATCCTTTGTCATTACTCCGTCTTCGATGGTCGCCTTCGCGGCCTGTTCCAGTTTGTCGGCAAAGGACACGAGATCGCTGAGACCGTCCAGTTCGCCGCGCTTTCTCAGGGCCCCGCTCCATGCAAATATAGTGGCCATGGAATTGGTCGAGGTCTCCTCTCCCTTGAGGTGCCTGTAATAATGGCGCTGAACGGTTCCGTGGGCCGCTTCATATTCATAGCAGCCGTCGGGCGAAACCAGCACGGAAGTCATCATGGCAAGGCTTCCGAAAGCCGTGGCCACCATGTCGGACATTACATCTCCGTCATAATTCTTGCAGGCCCACACCATTCCGCCCTCGGACCGCATCACGCGGGCCACCGCATCGTCAATTAGCGTGTACATGTAGCTTATTCCCGCTTCCTTCATTCGGCCTTCATATTCGGCGGCAACTTCATTGAATATATCCATGAAGGTGTGGTCATACTTTTTCGAAATGGTCTGTTTTGCAGCAAACCAGAGGTCCTGGCCTGTATCCACCGCGTAATTGAAGCATGCTTTTGCAAAGTTTCTGATGGATTCGTCGGTATTATGCATGCCGAGCACAACGCCAGGACCTTCGAAATCATGTATTGTCTGGCGGAATATTTCGCCTTCGTCGCCGGTTACGACAAGTTCAGCCCTGGCTTTTCCGCCGACCCTGTATTCCACGTCCTTGTATATGTCACCGTAGGCGTGCCTGGCTATGGTGATAGGTTTTTTCCAGTTCTTCACCAATGGTTTGATGCTGCTGACCAGGATGGGCGCCCTGAAAACCGTGCCGTCGAGTATTGCCCTTATTGTCCCGTTGGGGCTCTTCCACATCTGCTTGAGGTTGTATTCCTCCATTCTCGCGGCGTCAGGTGTAATGGTAGCGCATTTTACGGCCACTCCGTATTTTTTTGTAGCGAGGGCGGCGTCGACCGTAACCTTGTCATCGGTTCTGTCCCTGTTTTCAAGACCCAGATCATAATATTCGGTCTTCAGATTGATATAGGGTTCCAGCAGGATTTCTTTTATCATCTTCCAGATGATACGGGTCATTTCGTCTCCGTCCATCTCCACAAGAGGTGTCTTCATTAAAATTTTGCCCATGCGTAAACTCCTTCCGATTTAAATTTCAGTATTTTAAATTTCAGAATTTACCGTTTCCTTTGCATTGTCCGTGCCTGACAGATAGTTCTGATGTTTGATTAATATTTTTCTGATGCCCAGGCAAATTAAACGCTAAATTATCTGCCTGTAGCATAGTTCCCCCAAATTCATCAATTATTACAATTTTAAAGTAATCTCCGGTTATTATCAAGACAGCCGTTATCATTAACACCTGTTATCACGTCAGGCGTTTCCATGGCAGCTGTCATGGCAACAGCCGTTAGCGGGCAGTGGTCAATATAGCCGACAAGCATCCCTAAGCCTGATCTTTCAGTTGCCCCGGCAGCATGCATTGCTTAGCTACATTTCCAGTTGTCCTGACAGATGTGTTACTTAGCTGTCCTTTCAGTTTTCCTGGCAGCAACATTGCTTAGCCTGTTCTTTCAGTTGCTCTGGCTATATACACTCAAGCCCTATTTTTCATTACATCCAGCAGCATGCGCTTCGAGCCTGATCTTCAGGGTGCAAACCGTAAAGGGCTTCATTTCGACCGAAACTGTGTCGCCTTCAGCAACAACGCCGCACGTTTGGGCAGGCTTTTCAGTTATATCCGTAATTTCCGCGCTTTCTACGGGAGCGCACAATTTCAAAACCGCGTTGGTTTCACTTCCCTCGGTTTCATACAGCCTCACGACAAGTTCCGTTGCGCCGGGTTTCTTTTGCCCGCAGCAGTCGGTTTCGGGCAATTTAACCGCCGACAGGGCCACATTCCCCTTTTCAAGCTTTATGAAGCTCTTTGCCGGGGGAAGCGTTCCCTCCTGTCTTTCACCCGTTACTACGGTGACCGGGTGGCTCAGTACATAGGATATGTCAACCAGTTCCCTATTTGAATCGTTATCCGCAACCAAAACATAAAAAGTGAAACTGTGCCTGCCGAGTTCAGGATAGGGATCCGGATCATAGGAACTGCGCACCAGCGTTACCGACATTGAATCTTGCCAGCCGCGGAAACCATATTTCCCCGATGTTACAATCATTAGTCCACCCCTGCCCGATGCGGGACAACCCAGGACAAAGCTGCATGCAGGGACGTTCATGTCAGTCTCGGGTCTTTTTATTACCCCAAAAGGCACATCATATTTATATTCCGAGCACCGGTATGATACGGGCAGATGGAAGTTGAGCTGGGGTATGCATGTGTCCCGGCTCCCGGTTTCAAGCCAGTCAACGCTGACATCATACCTCAGCGCAGGCCGGTTATCGTCCAGCGATACGGTTACCTTCATCGAAGACTTGCCGAAATTTATAATATAGGACAGGCTCTGCCTGAGATTTGAACGCCTGTAATCCGTTATCCGAACATTTTTCAAGAGATCCGTTACATTCATGTACCTGCCCACATACCACGCTGTCATTCCTTTAACGGTATCTTCCTCGATGTAACGGAAAAATCCTGATTTTTTGCCGTTTCCGATCAGTTCCGCGCCGGTATTCTTATCCGTAAATGAAACGATGGATGCATCCCGGGTATCAAAAACGACCCTGATATATTCATTCTCCATCACATATTGTGCAGGGTTTTCGACCCTGGGTATCGGGCGCGGGTCATACTTTGCCTCCTGGCAATTGTCTTCGCTCATGGTTATTGTTGTATATCCACAGGCGGGAACACTGACTCTTACGAGGGATTTTACATAACTGTGGCCCCAGTAGCTGTCATTTCCGCTTGACAGCAACTGGTGCTCAAGGACGTTGCCCTCCGCGTCCCTGAAAACAATCCTGTTTATATCCCATGTCCAGTCCCAGGCAGTTACTTCCACGATTTCATTTCTATCAAAGGGTGCCGGGTTGAACAGGTGGAACACTCTCGTTTTGCCCCTTCCTCTCTCCACCTGCGAAATATTTGTGCCGGTCATTCCGTAACCAACGCCGGCTCCTTCGGACACGGTGCCCTGCACATTGATGTCCGTCTCTGGGATCAGTCCGGTTGTGTCAATCCCTGAAGCGACTTTTGCAAGGGCTTTCTTTTTAATGCTGCCGGCCAGCGCCATTGTCCTCTGGTAAAGGCCCATTGCATAATCGCGAGTGTCCGCGATTCCCGAACCGGTAATTATATCGTGGAAATGGTTGAACATAATGTTCTCCCAGGCCCTGAAGAAGCTTTCGCGGGAATGCCTGAAACCGGTACAGAGCGCGGAAACCGCGTCAAACACTTCGACTTCATTCATGAATAATTCACACACCCGGTTGCCGGCCTTGATGCGGCTCTGGCTCGAATAGCATCCCGTAAATATGAAATTCTGCTCGCCCTCGACCACGGGCACACGGTCCCGGACTTCTTCGGCCTTCCTGAAAAAGTCCCTGAATGTGCCGAACCTGAAGCGCGGGAATATCGGCCAGGTATTCATATCCATTATGCGTTCTATATCCCTTCTCGTGGGACCGCCCCCGTGATCTCCAACTCCGTAGACTTTCAGCATTGTTTTCATGCCGTTAACAGAGCAGAGCTCCGGAACATGGCGGAATTCCGAAGGAGTAATGTCGGAATTGTACCAGATCGGTTCCTTGTAAACGAGAACCGAACTTCCCGAAGGGGCTTTCCAAACGTACAGCCCGTTCCTTTCATTGCCACGGCAATGGTAATAATACCTGATACCAGCCCTGTAGAGAATCTCGGGTACATTTATGCTGTGCCCGAAAGTATCGGGCTCAAAATCAATGTCAAGGGAATCGGGGTCAATGTCCAGCAGTCCCGACAAATATCGCTTTGTATATAAAAGATGCCGCGCATGGCTTTCTCCGTCGGGCGTGTTTTTGTCATGCTCGACCCAGGTTGAGGCAGTGACCTCCCAGCGGCCTTCGGCAACGCGTTTTTTTATTTCTCCAAGCATTTCCGGGTCATATTCCTCCACGATTCTGTACACCGACGCCTGGGACTGGGAAAATTTGAAATCCGGGAATTCGTCCATTAAATCGAGCATTGTCCTGAAGGTGTCCAGCGTCACGGCTACAGTTTCGTCAAAGCGCCAGAGCCAGTTCATGTCAATATGGGCATGGGCTGTGCATATTACATCATAGCTTTTGGCAGCCCCGGATATTTCCGAAAGCATTGACTCGGCTTTTTTCACCGTCTCCGGAATTATCGAGCCTGTTACGCGGAACTGCTCCTCTATAAAATCCAGCGTTTTTTCAATCAGCGCGTCGCAGGCGCAATTTCCCCATTTCGATACACTGTCGGCATATTCGAGCTGTGAAACGATTCTGTCGCCCCAATAGCCCTTTGCCGCATTTTTCCTGAGATCACTGATACGCGCAGTATTTCTGCTCATTTTTTATCCCTCCGGGTACAGGTTGTCATCCTAATCATAGCAAAAGATTTACAAAAAAAATATTATAAGATTGCTTTATTAATACATTTTTTAACCTTTACATTTCCGCCGTGGCCGCAGTAAATTACAGGACCTTTGAACCCGAGGCATATACTCGAAGTATATGTTACATGGACTTTTGAGCCTGCAGAAAATTAAAGTGTTTATGAACCCGTATTAATTCGTAGTAATTTTTACAGAGCTTTTAGCGAATATACGGTATAATCTATTTTATGGCATTACTTCTTGTTTTATGGGATAATGTTACTGGTATTGGTTTGGTGGATTAAGCTTTTTGGTTAGGTTATTTAATTTTTTGGTTAGCTTATTTAGTTTTTTGGTTAATTTATTTAGTTTGTAATTTGCATATTTATGCGTATTTATCTTTGATTCTGCGTATTAAATCATCTGATGGGAAAGATACGGAGGTGAACGCGCAAGGCGCGGAACGGCCATGGGAAATACGTATAAGAAAGATTTTGAAGTGCGTTATTACGAAATAGACAAATTCCAAAAAGCCACCCTGCTGACGCTGCTTAATTTCCTCGAAGAAGCGGCCATATGCCATTCTGAAGCCGCGGGCTTCGGCGTGTCCAGGTTGCTGGAAATGGGCAGGGGATGGGTTCTGAACCGCTGGTTGCTGGAAATTGACGATTACCCCCGCCTTGGGGACACGGTAACAGTGGAGACCTGGCCGTCTTTCATTGAAAAATTCTACTCAATCAGGGAATTTTCAGTATGGGACAGATCCGGCCGCGATATTGTGAAAGCGAGATCTCTCTGGATTTTTCTCGATATTAACAAAAGAAGGCCTGTGAGAATACCGTCCGATTTTCCCGAAGCTTACGGTTTTAATGACAAAAAAGCCCTCGAACGGGATTTCTCCGATTTTGAGCACGTCGAAAAATTCGATTTTTCAGCCGGATTCAACGTACGGCGCAGCGACATCGACACCAACAACCATGTGAACAACGCCCGGTATGTGGAATGGATGCTTGAGACCACGCCTTTTGACGTTTACGAGAGCGGAAGTCCTTCTGAAATAGAAATTATTTATAAAAAAGAAACGGGGCTCGGACGCTCAGTTGTTTCGAAATGCGCGTTCGTGGACGGTGTGCCCGGACAGTTTTATCATTCCATAACCGACGCGGAGTCCGGGATTGAACTGGCAGCCGGTAAAATCATGTGGCGGCCTGCGGCGCGCTGATCAGCGCCCAGGCTGCTATTTGCAGTTAAGTTACAGAACCGGCCACTTACATATTAGCCAACAGCTTACATGGCAAGCCACTTACGCGATTACATAGTCCGCCATTTACATAGCCAAAAGCTTGCCTGACCAGCCGCTTACGGCAGGCTGAGCAAAACAATGGCCGCCATTCCTATTACCAGGCCGACAATGCCTTTGCCCGGGAGTTTCTCCCTGAACAGAAATAAAGAAGCAATTGAAGACAGGACAACAACGCCGCCGTTGACCACCGGAAACAGTATTACGCCGTCCACCTTCCCCGCCAGGTAAAACATGATAATATTTCCCACGGCGGTGGTCAGGCCCGTTGCCAGTACAATAAATCTGAAATACGGGCTTTTCAGGTGCTTTATGTCCTCTTTCCTGTACAGCAGCAAACCCGCGGCTACCAGCAGCGAGGCCACTGTTGCCGTAAAAAAGCACAGGAAAATAAATTCCCTGACCTGCTTTCCGGGAAGCAGCACCTGGTGGCCTTTTGTTATGGACATTAGAAGACCGTTTCCCAAAAAGGCGACAAAGGTGAAAAGAAACCATTTAACGTTTACGCCCCTGGCCGATGCTGAAGTCGAACTGCTGCCAAGATAAAAAGTTATAAAAAGCAGCACAAGCCCTGCCAACTGCAACTGTCCCAGTTTCTCGTCCCAAAGAAGGAGGCCCGCCAGTACGGGAATTATCAGCGCCAGTGAGAAAAACAGCGCCGTAAAGGAAAGCGGCCCGGCTTCCATGCCTTTCATGTAGAAAAACATTGTTGCGACAAAAAGCACGCCAAAAATGACCCCGAGAATTACGGAGTAAGGATGATAGGCGCTTCCTGCGGGCTTGAGGATATAACAAATGATAGAAACTATTGTAAAATACAATGTATTGAATATGAAGTAGCTTGCAAGGTTTCTCATGTAATAGCGGTTAAACTGCCTGAAGCACAGGGTCTGCAGCGTAAATACGACCAAAGCGGCAAGCATCAGCAAGTATTCAGTCATGGAGCATGTACCTTTCTTTCCACGTTTGTATGTTACATGGCATTGTGATTTTTACTTCATATCAAACCGTGTTCTTTAAAAAGTATAAGCATTCCCGGGTTTTTGTCGCCATTGGTTCGTATCCCACCGGGAGAAGATGTCGCCTTCCCCATGAACAACAAGACGGAAGGCGACACAATTTACATCCTGTCAACAAGTTACATCGTGTCATGTAGGCTGTTTAACATCAGGCTGTTTACATCAGGCTATTTACATCAGGCTGTTTTACAGAATATTCAGCCAAAGAATATTCAGCCTATTTCATCAAGGGGATCGCCGGTGCCGTTCGCAGGTCCGTGCCATATACTGCTTCCAAATGTAGTAATATAAATCATATCTTTGTTGACCGGGTCATTTACAACCCTGTGGCCCCATTTGAAATTGTATCCTCCAAGCCTGCGCCAGGTCCTGCCCCTGTCATCAGAACGGTATGCCGAGCTTTCAAAGGTGACCAGGTACAGAACATTGCTGTCATAGGCGTCCACCGTCACGCTGTAAACATGGCTTGACTGATCGAATATGCAGTTCCAGGTATTTCCCCCGTCGGCTGTTACATAAGCGCCGCCGTAATACTCTCTTCCGTTGATTGTTCTCGGCCAGCAGGCCAGGTACATCCTCCTGGGATTAACAGGATCAAAAGTCAGGTCATTGGGCGCGTTCACACCGTCGGGAAGGTTAATTTTCTCCCAGGTTTCGGCTCCGTCAACAGATTTGTAGATTGCGCCTCCGTACTCTTTTCCGTCCTTTTTGGCCCGCGCCACGACCAGGTACAGCGTGCCGTCGGGCAGCTGGGCAAATCTGTAGGCATTGGGACTGGGTTCAAGTCCGTTGTTTTTCTGAACCCATGTATATCCGTCGTCGGTAGATTTATAAACCCCGTGGCCGAAAACCGCGGCATAGAGAGTTCTTTTTCCGGCCGGGCTCGCAGGATCCAGAATTATATGGGTGACCGGTCCATGGGGCATACCCTCGTTGGAGACTTCCCAGCTTTCCGCTCCGTTTTCCGTCCTGCACACGCCCCCGGGCGAATTGCGCAGCCAGTCCATGGAATCGTACATCTTTGCCCTCGGAAGATCGTGGGCATATCCCCAGGCGCTCCATGCTCTTCCCCTGACTTCCGGGTCAAAGACCATCCAATAGCACGTGTTGCTCCATTTTACCGGCACGCCTTTTATGGCATGGAACCATGATTCCCCGCCGTTACGGGAGCGGGCCATGCCCATATCGGTATAGGAAATGATTATGTGGTTATTGTCAAAGGGATCGAAATGCACCCCGTAACACGTCGTAACGTCCATTTCTCCCCTGTTGGAAAAGCTCCCGTCGGGGTAATCCCTGGAGTAAACCTGCTCCCAGGTCCTGCCTCCATCCACGGTCCGGTGGATCGCTCCCATATCGGTAACGTAACAGATGTCGGGATTGGTTGCGCAAACGCCTATTCCGATGAAACCGACACCCTTGGGCCCCGTGCCCGTGTATTCGTGGGTATAAAGTCTCTCAACCCATCCTGTTCGATGATTTTCCGCATTTTTAAACTTATTTGCCATAAACACCGGTTTCCAGGATTCCCCTTCGTCTTCGCTCTTGTAAATGCCGAAGGTTCCCGAACCGCCTTTTGAAGCATGGTACCTGACAGTTAAATAAACTACGGATGAATCGCCGGTGCAGGTGCCGATATGTCCGCAGCGGACCGTTTCCGTAACGCCGTTATGCTCTGTAACGGCCGCTATTCCTTCCGTTTTGCGTTCCCAGCTAACGCCCTTATCCGCCGATTTCCAAAATCCCGGCAAAATTCTTTCTCCGTCCGTGTCAGTCGCGGTTGTAATATAAAAAACCGGATTTTTGCTCTCCCTGTTTATTGCCCACGCTGCATAGGAAATTTGCTCAGCTCCCCCGGGCAGGCCCAGGAGTTCAAAGTTCTTGCCGGACACGCTGCCGCGGTAAATACCTTCGCTCGTGAAAATGTACAGTGTCCGGTTATTTGGGGGAGTATCGGTGTCAACAAAAAATCCAAAAACCCGGCCTCCTGCCATTGTAACAAGACGGGACCAGGTTTTCCCGCTGTCCGGTGAATGAAAAACGGTCAGGCTGCCCGGCGAACCCTTGCTGCGCGCGTCTATCAGGGTAGCTCTCGTGTTTACCCCGGCATAAATGTGCGCGCTCTGTTCAGGGTCAACAAATACAGCCTGTACCTTGCCGCCCGGCCAGTCATCATTGGTTATATACCTGTTGTCGGCCTCATCTCCGACCTTTATCTCCTCGATAACCGATTCGGGAACGGGAAGAATTAGCTTCCACGTCTTTCCATTGTCTTCGGAACGGAACAGTCCCGATGAACCGGCATATATAACACCGGGTTTTGACGGATCAAATGCATAGGAATCAACCCTTGTCCTCAAATTGAACTGTCTCCAGGTGTTTCCTCCGTCATGGCTTATGTACGCTCCCGTCATATCGGAACAGGTAAGTACCGTCTCGGGATCATGGGGGCTTATTGTCGGGATATAGTGGCTTCCGGCTCCTCCCGGTCCGATGACTCTCCATTTCGCCGGTTCGTTCATTGGAAATTCCTCCTCTTTATAATAGCTTTATGATATTCCGGATTTATTAGCTTTATGATATTCCGAATATTAGCTATCGATATCCCGGACTCCTCATTCCATGACGAGCAAATTTATATACCTGAAATGCTCGAGGCTTTCAAACACATAACCCTGGGCTTTCAGGTAATCCAGGATGCCGGGCAATGCCTCGACAGTTGTTTCCTTGCCCGGGGCGTCGTGCATCAGGATTACTACTTCTTTCTTCCCCACGGTTGTGTTTACAATATTTTCATAAAGCTTTTGGACGGGCACGTTCAGCGCCTCGGAATCGCCGTTCAGGGCATTCCAGTCTATATACCTGTAGCCGGCCTGTTTTACAGCGTCGCGGAAAGGTTTCAGCCTGTCGCCGAAAGAACCTCCCGGGAACCTGATAAGCCCCGGAATAAAATCATCTCCGAGGATGGAAGCCAGCGTATTGTCGGTTTTTTTAATTTCGTTCATGAAAGTGTCTACACTGGAATAAATGACATTGTACCTGTGGGAATAGGTGTGATTGCCTATAAAATGCCCCTCTTTTCTTATTCTTTTAATAAGATGCGGATATGACTGAGCAAGCTCTCCGAGCACGAAAAAGGTTGCTTTTATTTCGTACCTGGAAAGTATATCCAGTATTTTGGGCGTTATCGTTGGAGAAGGGCCGTCATCAAAAGTCAGGTAGGCAACCTTCTCATGCTTTTTTATATCAGGTTTCTGTGAAGGCGAAGGCAAGGGCGTCACCGCCGGCAGCCCACTGTTGCCGGAAGTTGTGCTCTCCTTTTGATTAGAAGGCTGCGTAGTCGGCTTATTGCCGTTTGATGGCTTCGGGGTCGGCCCGGACGCGCCCGGTTTCACGTCGGATACGTTTTTGCCCTGCTGCGTGGAGGTACCGGATTTTGAAGAAGTTTGCTCTGAAGTTGTGCGCTGTGTTTTGGATGTCTTCTGCGTATCGGTTGACCGGGGCTTTTCTGATTTGCTGTCAGCCGGCTTATTGCCATTTTCCGTTTTATCTGATTTGTCACCGCCTGTGGTTTTGTCGCCGTTTGCGGACTTATTGTCGCCTGCCGGTTTTTCGCCGCTTTTTCCCGATGATTTTGACGGGTTTGAAATCGGATTGCCCTGTGAAATTTGGGAATCCCTGGAGTTTTCGGAGGTGTTTTTATTCGCGCCGCTGTTCTGCGCGGTTTTTTCCGTCTGCAAGGATTTTTCGCCAGTATCACCCACGGTATCTCCGCCATCCGCCAGGTAATGGCCGTGTTCCTGCATGAAAACAGCTGTAGGCACCATCATGAACAAAAAATAAAGGGCGGCCAATGAAACAAGTATTTTCCCGTATAATGCAAATTGTCTTTTGATACCGTTCCTCACAGACTTATTCCCCCAGATTCTCACATAGATTATATAATATTTTCGAAATATATAACATTGTTTTACCCGCAAAATAAGTTCAAATCACTGAAATTTATTTAATCCCCGTATTTTGCCGGTTTTCAGGAGCAACTTCGGGATGCCCGTGGAATGCCACGATCGGAAAATATTACCGAAGCGACAATAAAGGCAATAAGTAATTTCAGCTGTGCATGCATTTTTTACGGGCAATTGATATTTTAGTCCGGATCCGCAGGTACGGGACAGGTAGTATAAGCGGATTCGCAGGTTACAGAATCAGGTTACAGGTTTTAACCGGTAAATTCAAGTTGGATTTTGTAAAATCCATACATAATTTTGTTTTCTTCCGGAAATTTTCTATGATATATGCGGATATATCCGAAGAAATCCACTAAACATTCAGCAGCAGCAATATGATTGAAATCAGGCTGAAACAAACGTTTACAAGGCAAAGAAACACCAGCACCTGCTTGGCATTGAGCCCCAGGTTGAGAAGTCTGAAATGCACCTGGCTGGCATCGGCCTTGTAAACAGGCTTGCCCTCGGTAAATCTCTTTATAATCACAAACAGGTTGTCAAAAATCGGGACTCCCAGGGCAAGAACGGGTATGAATATGGAAAGGACCGTTGCCTGCTTTAATGCGCCGTCAAGGGCTATAATTCCCAAAATGTATCCAAGAAAGGTGGCGCCGGCATCACCCATGTATATTTTGGCCGGCGGCTTGTTATAGTGAAGATAGCCCAGCGCCGAACCCAGAAGCGCAATGGCCATGTAAGCGGACTCGACACGGCCCTTGGCCAGGGCCACAATGAACAGCGTCACGGCTGAAATTGCCGACAGGCTTCCTGCCAGGCCGTCAAGACCGTCGGTAAAATTAATGACCGTTGTTACACCGAATATCCAGGTAATGGACAGAATCAGCTTCAGCCATTCCGGGAAAAATATGTATTTTTCGGCAAAAGGATTGTATATCCCTGCAAAGACAACGCCTGCTCTGTATACTACAAATGCGGCCGCAACCTGCAGCACCATCTTGGGAAGCACGGGAAACTCCTTCCCGCGGGTTTTAAACCAGTCATCAACAAGCCCTATGCCCAGTATTATAAATGAACCGCACAATATTGCCGTTAATTTTGTGTTTATGGCATTGCCAAATAAAGCGTACGTGGTAAAAAAGCCTATAAATATGGCTATTCCCGCCGTGAGAGGTATGGGCTCGCGATGGATTTTTCTCTCGTTTCCTTCCACCGGTTTGTCCACAAAACCGATGCGTATGGCCAGCCGTTTTAAAAAGGGTATCAAAGCCCAAACAATGACATAGGCACATGCGGCCGCTGCTATATAATTAATGGAATATCACCTCTGTATGCAAATGCCCGTAATTGTTTTCTTTTGCTCTTGCCCGGTCTGGTCCCGTGACCGGGCCGGGCAAGCTTTCCGCCTGTATTTTCATGTATTTTACCATAATCCAGTATAGTAATGTGGGAATTACTTGTCAACTGTATGAAAACACCACATGGCACGCAGCAGGACGCAAAGCTTTATGCATCATAACGTCCGCTAATCACCCTTGCCACATGGACTCCGCTGGCGGAAGCCTGGGACAGGGAATGCGTTACGCCGGATCCGTCTCCCAGGACATACAGCCCCCGGATTTTTGTTTCAAGGTTGCCGTCCACCTCCACTAGGGAATTATAGAACTTTACTTCAACTCCGTACAGCAGTGTGCTTTCATTGGCTGTTCCGGGAGCAATCTTGTCGAGGGCGTAAATCATTTCAATGATGTCATCAAGCTGCCTTTTGGGAATGACCAGGCTCAGGTCCCCGGGTGTCGCATTAAGAGTTGGTCTCGTGAAGCTTTGGGCCAGCCTGTGTTCCGTTGTCCTCTGGCCTTTAACAAGGTCCCCGAATTTCTGGACCAGCACTCCGCCGCCGAGCATGTTGCTGAGGCGCGCTATTGATTCGCCGTATTCATTGCTGTTTTTGAAAGGTTCCGTAAACCTGTTGGAGACAAGCAGCGCAAAATTGGTGTTTTCGGTATGGTATTTGGGGTCGGAATAACTGTGTCCGTTGACGGTCAAAATGCCGTTGGTATTTTCTGTAACAACTTCCCCGTAAGGGTTCATGCAGAAAGTCCTGACTACGTCCGAATATTTCTTTGTACGGTAAACGAATTTGCTTTCATACACCGCATCGGTAATATGGGCAAAAATCGCAGCAGGAAGCTCAACACGTACCCCTATATCCACACGGTTCCTGGTAGTTTTAATACCAAGTCGGTCGCAAATACCTGAAATCCACCGTGATCCTGATCTTCCCGGGGCAAGTACCAGGTTGTCACACCGAAAATTCCCGACGGCCGATACTACTTCAAAACCCCCGTCACCCGGTATGATATCCTCAACTTCTGCATTAAATCTTATGTCAACTCTTTCCTTCAAATAATCATACATATTGGACAATATGACAATGTTCCTGTCGGTTCCGAAATGGCGAACCTCGGCGTCCAACAGGTGAAGATCATATTTGAGCGCTTCGGTCTTCAGGTTTGAGTTAGCCGTGGAATAGAGTTTTGCTCCTTCGCCTCCGAAAGCGCAGTTCACCTTGTCCACATAACGCATGAGTTCAAGGGCTTTTTCCCTTCCCACGTACTGATACAGTTCTCCGCCGAAATTGTTGGTGATATTGTACTTTCCGTCGGACAGGCTTCCGCTTCCGCCGAAACCGTTAACAACGCTGCAGGTTTTACAGTGGATACAGGATTTCACACTTTCACCGTCAATGGGGCATTTTCTCTTATCTAGCGAGGTACCTTTCTCCAGCATCAGCACTTGCAGGGAAGGTTTGATCCGGGTTAACTCATATGCTGTGAAAATTCCGCCGGCACCAGCCCCTACTATTATCACATCGTATTTTTCCAATGCGTATAACCCCTTTCCTCATCCATTAATGATGTACATTATTAGTTTAGCATATTCCGGGGACGGTTCTCAAAAACTATGCACACGCAACAAAAAATTATGTTTTTGAGAATATGGCCCATAATATTCCACTTTAATACATTTTTCTAAAAAATTTTCATGTAATCTATTGACATATTCTTATATATGTTGTAATATTATCCTATCAATAACATTCCAGTAATTAAATGATAAAAAAGGAGGTGTATTATGATAGAAATAAAATACGAGATAGTCCAACATGTTGCAGTTATAAGCGAAAACTCCAGGGGTTGGAAAAAGGAAGTAAATATTATTAGTTGGAATGACAGGAAACCCAAGCTTGACATCAGGGAATGGACCGGGGATCGAGAAAAAATGAGCAAGGGCGTCACTTTCAATAAAGAGGAAGCGCAAGAATTAAAAAACGCCATCATGAACCTGGACCTGAAAGTCCTGGAATGAACATTAATCTCCAATTTTTTCCGTATTTCGACAACAACTCGAATTATGCAAGGGAGGAGAAATATGATTAAACGTATTTTGCTCTCCAGGGAGAAAGTGCTTCCTTATGATAACTCTGATAATTCCTTTGTCCAACCTCTGGAACTGGAATATTACATAACGGAAAGCCCTCCGGACAGATACATGGTAAACGAGGAAGAAACCGTTTACGGTATGTCGGTGGTTAAAAAAGCCGGAGAAGGCGTCATTGAAGAAGAATTTATCCGCAACTACTCCTGTAGTCGCAAAGATGCTGAAAATGTTGTTAAGATACTCGCTGCCAATAAAGTAACCCCTTTAGAACTCCCCTATATCATTGATGATCTTTTAGGCGTATAATATGTAGCACTTTTCACCTCTTCTACATATTCTTATGCCCCGGTTGCAGAATTCTCCCGGGGTTCTTTTTTGCAGTCAAAATATTCCACTTGCCATAGGCCAGCCTATTTATTTGGTCTTTACAGGAATTCGCAGAATATTCCCGGGCTCGTTTTTTAACCCGTGTTTTCATCCGCATTTGTATTTCCTCGCTGAAGAATAAGTTTTCATTAATTACAGAAACTAAGCAAGAAATTTAACAATATAATTTCCCGGGAGGAATTATGTGCAGCGTAAATTTTGAAAAGAAAATTTTTGTTAACCCACCTCAGCCTTATTGGATAGCATCTACTGATATTACTAATTATCCGGCACTTGAAGAAGACATCACTGCCGATGTTGCCATAATCGGAGGAGGTATGGCCGGTATCGTCACCGCCTGGCTGCTCGTCGAAAAGGGACTCCGGGTTGTTATTATTGATGCGGACAGGATCATCAGCGGCACTTCAGGGCACACCACCGCAAAAATAACATCGCAGCATGCATTAATCTATGACAATATCAAGACAAAACTCGGCGAAGAAATGGCGAAGCAGTATGTCGAAGCCAACGAAACCGCTATAAAGATAATTTCGGACCTGGTAGAAAAAAACAATATTGATTGCGATTTTCAGCGGACTGACGCCTATGTTTATACCCAGGAAGATAAGTATGTTGAAAAAATTCTCAGAGAAATAGAGGCGGCATCTTCTTTGGGTATCGAGGCTGAATACCGTGACAAAATTGACTTGCCCATTGAAATAAAGGTGGCGGAATGCTTCAGGAATCAGGCCCAGTTTCATCCGAGGAAGTTCCTCCTGGCCTTGGCCGACAAATTTGTTGAAAGGGGAGGACAAATTTTCGAAAACACCAGGGCCGTAGATGTCCAGGAGGGTTCAAAGGCCGTAGTTTTAACTGAGAACGGCAAAAAGGTAACCGCTGAAAATGTCATACTCGCATCCCACTACCCCTTCTATGACAAACCAGGATTGTATTTCACAAGGCTCTACCCTGAGCGCTCCTACATCCTGTGCATAAAAATAAAGGACAGCTATCCGGGAGGAATGTATATATCTGCGGAAGATCCCGGCCGTTCGCTCCGATCCGTGCCCTCCGGCGAAGGAGAACTGATCCTGGTGGGTGGCGAACACCATAAAACCGGACATGGCGACAACATGGCAAAGCACTATGAAAACCTGCTTCAGTTCGCTGACAGGGTGTTTGAAGTGGAGGATGTTCTCTATCGCTGGTCCGCCCAGGATTATACCACCGCCGACGAAATCCCTTATGCCGGACGACTCACGTCTAAAACACCCAATATTTATGTGGCCACGGGCTTCAGGAAATGGGGAATGACAAACAGCGTCGCTGCTGCACGAGTGATCAGTGACCTTATAACAACGGGCAACAGCAGCTGGCACGATGTATATAATCCGTCAAGGTTTACTCCCGCCGCTTCCGCGAAGAATTTCATTGTAGAAAATGCCGATGTGGCAAAGCAGCTTATCACCGGTAAATTGGCGCCGGTACCCGAAGACATTGAACTCGAACCCGGAGAAGGTAAAATAGTGGAAATCCGCAGTGAGAAAGCAGGCGCCTTCAGGGACGAGAACGGACAGCTGCACCTGGTGGACACGACTTGTACCCACCTTGGATGCGAGCTGGTCTGGAACTCCGCGGAAAGGACCTGGGACTGTCCCTGCCATGGTTCAAGGTTCAGCTATGAAGGAGACATCGTGGAAGGACCCGCAGTTAAAATAATTAAATTATCCCGGAGGCAGGAATAAGCGCCTGCCTTTTTTATTTGGTTTTTTTCCTTTTTATTTTGGGCTTTATTTATAAAACAAAATAAATAAAATGTTGCATTTCTTTAAACGAATGTGTTATGATTCTACATTATCGTGGTATTGTTCTATTGCCGGTATTCACAGGGTGAAACCGGACATGTACTGATTAAACATAATTTAGACATGCGCCAATTAAATGAAATGGCTTAACGACTTATATCCCCCTGGGGGAATGAGAACGGAGGTTGATTTATCATGAAAACATCTCTTCCAGGTACCTGAAGCACGTCTTTGCTTTGCTCGTCTGTGCGGTTGAAAGCGACGGTCCATGTATGTTCCAGTGTTTCGATAAAAATATAAAGGGTATGCATGTTCAGCATAAAACCATGAGTCCAGGCATAATATGGGATAATCTGTTTGCCAATCCAATGTTTAACAGGTATAATACAGGTATAATATTCTATAACAATTTGCCTGGCTCAAAACATAATACGAAAAGGCTGCCACCCGGCGCTGTATCGTGCAAAAACGGGCCATGTATCTAATACATGTATCTAATATCAGTTATTGCAATGCCCGGCCAGGCTTTATGTGCTTGTCAGACTAACAATGTAATGTCAGGCTTACATGCACCGTCAAGCTGGCTTGCCCGGCAGGCTTATATGCCCGTAAAGCTGTAAATGCACTGGCAGGCTTACATGCCCTGCATGTATTTATGATTTATATATGTCATTTTAAGCTATACACGATATTTAAGGCTATATCGCTATGTACGCTATGCCAGGCTATACACGTAATTTTAAGCTGTATATGGCATGCCGGCCATCATGCTATTAAAGCTATACATGCCATGCCAGGCTAAAATATGATATTAATGAGGATCTGTCGTTTTACGCAAGAACATAGGTAAAATTGAAACTAATCTGTATAAAGCTGACACTGCGGATGCAATTTACTTGTAAGCTCAATTGAATTTGTAAGTTCAGCCGAAAGGTAAGGAAAACGATCAGACTGTTTCAGAAAGGATGATTACAGATGAATGCTGAGAATGAACGCCGGTTTCTCAATATTTCGCAGCTTTCACTGAGGAGCCTTGTTATTGGAGCCATAGGCTCATGCATTATAACCGCAAGCTCCATGTATGTCGCTTTGAAAATGGGAGCTCTGCCGTGGCCTACAATTTTTGTATCGGTATTGTCCATGGCCCTGCTCAAAATCCTGGGAAAAACAACGCTTAATGAAATAAATGTGACCCAGACAAACATGTCCTCCGGCGCAATGGTCGCGGGAGGTATTGCGTTCACGCTGCCCGGCCTTTGGATTACAGGTGCGTGGACTGACATGGAATTAAGCGCCGGACGCTTCTGGCAGGTTCTGGGAATCGCAACGGCCGGAATGATTTTGGGTACAATTTTGACCTGGTTTCTCAGGCCGAGATTTATTGAAAAAGATAAACTTCCCTATCCTATTGGCGTAGCCGCAGCTGAAACCATCACCACAGGGGACGCGGGCGGGAAAAAATCAATTATTTTGTTCAGTACGATGGGTCTGTCGGCAATATACACCTATGTCAGGGACGGACTTGCAAAAATCCCCCAGGCGATCACATGGAAATGGATGTACGAAAGGGATTATTTTGTCGGAATCATGACATCCCCAATGGCTGTAGGCATTGGTTACATGATCGGGACGCTGTACACGGGAGTCTGGTTCCTGGGGGCTTTTATCGCCTATTTCATGATTATCCCGCTGGGCATTGCATTTGGTTTCTTTGAAAATTCAGCTCAGGCATATGATTTTAAAAATACCGCCGGCATCGGCCTCATGGTCGGAACGGGCGTGGGTGTTTTGATATCGTTCCTGGTCAATTATGTGCGCAGGGTCAAAACTGCGAGACAGCAAACTGAAAGCTTTTCCACGGCCGTAAGAAACAGCAGCAACAGAGCAAGATTGATTGTAACAATAACGGTTTTGATCTCTTTCTTCATAACGGTAGCATGCGGCCTGGGAGTAATTCCTTCATTGCTCCTGATATTGGGAGTGTTTGCGACCTCCGCAATGGCTGCGACAATTACGGGGGAAACAGGCATCAATCCCATGGAGATTTTTGGTATCATAGTCCTTTTGGCAATCCGGTCGATTGTGTTTGTTGGCCATACCGGCGCATTCCTGATCGCGGCCTGCGTAGCGGTAGCCTGCGGATATGCCGGCGATATGCTGAACGATTACAAGACCGGCAACATTCTTGGAACAGATCCGAAAGCCCAGCTGATTTCACAATTCGTTGGCGGAGCTGTGGGCACAGTGATTTCAGCCGTAGCCATGTTCGCAGTCATCAACCAGGCCGGCGGGGTCGGCCCGGAATATGGACTGTACGCAAATCAGGCCTTTGCAGTGAGCCAAATGATTGAAGGAATCGGCAATCCGGTCGTGTTTTTTGTATCGGCTCTCATCGGAGCCGCCCTGTACGTAATGAAAGTACCTTCAATGACCCTGGGCATTGGACTGTATCTTCCTTTTGAAATCTCTTCGGCGGTGTTCCTTGGCGGATTGATACGGTTTATTGTTGACAAGTTCAGCCCCAAATCTGTTGACGAGGGCACGGTGGCAGCTTCAGGTCTTTTGGGCGGCGAAGGCATCACCGGCGTCACCATTGCAATAATCAATATGCTGTTGGGTAAATGATGCTGTTAGTCAATCGATGCATTAGTAATTAGTGCCATTAAAAATTAATGCCGCCAGTAAAGATGTTGTCAGTAATTAATTGCCATTGGTAATTGATGTTGTCAGTAAAAATGAATTTTCGACCTTTGGCGGCAATTGGACCTATGGCAGTCAATGCATCCAAAATCTTAACAATGATAACTGAATTCAGGACGAGACAGGAGGAATTGTTAAATTGAGAATAATAGGAATTGACATTGGTGGCAGCACGACTAAAATAATCGGATTTTACAACGGCAAGCTTTTCAGCCCCATGATCGTCAGGGCCAACGACCCGGTTGCATCGCTGTACGGAGCCTTCGGGAAGTTTATGGCTGCCAACGGCCTGGAGCTTTCGGATATTAAGCAAATTATGGTCACAGGGGCCGGTTCGTCCTTTATTACAGATAAAATCTACGGGCTTCCCACGGGCAAGGTGGATGAATTCCGCTGCATCGGAATGGGCGGCCTGTATTTGAGCGGGCTTTCCGAAGCAATTGTCGTGAGCATGGGAACAGGCACAGCGCTGGTCAAGGCTGACAATGACAATGCCGTCCATATCGGAGGAACGGGAGTGGGCGGCGGCACGCTGCTTGGGCTCAGCAACCGGATGCTCAACGTCAGGAACTTCAGTGACATAATTGAAACCGCCAGGGGCGGAAATTTGAACAATGTAGACCTTACAATAGGAGATATAACCAGGGATACCCTTGTAGGCCTGCCCCCTGAAATGACTGCATCAAATTTCGGAAAAATCAGCGACCTTGCCACCAGCGCCGATATTGCCCTGGGAATTATCAACCTTGTGTTCCAGACCATCGGCATGCTTTCCATATTTGCAACGCGCATTTATAACATAAAGGATATAGTGCTGACCGGGAACCTGACTAATGTGCCCCAGGCAAAAGAAATATTCAGTGGCCTTTCAAAACTGTTTAACGTAAATTTCATCATACCGGAAAACGCTGAATATTCCACTGCTGCTGGTGCAGCCATCACCTATGACAAGAGAATGCCTTTTAACGAAATAGGCAAATAGCACTTAGTACTTATTAGTAATACTTTTTGCGTACTTGTAGGTAGTATTGCTAGTACTTATTGCCAGTACTTATTGCTGGTGCTTATTTCCGGCACTTATTGCCAGTACTTATTGCCTTTATTGCAGCTGCATGTGAACAGTTAAAAGAAGGGCGCCCCAATAAAAGAACGGTGTTCCAATAAACGCTTGCCATTGCGATCCGTAAGTTCGGCTTCGGATTGCTGTTAAAACTCAGGGCGGCAAATGCCGCCCTTTTTGTGCAAAAAAGAAGGAATAATGGAAGAAATAATTGTCGTTACAATATCTACATATCGTTTTTCCAGAACTTAGGAATAAACAAAACTGACATGGTATAAAGCTCCAACCTGCCCAGTAGCATTAAGAGCGAAAAGAGCAGCTTGCTCGCCGTTGAAAAATCGCTGAAGGATTTTCCGGGACCCACTTCCGCAAAACCTGTTCCGACATTCCCCAAAGTAGTGGCAACGGCGCTCGCAGCGCCAAGAAGGCTTATTCCGTCTAGAGTAATAACAAGGGTTGCCAGCGCGAAAATTACCAAATAAAGCGCAATGAAACTTGCTACTCCTTTTAATATTTCTTCAGAAACCTTTTTGCCGTTTAATCTCACCGGTATTACCGCTCTCGGATGAAGTATGTGCAGAAACTCCCTTTTAATCATTTTGACAAGCAGCAGGATTCTCACGACCTTGACTGAGCCTGCCGTGGATCCTGCACATCCTCCGAAAAACATAAGCAGGAAAAGAATTCCCTGGCTGAATGTCGTCCATTTTTCATAATCCGCGGTTACATAGCCCGTCGTGGTTATTATTGATGAAGTTTGAAACAAAGCATCGCGGAACGCGAGGGTAAAATTATGATATATGTTTATCGCCGTATCGACACCTATCAGAAAAACTGCAGATATTACGACGCCAAGGTAAAATCTGAGCTCTTCATCTTTCAGTGCATCTTTCCAGTGTCCCCTGTATACTCCATAATACAGCGAAAAGTTTATCCCGCACAGCAGCATTAGTGTTGAAATGACAATGTGTATGTATGATGAACCATAGGTACTTATACTGGCGTTTTTGGATGAAAATCCACCAGTTCCGACGGTGCCGAAGGTGTGGATAATTGAGTCAAAAAGCGGCATTCCTCCTGCCGCCAGGAGAATTATGCCGACCACTGTAAACCCGATATACAGAAAGTACAATATTTTTGCCGTATTTCTCAGCTTCGGGACTATTCTGTCCGCCACGGGTCCCGGGCTTTCCGCCTTAAAAACCTGGAAACTGCCGACGCCCAGCGCAGGTAATACGGCAAGGGTAAATACAAGAATTCCCATGCCCCCTATCCAATGGGAAAAAGAACGCCAGAGCAGGATTCCTTTTGGCAGATTTTCAACCTGGTTAAATATAGTTGCACCTGTGGTAGTGAAACCGGAAACCGATTCAAAAAACGCATCTATAACAGTCTCAGTGCTACCGGATATTGCCAGTGGAAGACAGCCGAATACAGAAACCGCAAGCCAGCTTAACGAAACAATCATAAGCCCTTCCTTGATTCTTACGCGGGTGATGCGACTTGGGATCAGGAAGAGTGCATAACCGCAAAGGATTGTGACTGAAAACGAAATTGCGAATGCCGTGGTGTCCGATTGGCCGTATCCGGCGGAAACTGCCAGAGGAAACAGCATACCGGCAGCTTCAAGCATTAATATTTTCCCCAGTGTGTTGAGTACCAGGCCATAGTTCATTGGAATATTCCCCTTTTGCCTTTCCACAGGATGGATTCATGCTTTTCAAGGTCAGATGAAAGACACATCGTTACAAAACGGTCTCCGGGATAAATCACGGAACTGCCGTTTGGAACAATAATATTGCCGTTATGGACTATTGCGCCTATTATTATGCCCTTGGGCAAATTCAACTCCGCCAGGGTTTTGCCGACTATCGGCATTTTTTCATCAGCAATCGCCTCTGTAATTTGCGCCCTGCCTCCAAGAAGCATTGAAACTGCCACCGCGCTGCTTCCTTTAATGTACCTGATTATGTCGCTTGCAGTAATGTCAAGGGGATTGAGGGCGAAATCAACTCCTAATTTTTCTATTATCTGTATATAGCTTGATCTGCTGACTTTTGCTATAACCTTTTTGACTCCCAGTTGCTTCATCATTAGCGACATTAAAAGGTTTTCCTCGTCATAGCCGGTTGCTCCGATAAAAGCATCAGCATCAACGACATCTTCATCCTCCAGAAGTTCCGGATCAGTACCGTCGCCGTGTATTATCAGGGCATTTTCCAGGTGTTCGGAGAGATATTCGCATCTATTCTTGTCCTGTTCAATGATTTTAACTGCCACGCCCTGGGAAGCCAACCTTTGAGCCAGATAAAATCCTATTATGCTGCCACCCAGTATAATTGCCTTTTTGATTTGCGTCGGCGGAGCAATGATGCTGTATTCCTTTGCCAGTTTATTTATGCTGTCCCTTTTGCCAATAACGTAAATGATATCGTCAGGCTGAAGCAGTGTTTCTCCGTTTGGAATAATTATTTCGCCTCTTCTTGATACCGCCGCTATAAGAACGCCATACCTGTTTCCCAATTCCAATTCGCTGAGTTTTTTACCGGCAAAACCTTTTATGGCACTTACCGGATAATCGACCATTATTATTCTTCCTTCGGCAAAATCGCTGTAATAAAAGGAATTTTTGCTGTACAGATGTTTTAAAATTTGTTTGGCAGTGGCCAGTTCGGGGTTGACTATATAATCAATTCCGAAAGTGGATTTGATAAAATCCTGCTGACGGGCAAACTCAGGATTTCTAACCCTCGCGATGGCATGGCTGCAACCCAGTTTTTTGCATATGGAGCATATGATCATGTTTGTTTCGTCATTTCCTGTAACTACAACCATCATGTTATAACTCTTCAGGTTCAGTTCCCGCATCGCTTCTACCTGCATGCCGTTTGCTTTTACAACCATTGCGTCAAGATGGTCGCTTATGCGTTCGAGGGCATCTGTGTCGATGTCAACAACTGTTATATCATTTTTTGTTTTTGAAAATTCTTCGGCAAGCTTGTACCCAAGCTTGCCGGCTCCAACAATCAAAATTTTCATTATCCGGACAACCCCTTATTGGCTATGAGCAATAATTACTGATTGATATTTCCCAGTCGAATTGTAAATATAGTTATTTGTATCTTTTTCACTAAAATGCAGTGCCTTAACTATTTGTAATAATATTACCGTAGCTATGACTCTTTATATCATACATTATTATAATATTTCAATATGCAAGGTTTTATTTTTGGAATACAAGTTTCATTTTATGGTAAGTTTAATTTAATTCTTGTAAATTAAATTTATTCTTTAAGGTAAGTTTAATATATTTTTAAGGTAAGTTTAATTTTAATTATAAATTTTTTTAATGCAAAATACACAGCTCGGCTTAAATCTGCAAATTGCTGCCGGAAAAACATTCAACGTAAAATTTTCTGTCAGTTGATAGCTATTGCATGGTCTATAGGCATTTTTCAGAAATTCTCATGGCATCGTGCAACCAGTCGTATATTCCTCCTTTGCAGCTTAAAATCCTTTGTCCATCAGCCATTCCGCTATATCTTTCAGATACTCGCCTGTTCCCGGATATTGACTTATTGAGCCGTCAATTTTGAAATTATTCAATCTGGAAGCCAGAACCTCGGATTTAAATTCCGCTCCTCTGATAATTTCGGGAATCACCTCAATTAATTCCTGATTCATTGCGTCGGAATATACAACTGCTTTTTCAACGCGACCTTTTTTGAGAACAAGACCTAATTCAATGCCGCCCCAGCTGAAGCGCTGCTCAAGATTTATATCAAAATCCGGCGCTTCGCCGTATCGCCATTCCCAGGATGAATACTTGTCATACAGCCTGTTAATTACGTCCTGGTCGCCGAGGGAGTCATATGTCATGACGGGTGCGTCGACTTCGTACACCTGTTTAAAAGCCTTAATCATGGCATCAGAAGTTTCCTCTATGGTCAGGCTGCCGTTGAATTCATTTAAATTGACTACCCTTGATTTTACTGAATCAACGCCTTTGGATCTCATTTTTTCGGCTGAAACCTGCAGGTATCTTGAAAGCTTGGACATATCAGCATGAACCAGAATAGTTCCGTGGTGATATGCATTGTTCTTCCTGAAGCAATAGGCATTCCCCGAAAACTTTCGCCCATCCACCGTCAAATCATTGCGCCCTGTCATCTCTGCATTAATACCAAGCATTTTAACGGCGGTCAAAATGGTCACTACCTGTTTTTCCAGATTGTAGTCCGCTTTATTCATTAGAAATGTAAAATTCAGATTTCCTAAGTCGTGGAAAACCGCTCCTCCCCCTGACAACCTGCGCGCCAGCTTGCCACCTTCCGCTTCAAGCAGCGATGTTCGGCACTCCTTCCACGGATTCTGATGCTTTCCTATAACGACGGTGTTTTGGTTTTGCCACAAATACAGAATGCACTCGCCTTCAGCCACATTATCCAGCAAATATTCTTCCACCGCTAAATTGTACCACGGATCAAACCCCGTTGCCTTAATCACCTTGGCTCTTTTAATCATTATATCCTCCCGGGACGTTTCTCAAAAATTTAATCAAATTTTTGAGAAACGTCCCCCAATTTTGAAAAAATTATATTATAGAAACGTATCAAATACAATATATTGTACCGATATAAGCATGTAATGAGGAATTATCTTTAAGAATTGTCATTAATTTTGAATTACATTCTGATTATTTCATGCAAATAATCTGAACTGGATGGAAAAATGCCTTAATTACTCAGTTTCTTTTAATCAAGATAGGAATATATCAGAATTGATAACACAGATTTTCAAGCATTATTCGATAGTGAGCAATTTCATTGACCAGTAGTCGTCCTTTGTTACATAAAACCGCGCAACCTGAAATAGTAATGTTGTGCAGTTTTTCACAGATCTCTTTATATGTTAAACCGCATAGAACGCGCAAGGCGTAAGCGCACAACGACCTGATTTCAATTGCTTTATACTTGAAGGCTAAACTCATATTGCTATCAAAGTTTTCACCAGCACAGCTGAAATGTTTCAAAATGAGTGAAATTACATTCTCGGGCGCCAAATCTCTAAGTATTGTTCTCCTTCCGCTATAATATTCGTATACGGCTTTTTGCGTTTCTTCGGGATTTTCACAATCATCTTGCGAAGCATAAAGAATTTTCGCACTGACGATATTGGAAATATCAGTACGCTGTTCCCCGTTTCGCTCTTTGACAAACTCAAAATATTTGTTTATGAAATCTTCGCTGTTTTTGGGGCTGAATAATTCATAAATAAAATTCTTATCAATTATGCCCATATCATCTTTTCTAATCTGAAGATAAATTCCATAGGACGAGTAAGGATAATACTCCACCCTGTCGCTATATTCGGCAATGTCTTTCGGATTATTATGTATATAAGCCGAAACAATTAAATTCTGGGCATCGTTCATGAGGATCCTGCTAAAAAACCTTTCCTGGAACAAGCTCCCCCGACGGCTGTATTTCTTATTATAATACCGGACATAAGCAGTATTTAGACTATGCATGAATTTGGAAACCTGATTGCCAAGTCCTCCAACATGCAGATGAAAATGGGTTGTCATGAGACAATACGCATATATGTGACAGACATAATATTCCTTGAACCTTTTTATCAACCTGAGAAAATATTCCTTATCTTCATCCGTTCTAAAAAGAGGCGCTTCTGATATGCTCCTGCTCGAAATGTGATAAATGGCATTCGGAGATGTTACACGAGCTTTCCTTGGCAAAACAATTGACCCCCTTTCACTTACTATATTTTACCATAAGAACGTTTGTTTGCGCAACATTTTTTCAAAAAAATATATAATTACATAAAATTATGGCGATTTATGGATTTTGCCAGATAGCAAATTAGTAGTAATCTATAACATCAATCAAATCAAATATTTTCCGGAATTTTTATTAAAAAAATAGCACTTAATTGAAGAAAATATTCTTACAGAAAATACTATTGAGGTTATTTATATGAGGTTATTTTTTCAAGGAAGACGAGGTAGATGAAAATAAAGTTTTTTGAAAATGTTCCCTTAGTTTTTGAGAACCGTCCCCAATTCCAAAATCATGTCGAGGTTTTGAGAATTGCTTGGATCCAATAACGGCGCAAAGAGATCACCTTTTTCCTCAAGCCTTTTTTTGGCATTAAGCAGGGTGAAATCAGTAACATTGATTTTATCAAGCTCAGACCATTCAACAGGCATTGAAACCGTAGCTTGCTGAGTTGCTCTTGGCGAATATACCATTGTTATTGTCTTGCCGTACCACATCTGCAGATAATCAAAATAAAGCTTTCTGCCCCTTTTTTCAATTATTCGTTCAATAGTTACCAAATCGGGAATCTTATCGCTGAAATATCGCGCGAAAAAATGGTTTATTTCCCTGGCGCGTTCATAATTATACCTATCAGCAACGGGAATATATATTTGAAGTCCCGATGCACCCGATGTTTTGACATAGCTTTTGATCCCCAGAGATTCAAGAGTTTCATGAACATAGGACGCTATCTCAGCAACCTGACGAAAAGTCTGACCTTCTGATGGATCAAGGTCGAACACAAGATAAGTAGGATAATCCTGCGCAAATATATAATTAAAAGCAGTGTGCAGTTCAAGAGCCGCCTGGTTGGCCAGCCATGCCAAAGTAGGGGCAGAATTTAAAAGTACGTATTCCACCCCGCTTTCTTCGCCGGTTTCCACCCATTCAGGCGCGTAATGGGGGACGTTTTTCTGGAAAAAAGATTTGCCATGAATGCCGTCAGGATACCTGATGACGGTCAAAGCCCTGTTTTTTGCATGGGGAATAATATAGGGCGCAAGATCTATCATTGCCGCGATATAATCTATTTTTCTGATTCCGGCTTCAGGCCATAGAAGCTTTTCCGGGTTTGTTACTTTAATTGGAATGCCTTCAACCTTAATGGTGTACATAATCCATCATCCTTAATCCTTTTATAATGCTGAAATAATTGCAAGCATGTCACAGGATTTTAAGCTAGAGTTACTACCGTTTTAAAGGCTGTATAAGTCAATTCTGCTTGTTCAAATACCTTTTTTGAACTTATAAACTCAGTTTACGCACCAACATAAATTTTAATACTTATACCAATTCAAGTTTTTGAGAACCGTCCCCAATATTTAATATCCTTGGGTGGCGCATATGGCCGTTTTCTGTGAGTTCCATGAAGGAAACCCAGCAAGTCAGCGCGGGTTTCAGCCAGGAGATGTCACCGGTTAAACCCGCTATGCTCTCAAGTGTAAAGGGGCAACGGTCGGTCTGAAAAACGGCCGCGTTCAACTTCAGTATTTCTAATAACCGCTGGTTGAAGCCCGAGGAAACTTTGCCGACAAAAATAAGTCCATCAGCGCCTTTGACTCCCAAAAGCAAAGAATTGGGCAGCCCGTTCTTCCACTGGATTCCCCCGACATATGTGGACATTTTTTTATAAAATTTGGTCTTATACCAGTACCTGTGCTTTTTCCCACTGACGTACGCACTGCCGTATTTTTTTGAAACTATGCCTTCCCAGTCTTTTTCTTTCATCAGGTTAAATAACGCTTCGCCGTTTTCAAACTGGTCGGTTATGGCAATCGTCGGTGAGTTTTGAAGGCTTTTTCGCAATATTTCCTTGCGGTGTTCCACAGGCATACCCGTCAAATCCGTTCCGTCTTTGTAGAGAATATCAAAAGCCACGTATTTCGCCGGGTAAAGGGTGGAATAATGCCGTATTCTTCTATCATCCCTCAACCGTTCCCTGATTAAGCTTAAATGGAATGAAGGTCTGCTGCTTTCGTCAAGCACAACAATTTCTCCGTCAATTATCGCTTCCCTTGCCTCAAGAAGTTTCGGTAATTCATCAAGTTCCGGGTAATATCCGGTCCTCTCCTTTCCCTTCCTGGTAAATATTCTGACGGAGCCGTTACTGACATACATCAACCCTCTTATACCATCCCATTTGATTTCATGGAACCATTCATCGCCTTTTACAACATCATCCCTTGATATCGGTTCCATTGGCTCAATCCAGTTCACCGCTGCCTCCCAATTTTTATTTGTTATAATTTTTATGACATAATTTTTTCTTTTTTCAGCATGAACCCAGTTCCCGACAGCACAATATATAAAGCGGCTGCGAGTTTTTTAATTAAAATTCTTATTGCGAGCCTTTAATTCGTTTATAAAATTCTCTCATTTCGAGTCTTTAATCCGTTATAAAAATCGCATGTTTACTGCCTTATATGCAGGTGCCATCCTCGTTCCCGTATTCCATTATTGCCTTATCTTAAATTCTGCCTTGTCTTTGCGCCTGCCACAACTTTGCACTTACCTACACTGCCATAACTTTGCACTTACCTAATCTTTGCGCTTACCCGATTTTTACACTCCTGCCTTCTCTTTGACTCTTTTCCTGGTCTTTCCCTGCTTGTCCCCTTCCGGCTGTTTGCCGGCTTCATCTTTTTCATCGGGTTCAGGTGGCTCAACTACGTCTGAAGTCGCTTTTGCCCTGGCTTTTTGCCTTGCCTTTGTTTTCCCTTTTGCCTTTGTCCCTTCGTCTACATTAACTCCCATGCCGGCTTTCATTTCACCATCTGCCACGCCTGTTCCGGGTCCGTCACCTGTTTTGGTTTCCTCGCCTGTCACGCCTTCATTGCCTGCCTTGCCTTCCAGCGCTTTTTTATTGTTGATACTCGCCTGGATGCTTGCCTGGAGAGCCTGCATCAAGTCAATAATATTGCTCTTCTGCACATCAGGTTTCGTAACGACTTCCTCTCCCTCGACTTTTTTGTTAATCAAATCAACAAGCCGATCCCGGAATTCATCCCTGTATTTTTCTGGTTTGAATTCCGTTGTGAGATTATCAATAAGCTGTATAGCCATGTTCAGTTCATTCTGATTAACTTCCGCATTTTCCGGAATTCCCGGCACCAAACCGGCGTCCCTTACTTCGTCGGGATAAAAAATCGTTTCCATAACAAGAAGATTTCTATAAACCCTTACAACCGCCAGGGATTGTTTTTCCCTCAATATAATTTTGGCGACAGCAATTCTTCCTGCCTGCTTCATGGCTTCCCGCAGCAGGTTATATGCTTTGCTGCCGTTGTCCTGGGGCGACAGGTAATAGGATTTGTCAAAATAAATAGGGTCAATTTCCCTCAGGTCAACAAAATCGACTATTTCAATCGCTTTGCCCGCTTCAGGCTTTATAGCCTCAATATCAGAATCCTCTATAATCACGAACCGTCCGGGTTCATACTCATATCCTTTTACAATCTCATCTGGTCCCAGATCCTCGTTGCAACTGGGACATACTTTTTCATATTTAACCGGCGTATGGCAGACCTTGTGAATATACCTGAACTTAATATCCTTGTTCTCGGTGGCCGCAAACATTTTCACCGGTATGTTCACCAAACCGAAACTGATCGAGCCCTTCCACATCGTGTGCATAAAAAAACCTCCTCTTTCTTATGTTTTTCGAAAAGGAGGCTTTTTAACCGGGAAAATAATTGATGAATTATTAAATTTAATCTAAATCTGATTTACATGCCGCATAAAATATTAATTAACACCCCGTATAAAATATTAAATAACATGCCGCATAAAATACTCTCAAAACCGGACTAAATTATCTCTAAACCAGATTGAATTAAATGGATTTGCCGCAATATAAACTACCGTCTATACCGCAAACCAACTATCGATACAGCTATCGGTATTAATCAATGGTCAGACCGCTCGTCAAAAGACCAGCTATCAATAAATCATCTATAGACAGATACTACCTATCAACTATCGAATAATTGCATGGGTTTGGGGCTAGCCCTGTCTCTCCCGACAAATCAGCTGCCGATGGTTCAGCCACCGATATTTTCAAGGAATCTTCCCGAAGCTTTCCTCATATCGAGTCCGGCCTTTTCCAGGATATTCATTATCTTCTCCTGTTCCAGCGGTCTTTTGATTTTCAAAGTCGTAGTCTTTATCAGCGGTTGCTCCGTCATAACAAAGTAACGAATAATCTTATACTTAGGCAATTTTTCATTGATTCCCTTTATGGCTTCGCTGAGATAATCGGCAATTTCCTGTTCCGAAAGCATTTCGCCTTTTCCCTCAATTATTTTTTCCCTGTCAATGACCAGTTCGGCGCATACCTGTACATCGCCGTCAGGAGCCTTATTGCCCCAGGCAAAAGAATCTTTAACCCATGGAATATTGTTGAGGAGAACCTCATACTCCTCGGGGAACGCCTTCTTGCCGTTGGTAAATACAATCATTGATTTCGCCCTTCCGGTAATCCTGATAAACCCCTTGTCATCAATCGTGCCCAGATCACCGGTCCTGAGCCAGCCCTTTTCATCAATTGCCTCCTTCGTGGCCGCCTCGTCTTCAAAATAGCCAAGCATAACGTTTTTCCCTCTTACAAGGATTTCTCCCATTCCGTCTTCGTCGGGAGAATCTATTGCAACCTCCACGCCTCCAATAGGCTGTCCAATGGTGCCAAAAACATTGACAAAATCATTATTGGTGGCGACAACCGGCGAAGCTTCCGTCAGGCCGTATCCCTGCAAAATATTCAACCCCAGTCTATCAAATCCCTTTATAACCTCCAGGTCAATCGGAGCTGCGCCCGAGACAGCCAAACGCAAATTTGGCCCGAACTTGGCAAAAATACTCTTAAACAATTTCCGTCTGATATCAATTCCAACAAACCTGAGCATTTGGGAAATGCCGATCAGTACCTTTACAATGCCGGCTTTTCCGGACTTCTGAATGCCATCCTGGATTTTATGGTACATGGCTTCAAAAATTGCCGGCACACCTACGAGCAATGTAACATTGTATTCTATCAGGTTCTGCGCAATATGCTTTATGCCGTCGGTGAAAGCCACGCAGGCGCCGTTGTGTACCATTGTCATCAGGCCGATGGTGTTTTCAAAGGTATGATGCAGTGGAAGGATAGACAAATATACGTCGTCGGGCCGGATTTCAAAAACAGTGGAAATAGACGTAACATTGCTTGCAATGTTGGAATGGGAAAGCATGACGCCCTTGGAAAGGCTCGTTGTTCCCGAAGTGAAAAGCAAAACGGACAACCTGTGAGGATCGATTTCTGCGTCGACAAAGGATCTGTCTCCGCCCTCCAAAAGCTTCCTGCCCTTTTCAATCAGATCCGGCATGTTGAGAAAACGCTCGTCACCGGTGCTTTCAGGCAATTTTTCCATACAGATAAAATAGCGAATACGACTGTTTGCAACTGCCAATTCGCGCATCATTTCGCTGAATGCAGGGCTGAAGAAAATCGCTTCGACCTTTCCTCTTTCAATAAGGTTCTGCACTTCGTTTTTCGGCAAATATTTATCCATGGGAACCACAACGCCCGTTCCGTTGACAATCGAAAAGTAGCTCACACCCCATTCGTAGCGATTTTCGCTGATAATAGCAATAAAGCTGCCTTTCAGACCCAGCGAAATCAAAGCAGTTCCGAGGCAATCAATATCATTGCCGAATTCCCTGTATGTTTTTGTTATCACCCTTTTTTTATCCCTGTCCTTAAATTTGAACGCTATTGAATCCGCGTGTTTCTTAACGCTGTTTTTCACCAGTTCCTTTAGATCATTTGCAAATTTAGGTTCGTAGTATCCAAGCCCCTCAACAACTTTTCTCCCGTCTTTCTCGGTAATTCTGACTCCCTTGCTCATTGTTCAGGCACCTCCAACGACCAACTTCTATCACCAGAATATATTATCTGGTAATAATTATACACTCCGGCAGAGAAAAAAGCAATATGTAAAAGCAATTTAAAATTATTATTCTTATTTAAAAGAAATCCGATTCTCTTTTTAAAATTTTGATATTTTTGGATAAAAACCGGTTTTTTCTGTAACTGGCGGCCTGGAAGAATTCCCGTTTAAGCAACAGAACAAAATGAAAACAATCAAATACTAATAACGTAACGGAAAGTAACCAAGCATTAATATACGGACCAAAATCATAAAATTAAAAGCGTCTATCAGCGGATCAAACCAGAAAATAAACAGGCATCAATAATAGGTTAAAACCGAAAAACAAACATAAATCAAGGACCAGAACCGGAAAATAAACAAGAATCAATTAACGGATCAACAAAACCCGAAAATGAAACAAGCATCAATAAATAGACCAAAACCGGAAAACAGACAAACATCAGTCAAGGATCAGAACCAGAAAAATAAACAAGCATCATTTAACAGATCAAAATCTGAAAATTAAACAAGCATTAATAATAGACTAAAACCGGAAAATGAAACAATCTTAATAAATAGACTACAACTGGAAAATAGAAAACATCAATCAACGGATCAAAACCAAAAAACAAGCATCAACTAACATATCAAAATTGGAAATAATTAAACATCCATATTGTAAATAATCAATACCGGATATATAATTGTCCGGACAAACTATGGATTTTCCGCTGTCCAGTTTGTTATTCAAATTATAAGACTGCTTATTATAGGCTTTACAGCAATTTCCCAGAACAAAAGAAGAAATACAGATAACATGAAAATTGCCGGAACAATAGCCTAACTAATTTTATTTTGATTGATGTTGATTAAAGCGCTGTAAATTATTATTATTTTAATGAAGATATCATTAACAGTCTGCAGAAATTTTAATTTGAAAAGACGATAAAGCCTTCATCGAAAGAAAAAGTAACGAATTGGTAAAGTAATAATTAATTGATAGTAATAACAGTTATCAATAGTTTCAATCAAATATCATTTAAAGGAGCCGGCCAATGAGGATAATACAGGAATTCAAGAAATTCGCTCTGAAGGGCAATGTCTTTGAGCTCGCAACAGGTGTCATCATAGGCAATGCATTCAGCAAGGTTGTAAACTCCCTAGTTAACGATATTATAATGCCGCTTCTGGGATTGATTATTGGAAAAATCAATTTTGCTGACCTAAAAATTGTTCTGGTTGAAAAAACAGCTACGGGCCAGACGCTCACTCTGAATTACGGCAACTTCCTGCAAGTGATTCTTGATTTTCTCTGCATCAGCGTTTCAATATTCGCAGCGGTGAAAATAATCACAATGATCAGGCAACGCCTGGAAAAAAGGGAACTCACCGAACAAAAGCCTGCGGCAGCTCCCCCGAAAACCGAGCAGCTTCTGGAGGAGATCAGGGATTTGCTCAAAGCCAGTAGTAATTTGAACGAAAGGAATTTAAATGAAAGTAATTTGAATGAAATAATAAAATGATTTATATGATTAGAAATACTGAACGAATAATAAAAGTATTCAGAACGAACTATAAAATTTAAATTGTACATTGCACCTTGCTTGGGTTTGTTAAAACTTATATCGCAGCTGTGGTTTATGCTAATGTATTCGTGGTTTATTATTTATGAATCATGTTTCTAATATTGGAAATTCTAAATCTCTAAAAATTCAATAAATAAAAAAGAAAGCTGGTGATTTTAATGAACTTCAAAATCGGCGTCATGGTAGATTCATTCAAACTGGGTCTCGAGGAAGGGATCAAGAAAGCCCGGGAAGTAGGAGCCAGCGGCATACAGATTTATGCCACCCAGGGAGAAATGGCTCCGGAAAATCTGTCCGCGGCACGCAGAAAAGAGATTCTCGACATGATTCGTTCCAACGGTTTGGAAGTTTCGGCACTTTGCGGCGATCTCGGGGGGCACGGGTTTGCGATTAAAGAAGACAACGCGTGGAAAATTGAGAAGTCAAAACGTATAATGGATCTGGCAAAGGACCTGGAAACAAACGTGGTAACGACCCATATCGGGGTAATTCCCGCCGACGAAAATCATCCTCGCCGCAAAATAATGGCTGAAGCCTGCGAAATATTGGGCGAATACGGGGACAGCGTGGGAGCCTATTTTGCAATTGAAACCGGTCCCGAAAAGGCAGTTGTTCTTAAAAGCTTTTTGGACGGCCTCTCCTCCCGCGGTGTCAGGGTAAATTTTGACCCGGCCAACCTGGTCATGGTAACGGGAGACGACCCCGTTCAGGCCGTCTATACACTAAAAGACTACATAGTACATACCCATGCCAAGGACGGCATCATGTTAAAGCAGGAGGATCCGGAAGTCGTCTACAATTATTTCGCAACCGGCGGCATCGAAGATTTGAACCTTGCAGAATTATTCCGCGAAGTTCCCCTTGGCGAGGGACAAGTAGATTTTGACAGGTATTTGAAAGCCCTGTCGGATATCGGGTATAACGGGTACCTGACCATAGAAAGGGAAGTCGGCGAAGACCCGGAAAAAGACATCAGGCTTGCCGTTGATTTTCTTAAAGGAAAGATTGGATTAAAGTAACGGAGGAGTAAACCATGAAAAAAGTTAAAATAGGCATAATCGGAACAGGTAATATAAGCCATGCCCACATGGAAGGATACAACATGCTCGACAACGTCGAGTATTGCGCGGCATGCGACCTTGATAAAAAAAGGGTCGATGCCTTTGCTGAAAAATACGGTTTTAAAAGAACCTATACAGATTTCAACGAAATGCTGAAAAATGAAGAACTTGACGCGGTCAGCGTATGCACATGGAACAATTCCCATGCATCCGCTTCGATTGCTGCACTGAAAGCAGGATGCAATGTCCTGTGCGAAAAGCCTATGGCTATGAATGCCCGCGAAGCGGAAGAAATGGTGAAGACGTCCCTGGAAACCGGCAAGTTGTTGATGGTGGGATTCGTAAGAAGGTTTGGCAGCGACACAAGAATTGTAAAGGATTTCATTGACAACGGCCATCTCGGAGACATTTACTATGCGAAAGCCTCGTACCTGAGACGTTGCGGAAATCCCGGCGGCTGGTTTTCCGATATAAAAAGATCAGGAGGCGGCTCGCTGATCGACCTTGGAGTGCATGTAATAGATCTCGTAAGATATCTCATGGGCAGACCCAAGGCTGTCGCAGTAACCGGAGTCACATACAGCAATATTGGACCCCGGGCTCATATAAAAGCCTATCCCAGATACAAGGCTTCTGACTACAGCGAATACAGCGATGTGGAAGACATGGCCGCAGCAATGATTCGTTTCGACAACGGCGCCGTGCTAAGTGTGGAAACCAGCTTCAGCCTGAATCTTAAAGAAGACACCGGCAATATAGAACTGTTCGGCACAAAAGCCGGTGCACGCCTTGAACCACTCGAAATTTATTCCGAAATGGATGGCTACCTGGTTGACATAACTCCCAAGGTCAGCAAGGAAAAAGACTGGTTCAGCGCCATATTCAAAAATGAAATAGCTCACTTTGTCGATTGCGTGGCCAACGGCACCGAATGCCTCAGCCCCGCGGAAGACGGACTCGAACTGATGAAAATCCTCGACGCCGTCTATGAATCTGCCAAAACCCAGCGCGAAGTAATTATAAAATAACGGGGACGGTTCTCAAAAATTAAAATATGGGGACGGTTCTCAAAAACTCAACAGGGTTTTTGAGAACCGTCCCCCGGTAGAGGTGATAACATGAAAATAGGTGTAAGCTCATATAGTTTCAGTAAACTGGTTCAGTCAGGAAAGATGTCCCAGTTGGATGTTATATCAAAAGCCAAGGAACTCGGTTTTGATTACATCGAGTTCTCCACTTTCATTTTGCCCGAGGGTGAAACTCCCCTTACCTTTGCTCCCAAGGTAAAAGAGGAATGTGACAGGGTAGGCACAAAGATCGTAAATTACACAATTTACGCTGATTTCCTGAACGGATCAGGTGGAGACTGGAAAGCGGAGGTTGAGCGCCTGAAAGATGAAGTAAGGGTAGCTTCGATCCTTGGCGCTCCGGGAATGCGTCACGACTCTTCCTGGGGGTTCCCTGCCGGTTACCAGGGAGCAAAAGGTTTTGACGACGCTCTTCCCATCCTGATAAAAGGTTGCCGCGCAGTAACGGAATTTGCAGAAAGCATGGGAATAAAAACAATGGTAGAAAACCACGGCTTTTTCTGCCAGGACAGCGAACGCATCGAAAAGCTGGTCAATGGCGTCAATCATCCCAACTTTGGTGTTCTCATAGACATGGGCAACTTCCTATGCGTTGATGAAGATCCTGCAAAAGCAGTCGGCCGGCTGATTCCCTATGCCTTCCATGTGCACGCTAAGGATTTCCATGTCAAGTCCGGCATGATGCCAAATCCCGGTAAAGGCTGGTTTACGAGCAGAGGCGGCAATTATCTCCGGGGAGCAATAATAGGCCATGGTGAAGTTCCGATATTGCAGTGCCTCAATATTATGAAAAAGGCCAAATACGACGGAGTGCTTTCCATTGAGTTTGAAGGTATGGAAGATCCCATACTGGGCATTTCCACCGGTCTTGAAAACCTCAAGCGCTATATCGGCGAATAGTGTGGATCTTTTCCTTAATGAATGCATATCGCCCAAAAAGGCTGTGTAACTAATGTGCGGTTAACACAGCCTTTTCAATTTTTCAGCTTTTTAATTTTTGAGAACCGTCCCCGAATTTTGCTTTCAATTTTTGAGAACCGTCCCCCGGTATAGTCCCCCGGTATATCCCGGTTTAGTCCCTCAGCTTCAGGATAACCGTCTTCGAGTCTGCTCCGTAAATATCATATACCAGGTATTCGTGCGCGATGTCGATGTTAATATATTGAATTTGTGCGTCATTGTCGCCTTTGACAAGCAACACTTTTTTCGTGCTGTCGTCAAGCTTCATTTTGCCAATGGAGTAATTCTGGTCTATATAATACATCCAGCTGTTGCTGACAATGATTTGCCAGGCCCAGTCAGAGCTCAGAAGCTCGGGATCGGTGCCGTCCAGGTTCATTTTCAGTATTCCCACGTGCATTGCCGAAATGTAAAGAGTGTCGCCCACTATGTCGAATGATGTAACATATTCCGGAGAAACCTGCTCCAGCCCGGTGCCGTCCAGCCTGACCCTGAAAAGCCTCATAAAATTGGCCAAATCGGTAAAGTCTGCTTTCAAAAAGTAAATCCATCCTTCATGGATATAAAAATTCTCAGGCGCGATGTTCCTGTCATATTCAAAAACTACGTATTTGCCATCGATTCGGTCAATTCTGCACAGCACCCTCTGGATTCCATTAATGAAACGTACGTAGTAAATGCTATCGCCGTCTACATAGAACGACAGTGCATTGTGATCGGTGACCCGGGTCTTTTCTGTGCCATCGGTTCTGATTTTGTATATACTTCCCTTATCATTGTTTATGAAATATATCCAGCCGTCCACTATACACAGGCTCTGCGCAGGGTCGAAATCCAGCGGACCGATAACTCTTCCGTCTCCGCCAAGTTTATATATCCTTTGTTTGTCATTGGCATTGATAAAATACACGTATCCCTCATAGAAGCAAGCTCTGCCTGAATTGTCCGTGTTACCGCTTATATTTCCTGCAGCGCCGTTTTTGCCGGAAGACGTTTCAGGAAGATTTTGTGTGTCCTTTCCGGAAGTATCGGAAGATTTGGAATCCTCTGAATCATCAGGATTACCGGAGGAATGGCCGGGCTTGCCTGAAGATTTGGTCGTAAAACTAAATTCAAAATCGTCTTCAAGATAAGTGTAATCATTAGTTCTGATCGCTTTGGATCCAATGCGTACAACATAAGTCACACCTTCCACAAGCTTCCCGGAAGGTTGAAGAATCAGGCGATTGTCCCGGATGTATGTCCAGAAGTCTATATTTTTTCCATTTCTCCTAAATATGATAATATTTTCGGCCTTTTCCCCAAATTGAATCGGCTGATTAAAGGTGACAACAATACCTGAATCAGTAAGCACATCTTTCTCCTTGTTTGCGGGGCTGGTTTCAACTATATTCAACGGCCTGATAATTTTGTTCCCCGTTAATATCGTTAACACATACTCGTTTTTACAGATCTTGCCACTATAATCGATCAGCGCACCCTCAGGTATCACAAGACGGTAGACACTGTCGGGAGCAAGGTTGTTCACGGGCTTAAAATGAACAATGTTTCCAAAGATCTTATCAAACGAGACATCAACGGGAACAGCCCTGCCCTCGCTGTCAAGCAATTTTATATCACTAAACAGGCGTCCCTTTGTTACACTAGTATTAATGTATAAAGTTATAACCCCATTGAGCGCTGAAGCAATAGTGCTGCCGTTAACAGGATTTTCAATCACGGGAATCCTGCGCTGACTTTCGCAAACAAGCCTTACTCCTGAATTGGCAAGCCGTTCAAGATATTCCCAGGCATCGCTGCCGGGTCCCATATCAATATAATTGCCTGTGAGGTCAATAAATGGCGGTTCACCGAAATCCTCACTTTCAATTATCGAAACGAGCGGTTCTATATCCTCAATAAGGTTATAGCTCAAATCTATATAACGAACATGATTTAATACTTCATCCTCAAAAACATTTAAGTCAGTTATCTTGTTATCATTCAAATAAATACCGTTGAGCTTGGGAAAATTCCTTAGAAATTCCAAATTGTCAATGTTCATTGAGGTCAGGTAAAGAGCCTGAATTTCCTTCAAGCCATATATGGGGCTTAAATCTTTCAATTGCTGGTTCATGGAGAGGTTTAGCAAGCCCAGGTCACTTAATTCCTTCAGCGGCTCAATATCTGTTAATTTGTTCTCCGAAACCTGCAGCCAGATCAGGTTCTTAAGCTCAGCCAGCGGCTTTAAATCACTTATCTGGTTTTGATTTAAATTAAGCACCTCGAGGGCTTTAAGTTTTGAAAGACTTGAGATATCCGATATGGAATTGTGATTTAACTCCAGGTATTGCAAATTTTCCAAATTTCCTAAAGCCTTAATTTCACTTATATTGTTCTGGTTCAGAGTAAGCCAGTATAATTTCTTCATGTTTTTCAAAGGTGAAATATCCTTGATACGGTTATTATCGAGAAATAAAACTTCCATTTCCGTAAGGTTTGCCAAAGGTCTTAAATCTGCAATTTTTCTGTTTGTGGTCAATGCCAGCATTTTCAGCCTGACAAGCCCCTCGAGCGGGCTCAAATTGCTCACCTGATTGCACTGTAGATCCAGAATTCCCAATTCCGTCAGGGTAGCCAGGGGCTTCAGATCGCTGATATTATTCCATGTTAAAATCAGCTCTTTCAAATTCACACAATACTGAATGCCTTCAAGACTTGATATATCACTGTCTTCGGCCACGATCTTGGTAATCTCCAGGAGTTCCTCGGGGTCAATATCGCCATCGGGCTTGTTCAAAGCAGTTCTTATCGCCTTTTCAAGCCCGGGATCGCGTATTTCCACTTTTCTGCCCGCACCCTGTTCAATTTCAAAATCCTTGATTTTCAACCTTTCGTAATATGCCTTAACGGGAGAGAAATCAGTGATTTTGTTCCCCGCCAGCCGCAACTCGGTCAAATTGGTTATTTCCGACAAAGGCTTGATATTGCCGATTAAATTATTGACGGCTATTAGCGTTTCCAGTTTTTCCGATCCACAGAGCGGAGTCAGAATACTAACCTTATTATTGCTAATATCCAGTATCCTGAGATTGTCAAGCCAGGCAACGGGATCAATGCTTGAGATATCGTTGTTGTCAAGATAGAGCTCCCTGAGTCCGGAGAAATTCTCAAGACCTTTTATACTCCTGATTCCCTTTGACGAGAGCCGGAGCACCGTAATATTTTTCACATCTTTTTTAAGAATGTTTCCATCCTGTTTCCCCACGATTTTCCTGATTTCATCTTCCAGTCGTCCGTCTTCAAAAACGACAGCATCAGTATCTTTCTCGACCGGCACTCCGTCTTCGCTGAAATGAGTAAAACATCTCGGGTAGTGAGCCCTTATCCACGAATGGGAGCGGGAAATCTGCTCGTCGGAAATAATGAAATAGGAATACAAAACTCTGCCCGGTTCATCGGGAGTGGGATCGTCCCATGTACAGTCAAGGTGAAACCACCGGTTTCCTATTTTTACAATGTTCCACAAATGCAGCTGGTCCCCCGCGTAACCTTCTATCAACCGGTTCTCAATGCCGACCCTCTTCAGCATTTTATATGCCAGCATCGCATACCCCTGGCACACCGTGGTCCCCTTCGCCAAACCGGCGTAGGCGCTGTGCTCCACAAGTGTCTCATCATAAGCTATATTGCTTACTATGTAATCGTGTATCGCCTTAATCCTTGCCGTAACGCTCATTCCGGGTTTGATAATTTTGGCGAGAATCCTGTCAATTTCCTTGTCAACATACTCTTCCTGTTCCTTCGTGGACCAATACCGGAATACAAAGGTGAGCAAATTATAGTGGGAGTCCCTGGACAAGGAACATAAACACGACCGCACGGAATAAAACAGGTAGCCTTCCTCACTTCTTAATTCTTCCATAATGCTTCTGAAGGGCTGATAGGCCGTTGCGTCGGAACCGGCATAGCGGACAATAAAATTGGTTTCCCGGTTTTCTATTCCTTCAATCAGTATCTTCTTGAGTTCATCCCTGTTGGCTGCAAAATACGTTTTACCCGGTTTTTCGGAAATATCAGCGTCAGCTGAGACCGGAACGGAAGAAACGCCCTGGGAAGTTGAAAAACTGCTGACCCACATATAATAAGTATCATCAGCAGTTACATTCCGTCCATCGCCGCTGATTTCCCTTTCTGAAACAAAAGATTCTGTGCTGATTCTATCTGCTGAATAACGGGGAGGTGAATTCAATTCCGATGCTGCCGCAAAACCGCATGAAAACGCATTAAACAAAAAAACAAAAAGAGTAAGGAAAATGAATATTCTAAGACGGGATTTCACACAAATTCAACTCCTGTATTTTGAGAATATTTAATTAATTAAAAAATATACCAAAATATCCGTTAAATATATTTTTGAATTATAACTTAATGTTTTTTTGAGCTATATTTTTGAATTATAACTTATGTATTTTAAAGCTATATTTTTGAATCACATATATAAATCACTTTTTCAAGCTTTTCGTAATTATCGATTTCATAATATATTGATATCCTTTTCGAAATATTGATTTCTTATATATTTAAAATATTCCCTTAAAACTTGTTTAACATATCCATCCCGAAAAGACTCGATAATATACGGTGTTGCTGGTTTTCAATTTTACCTGACAATTTATTGCATATTGGGTTTAATAAAATATAATTGCATACAGGTTTAATGAATATAATTCCATACTTAGTTTATAAATATAATTTCACATTTATAAATATAATATTTAAAATTTAATGTATTCATTTAAATAATATGTATTTTTTGTATAAAGTCAACTTATCCTTCCTGAAAACACCCACATATATTCTTCGCAACACGTTATTTCAACCATTTATAACCCATTTATAACAAAGGCATTTTTACAACCGGCCCAATTTCAGGCAGCCAGGGAACGAGTAATTTCAGGCAGCCAGGAAATGAGTACATTTCCTGATGCCCCACAAAGGACGATTTACGGCATTTCAGTGCAGTTGTTTTTTGTGCAATTTATATAAAACAGTGCGGTTTCAGATATTTTCGATAAATGGATTTCCGGGCATTTCGAATTGCGTGCTTAAGATGCTCCGGAAAAACACATTCACTTTCTCCAGGAGTTGCGGCAGGTGAATATGGCCGAAAAAATAATGGAGTTGTCCTCCAGGTTAATCTTCTTCGGTTTAACTCTTTCCGACAACTCCTCATCCTCAACATCTATTGTTTTCATTCCTGTGGCTTTTTGAACAATGTCCAACAGGTTCTGACAGACATATGGTTAATGATTTTTCGTCCAAACCTCTCACAGCCACTTGTGCAGGTTCTCAGCGACAAAGGCGTCGTCATTCAGGTGCGGGTACATGCGGTAGACCCTGTCTATCTCTTCCGCCTGGCCCGGCGAAAGGGTTTCGTTTTCATCGAGACACCAAATGCCTTCCAAAAGCCCCTGGCGTCTCAAAACCTCGTGGACGCCCGCGATGCATCCTGCAAAACCGTTGGCGACATCAAAAAATGCCGCATTGGCATCGGTGACCTGGGCGTTCAGTGTCAGCAGCGAAGCCGGTATTTCATCCTTTTTAGCCGCTTCCTTGAGCATGTTGAAAATCTCTACAACGGTCTTCGTCCAGACAGCCCAATGGCCGAGCAGTCCGCCGACAAAACGTTTCTCGTAAGTCTTCCCGTTCTCGGTGAAACTGTATTTTGTCAAAAGATCAACAACTATGTTATCATCGTTGCCGGTATAAAGCGCAATCTGATCGGCCCTTGAAGACATCGCTGCCGCCCTGACAACGTCCAGTGTCTGGTAACGGTTAAAGGGCGCGCTCTTGATAGCCACCACGTTTTCTACTTCGCACAGCCGTCTCCAGTAATCAAACGTAAACAACCGTCCGCCTGCAGCGGGCTGGAGATAGAAACCGACAACGGGTATTACCTTCGCAACTTCCTTAGTGCGCTCTATCAACTGGTCTTCAGTCAAATGATTAAGACCGCCGGGGCTGAGCAGTACGGCATCATAGCCCAGCTCCCGCGCCAGTTCGGCTTCCCGGACAGCCTGTTCCACGGGTCCGCAGGCACCGGCAATCATGACAACCGTATTGCCGCTGGATTTTTCATAAGCCCGGGCTTCTTCTGCAGCAACTTTTAAAACCGTCTCAAACAGGTTAAATTTAGGATCTCTTATTGCAAACTGCGTTGTATGGACACCAACAGCCAGTCCGCCCGCTCCTGCCGCGAGATAATACCTGACAAGCGCGCGCTGCCTTCTTTCATCGAATTTTCTATGACTGTTCAAAGCCAGCGGATTGGCCGGTATAACCGTCCCTGCAGCCAGTTTTTTCAAAGCAGCTTCATGCCTGTTCATCAATATTTCCCCCCTGATTCCTCAAAATGTGTCGGTTTGCCCAGTGACCGTCCTCCCGACAGGATCCATTCAGCCTGCCATTTTATCAGCTTTTTCAATGAAACGGCAGGATATCCGAATGTCTCCATGCAAAGATCGGCATTGAGAATAATGCACCTGTCCGATTCCTCTCCGGTAAATATTGGTTCCTTTCCGAACAGTTTGCCAAATTCCCTTGCGGCGTAGCGTACCGAAACCGTCTCCGGACCCGTTACATTCATCTTCAATGCCGGCGCTTCAGCGTGCAATAGGGCCCTCAGCGCAATTTCATTGGCATCGCCCTGCCAGATGCAGTTAAAAAGCGGCATTGCCAGCGATATTGGCTTCTCGTTAAGAACTTTCTCGGCAATATCGTAAAGCACGCCGTAGCGAAGGTCAACGGCGTAAGCCAGCCTGTACAGGAAAACCTTCGTGCCGTATTTCATTGACGCATATTCAAACATTCTTTCGCGGGCAAGGCATGTCATGGCGTACTCTCCGACCGGGTCGGTGGGAGATTCCTCCGTGGCGCCGCCATGGGACAATTTGGAAAAAGAATATATATTGCCCGAAGAAAAGACCACGATTCTTGAATTTCGATACCTGTCAGCCACCAATGCGGGCAGCCGTCCGTTCATGGCCCATGTCAGGTATTCCTGGCCGTAGGTTCCGAATTTTCTGCCGGCCATGTAAATTACATTCGGTACATCAGGCAGTTTATCAAGCGCGCCCGGTTCAAGGAGGTCAACGCTGATGGTCTCAATATCATTATCATTGAGGAGTTTTGTGGCAATCGGGTCCGTAAAGCGGGAGACAGCTATTACCCTCTTATTGACTCCTGCCTCCTTGATGGCATTTTTGGCAAGCAGGCACAGCGTAGGTCCCATTTTGCCTCCTGCTCCCAAAACAATTATGTCACCTTCTATTTTTTTCATATCATCAATTAATTTCTGTGAAGGCGTAGAAAGCATTTTGTCCAAGCGTTCTTCAGTCCACAACAAATTTATCCCTCCAATACAAATAATCAGTAATATAATAACACAATATAACTTTTATTTTAAATGATTTTTCCTGCTCAATATGCATACAAAATACCGCGGGCTTTCACCCGGTTTTCACCCTTTGCGCGTCCATAGCATATACTGGTTTGAGACCAATATACAGGGGGTTTTTTCGATGCTTCCTATTCAAATAGCGGGTATTGCAATATCAGGAGGAATACTTCTTTCAAAATACATACGAAATTCGGATATAAAAGTCAGAAAACTCCGCAGGCCAACCATTAAAAAAGCGGAACTTCAAAACCTGCAAAATCTTGCAAATCAAATAACATCAGCACTTGCCAAACCCTCATACAGGGCTGAAACACCAGATTATGAAAAAATAATCTCAGCTTACCTTCCCGAAGAAGCGGTCCTTGTAAAGCCGAAACTACCGGAAAATTCCCGGATAATTGAGCAGGTTGATTTTGACGGCGATTCCGTCAGGGAACTCGTGGCAACATACCGGTACGAAGGCAATCTCAACACCATTGTACTGAAAAAATCGGGATCTCGCTGGCTCAAATCAGCGGAAATCATCCATGAAAACGCCGGCGAACTAAATTACAGGGGATTTGTAAGCCTTCTGAACAATGAAAAACAAAACATGCTGATCGGAATTTCTGAAGGAGAAAAATTCAGGATATATGCCTACTCCCTCTGGGACGGCAATGTCACAGAGCTGTTTTCCCATCCCTATGACAAATTCGAAATCATGGGACACGCAGAAAACACCCGTTTAGGCATCCCTGTCCGGTTTGCCCTGTGGGAGAAGGATGAAGACGGGGTATTTGACGTAACATTCTGCCAGTTCAACGGCAGAGTGTTTGAAGAGAAAAAAGCGTCGCCGGGCTACTGGCAGCGCCGAGTACTTCCTAATTATGTCTACCATGTAAAAAGAAATCCCGCCTCGCCCGAAGGCTGGTTCAGGCTGAGCAAAGCGCTGGCTAAGGCCGGGTTGAATTCCGATGCAAAATTGGCCATTGAAACAGGAAGGTACTTTGACACAAGCGGCAAGTATAAAGAAAAATTTGATATGGTAAGGGAATTGATCAAATAGAATTGCATAGTTAGAATTGCATAACTAGAATTGCATAATCAGTATTTTCCAAGGTCCGTTTATAGCAGATCAGATCAGGTCAGGCTTGCAAGATCAGATTTGTATGGTCAGTTTTGCATGAACAGATTTTGCTGGGTCAGGCTTGCATAATCGGAGACGCTGCACGAATGCACGATAAGCGGAAATAATCACGCATCCTGTACACATAAGGCCAAAATATAAAGGACAGGCTTGCCTGTCCTTTATTTAATGATTTATAGTCCTATTTCTTATCTTTCAAACCAAAAAGTCCATTATTCTATGTTTAATCCCATCTATTATACCTTTGGTTCTATCTTATAGGACTATATTTTGTTCTATCTATATTTTGTTCTAGTTGTATTCTATACTTTATTATATTCTATAGTTTGTTCTATCCTTATAAGTCTATCTTTTGTTCCATTTTATAAGTCCATTGTTCCGTCTTAAAAATCTTTAATCTGCCTTATTGCGTCTTATAAATCTTTTATTCTGCCTTATTGGGCCTTTACCGCAATCCCTATCTTACCTGCCACTCTTTGGACAAAAAGGACTGGGGTTCAATTATAAACAGTACGTCATCAATATCTTTTTCAGCGATAAATTCCGTTATGTCAAACTTTTTCTTCATATCCCTTTCATAATACCTGAGGTCAATTACATATGTACTGGCGTAATGGCTCGCGATCAGGATCTCCATCGTCTGTGTAAATGAAGGCCCGATTATGAGCAGGTTTCTCTCCGCCGAGTTTTTCATCCTGTATTCGACCTGCCCGTAATCCAACCCGAATATTTCGGCGTAATGGTTAAAATAAGTCTGCCTGCTGAAGTTGCCGGCCAAATAGGCTTCCCTGTTGCTTCTTTTTCCCGGAACACCGTTTATCAAAACCGTATATTCAGGAAGATCCACCACGGGCTCGCTGATAATATCGTATACATCAGGATAAGCGGCCTTTCGGGAATAGGCGCCCCTGAACCTTACCCTGTCATAGGTTTTGAAACCGTGGTTTTCCAGTTTCCTGCCAATTCCCGGCCAGGATTCGGCCAGCAGATTATAAACGTCATTGTAGACCTTCCAGGCGCCGGGACCGTTCCAGTGGTGATCTGTCCGGAAATAATACTTCTCATAATCCTCCGGACTGTCAAGCCTGAACAATCCCACCTTCAGACCTTCCGGAGCGTTTTTCAGAAATGTGTCGGCATATCTTCCGCGCGCTGCATTCGGATAAAATTCCACTGCCGGGTGAGCCGCAGAGGAATAAATATTTTCAACAAGGTATACATGAAAATTTGTATTTTTAATTCTCTCCATGATATCCCTGAAAGCAGCGGCCTGCTCAATAATCGCCCTGCTGTGGGAATCGTAGTAGGACTGCGGCTGAGGCAGCACCACATCCATCCCCGGTCTTTTGTACAGCAACGGGCTGTCGCTTTTATCCGTCAGCGGCACGACCCTGTCCCCCGTCGGCGCATAAGCCAACCGGGCAATAATCCGTTTCATGGCAAAATCAAGTGACAACAGCAAATCCCGCTTGGGAAACTGATCATTCAAAGCTGTTTCAAACTGGCCCTGGAACTGGCCGTCCATGACATTCTGAACCGTTGGGACCGGGAAATATGCATACTGCCTGTACTCAATCATTGAAAACCGAGGCCTGTCCTTTATAATCAACATATAGACCGGAACTGAAAGCAATACCAGGGATATGATTACTGTAAACAGGGCGTTCCTTGCCTTGCTTTCGGCAGTCTTAAAATCAGTTTTTATTGTTTTCCCTTTTAATGTTTCCCCAATTGATGTTTTCCCTGCTACCGCTTCTCCAATGGCTGTTTTCCCTGTTACTTTCTCTCCAATTGCTGTGTCCCCTGTCACTGCTCCTTTTTCTGTTATTTCTTCTTCCGCGGCTGCCAGGCTCGCAGCGGTTTCATTCATCGCCGTTTCCCTTATGGCTTTTTCCTTTTCATTTGTTTCACCGGTATTTGCTTTATCCAAAATTGTTTTGCTCATGGTTTTATCTTCACCTTGCTAAACTTAAACTTTAAATCTACCGATCTCGTTAAACCTCAGATCCAGCATCCAATGTTATCATTTATACATTTAACGTCATGCCGGGCATTCGCCGATAAGCCGAACACTTAATGATAAATGGCCGTAATTCCCTCTGGATACCCGCATCTTAGAATCTGAAATATATAAAGGGATTGAAACTGCCGGTTACAATTGAAACGATGCACCAGCCAAAAAGCGCCAGGAAAACCACATCTCCCGCCCATGCGCCGGTGCGCGTTTTTACAATGCGCCTGGCAATAACGGCAGGCGCCGGTGTAGAACCCACGGCCGATACAATAAACCAGGGCCAGAACTGCAGCAAATTCAAAGACCTGAGGTTAATCCCGGTTCCCTTAAATCCGTTTGCGCCAGAAAGGTTCAGCAGGAAATCCCTGATCTGGCCGATATTTTCAATCCTGAAGAAAACCCATCCCAGCACAATAAGTACTATCGCGTAGGCATGGGAAACAGCGGCAGGAAGCCTGTCCAGTATTTTTGCAAGAAAGAGTTTTTCAATTATGAGTATAACGCCAAAATAAAGCCCCCATAAGACGAAGTTCCACTCGGCCCCGTGCCAGAGACCCGTAAGAAACCATACGATCATAATATTGAGCAGCCACCGGTAAAGCTTAACCCTGTTGCCTCCGAGGGGGATGTAGACATAATCCCTGAAAAACGATGAAAGGGAAATATGCCACCTGCGCCAGAACTCCGTAATTGTCCGGGAAATGTAAGGGTAATTGAAATTTTCAAGGAAGTTGAACCCGAAAACCTTTCCAAGGCCTATGGCCATATCGGAGTAACCCGAAAAATCGAAATATATCTGGAAAGAATAGGCTATTATCGCATACCAGGCCTCTGCCATTCCATAATCCTTCACAGGGCTGTTTATTATTGAGTCGGCAATATAGCCCATTGTATTGGCGAGGATCGCCTTTTTGCCAAGCCCAATGATAAACCGCCTGAAACCGTTTGCAAAACCTTCGGGCGATTCCTTCCTGTTGTCGATCTCCGCTTCCACCGTCTCATATCTTACAATGGGACCGGCAATTAATTGTGGAAACATGGTTATGTACATCCCAAGGTACAGAGGGTTTTTCTGCACCCTGATGGTACCGCGCCATGCATCAATGACATAGGACAGCGCCTGGAATGTAAAAAACGATATCCCTATGGGAAGAGGCAGATTCTTCTGCGGCAGGTCCAGGCCAAAAATACTGTTAATGTTGACTATAATGAAATCGAAGTATTTGTAGTAACCAAGCAAAATAATATTAAGAACTACAGAAAAAGCAAAAAACAGCCCGGACAGTCGCTTCGATCCCCGGTTCTTCAGGTTATTGAAAATGATAACAAGCATCCAGTTGGCCGCTATTGAAAACAGCATCAGGAATACGTAAACCGGCTCTCCCCATGCATAAAAAAACAGTGAAAATAAAAGTAATATATAATTCTTTGCTTTCCTGCCGGGAACAATAAAATATGCCATTAATACCAATGGCAGAAAAGCAAACAGGAAAACTCCGCTTGAAAAAACCATAAATCAGTATACCTCCTGTTCAGTTTAAGTTACTAATACGTTCGGTCAAGTTATGTGAATAACGAAATTATATATTTATAAACCATCAAGAGTCAAACGCCATGGATCAAATGGACTTCCTGTATATCCTGTAAATCCTGTACAATTTCCCTCCGGCGCCTTCTACGTTGCGTATGGACTCCTTGTTCATCTCTGCTATGGTGGAGCCTTCAGCATGGGTATAGCCCTTTCTCTTGCCTTCGAGCATCAATCGGCAGTAAATGGCGTTAATTACAGCCTTATTTCTGAAAGCAGGAACAACAAACTGGATGAATATCCTTACTCCCGTTATTTTACGCCTGTACCAGAGATATTTCAGGAACCCGAAAGGCAAAAGCCTTCCGTTGAGCCTGCGCAGGACCTGGTTGTAATCGGGCAGGGCCACAATAAATCCAATGGGTTCGTCGCCGGAGCGCGCAATATATACAAAGTCCCTGTCCATGAATTTCACAAGGGTGTTGAATTCGGCGCGGATCTCCTCCAGCGAAGGCGGAACCAGGTGTTCCCACGTTTCGGGCATGGAAACGTCAAGTATCTTTTTCACATCCCGTATTTCCCGGTCCAGTTGCTTGGGATCAAATTTGTCTATACGGAATTTGAATTTTTTCATTGCGTATTCCGTTACGCGATAGTACCTGTCCACATCAAGATTTTCGGCGCTGAGATAGTATGCAAACAGGTCCATGTCCTTGCTGAAACCGTAATCCAGGAACAGGTCTTCATAATACGGAGGATTATAGGAATTCATTAAAACAGGAGGACCGTCAAAACCCTTAATCAAAACGCCCCTGGAATCATCGCCGCCCGTCGGCGAAACGGGGCCGGTAACCGTGTCCATCCCCCTTTCCGAGAGCCAGCTGCAGGTTGCGTCAAACAACGCCCTTGAAACCTCTTTATCGTTTATGGATTCAAACAGGCTGATATACCCTTCCTTTTTGGATTTTTCCCGGTTCAGTTTTTCATTTATCCCTGTCAGGATCCTGCCGACAGGTTTGCCGTCCTTCCATGCAATGAAGAATTCCTGGACACCGTTGCTGAACAGGCCATTATTTATCCCCGACAATGTTTTCAAAAGCTGACCTCTCAGCGGCGGGACCCAGTTGGGATCGCCTTTATATAGTTGAAACGGAATATCAATAAATCTTTTTAAAGCTTTCTTGCCCCTGACCACTTCAATATTTACCATCTGTCATCCCACCCGGATTCTTTTTTGCGAGTCGCCGGAGATTTCCGACGAAAGTCAGATGCTTGTTGACAGACCGCTTATTGAGTTTGTCCGAAAAATGATTAACAATAATTTCTATATAATTTGGCTAACAATAGTTTCTATATAATTTGACTAACAATAGTTTCTATATAATTGATTAGCGATAATTTCTCTGTATCGCAATTGTTTTACAGGTCGGCAATGATCACGGTGCCAGCAGCCATATTATGAAAAATCCAAGGTAATTACCGACGGCATAGCCCACAAGCCCCGAAGTAAGACCGGAAATAATAACTTCCCGGTTTTTCAGCGCCGAGGCCACCGGCCCGACAAAAGCAGGCCCGTAAATTCCCGCGGTATTGGTGATTATCATCGTATCGGTGTCTATGCGGAAAATAGCCGCGAAAATCAGGTGGATTATTATGGCGACCGCAAGAACAAACGCGGTATATATGAAAATCGACGGCGACGAAGTTGCAAGCTTGCCTATATCAATGCTCAGGCCCATTGCCAGCGAGAAAATGAGTATTGCGTATTCCCCCATGCCATAGGTACCCTTGAGCCTCCTGATTTTCTTCACAAAGGAGGCTGCAATGCCGAATGTGGTCACCAGGAGCATGATCATGACCACATCCATTTTCCCCGTAACCAGCATCGAAATGCCCACACTTACGGCTGTGATCGCTACTGACAGACCGACGGCTACTGCCGTTCCCACTGCACCGGACCTGCCTTCACCGTTAAAAATATCTTTTTCGGAAACAATTATGCCGGTGCTTTTGAACGGAGGCAGAAATTTTCCGAAAAGCCACTTCGCGCCGGTAATCAGGAAAAGGTAATATGCGCCTCCCAGGATAACGTCGGAAGTATTGGTAAGAACAAGGGTTTCCTGGCTCACGCCCGAGCCGAGACCTATTGCCACCAGGTTGGGCGTGCCGCCGGTGTACAAACCTGCAAGCATGCCTGACACCTTCCAGTATTCATCGACCGTCTCGCCGAATAAAACCGCGGCAAGTATGGCAGCCACAGTTACGCTGACAATTCCGAGACTGAAAGATATAACAGTTTTGCGTGCGAGTTTGAACCATCCTTTGAAATCCGTCGAAAAAAGAATGAGAGGAATCGCAATGGGCACCGCAATCTCCGAAACTGACGTGGAAATTGCCTTGTCAAAAGGAACAAATCCGATGTTTCCGATTATGGCTCCGGTCAGGTAGCACAGCAGTATAGGACTTAAAAATCCAAGTTTTTTTGACAGGCGAGGAATTTTCATCGTAAGCCATGGAAAAAGCAATAGAAACAGGATTTGAATAATTTGTAATATTTGCTTTTGCAATATATTGACCCCTCTTCTGTATATAAATTAGGTATCACTCCATGCATGCGCCATAACCTGTTATTTATATCATTCTCGCCATTCACGACGTTGCATGGCTGATGCCCTTTTACACAAGCCGGATTCCATATATGCAAACATGTTTATAACAATTTATGCTAATGCATGTACTGGTATGATTATTTTCGCTCAACGCAACCGCCACAGGGAGAATCTTAAAGCAAATGAATTTATGTTCCATCAGCAAATTCTTTCGGCAAAATTTTCTGCATTATTTCTTAATCATATCATCTTAATTATCTAAATTATCTTCATTATCTTCGGCATTTCTTCATTATTTACGGTATATCTTTATTATCTTCGGCATTATCCCCAAAGAAATCCCCCATTGCCGACAATACGCAACAAGGATCGATTGCTTCAGAAATACCTGTTTTCAGTTTACCATATAATTCAGGCAAGTAAAATAACAACTTTCCAAAAAATTAATTACTGAAAAGCAATATTTATACAAAAATTTTATAAAATTAATAAATAATATTTATGCAAAAACATCTTTTTTAAAGACAGTCACATATATCAAATTTTTCCGGCGCTCGCTGCCAGGGTAAGGACGTTCGATAGAAGCATGAAACAACTCCATAACATAATCACAGCCGTTATGCCCGGAAATAAATTAACCCGCGCAGGTTATAAACCGCGCGGGCCAAAATTAACCGTTCCGCCTGTCAAATTCGCTTTCTGACTGTAAAATTGCCCTCAAGCAGAGTCCAGTTCTGGGGGAACGGGTAACCCAGCACCCAGTAGCTGATACCCCTGAGGTTATACTCTTTTACCGTGTCAAACTTCGCCTGGGCGCTGCGGACATCCTCAAACCACACTTCATGGCGCCTGCCCTGTTCGTCGGTATAGCGGAAGAAAGGTGACTGGGCAGTGTAGTCGTATTGTATGGTTGCCCCGTAACGCGTCGCCCTTTCAATAGCCTCCTGCACACTGAATGTTTCGGCCTCCGTGCCCTTTACCCAGGGTATCAGCCAATCCCTGGCATAAACCTGGAATCCGAAAAAGATCTTGTTTCTTGGTATTTCAGTCACCGCGTAATCAAGGACGCGCCTTATCTGGTTCAGCGGGGAAATCGGTTGCGGAGGTCCGAGGCGGTAACCCCATTCATAGGTCATCAAAATTACAAAATCAGCAATCCTGCCATGGGCTGCATAATCATGGGCTTCATACAGCAATCCCGGCTGGTCTGCACTGACCTTCGGAGCAAGCGCGCTTGAGAGGAAATATCCCAGCGGGCGCAGCCGTTCAGCTGCCCTCTGCATGAACCTGTTATAATTCTCCCGGTCAGCGGGCAGCACATTTTCAAAGTCAACATTAAGTCCGAGGTATCCCTTTTCGTTCATGACATTGATAACATTCGTGATGGTCCGCTCGGTAATTTCAGGATTCGACAAAACCACATGGGCAAGGTTTTGGCCCAGCTCCGTCGAAGTAAAATTCGTGATGGACATCATGGGAACCACGTTGTTGGCATAGGCTGCCTGGATTGCGGGACCGTCAAATATTGGTTCAAGTCCCCCGTCCTCCATTATCCTGTAAGCAAACGGACTGACAAAGGTCAGAAGCCTGCCCACCTCGTTTATTATGGGAACCGCCCTTTGCCCGTAAGTAATCAGGTACCCGTTGACGTCAATGACAGGTTTTGTCCTGGGTATCACCAACACCGTTCCAGGATAAATGAGGTCGGGATTTTGGATGTTGTTTATCCTGACAAGTTCCTGCAGGGAAACTCCGTATCTCTGGGCTATCTGCGACAGTGTTTCCCCCCGTTGTACCGTGTGCAGCGCCTGCGGTATGATAAGCTGCATCCCGGGATAAATCAGCGATGGATTGGAAATACCGTTGGCCTGTACCAGGGCCTGTACCGTGGTATTATACTGAAGCGCAATGGCCCAGAGAGTGTCTCCGGGTCTGACGACATAATAAGTGGTTTCCGTCGGAATAACAAGCGACAGTCCCACGGGCAGGAGGTTCGGATCCGGAAGACCGTTGGCGTTGATCAGCGCCTGCAGGGATACGCCGTAACTTTGCGCAATCTGCCACAATGTCTCGCCGGGTCTGACAACATGAACTTGCATAAGCATCTCCTCTTCACATGCCTTCTTTTACAACTTATGCACCAGGACCGGGGACGGTTCTCAAAAATTAATAAAACATTATTGCAATGTATAAAGCAATAGGCAGCCTGTCCGAATAGGCAGCAGTTTTGATATATTCTACAAAAAGGGTACTTATCCCCGTATTGCATCATATTGACATTAGTCCGTCAATACCATACAATGTTATTCTGTAAAGTCCACATGGTTTTTTTGTGTATTTAACGGTTTATTCGCACACAATAAAATAAACCATGATTTCAAGAGGAGGAGAAACTTATGACCTTAAAAAGACTATTCGCCGTCCTGCTTGTAGTATTTATCGTGGCCGGTCTGTTTGCCGGATGCGCAAAGCAGGAGAAATCCAAGAACAAGACCGGAAAAACCGAGTATGAAGACGGAATCTACTTCGCCCAGGAAGACACTTTTGCTGAAAATGGATGGAAAAACGTCGTAACGCTCAGGGTTGCCGACGGAAAAATCGTGGAAGCTGACTGGAACGGAGCCAACAAAAAGGGAGGCCCGGACAAGAAAACCTATTCCGAAAGCGGACAATACGGAATGGTAGCAAGAGGCGGCGCCAGTGCCGAATGGCATGAGCAGGCCAAGCTTGCTGAAGATTACCTGATTGAAACACAGGATCCCGATGCCATTACGTATAAAGATGATGAAGGTCATACCGACGATATTTCCGGGGCCACGATCCATGTCAAGGAATTCTTCACGCTTGCTAAAAAAGCCCTTGCAGAAGGCCCGGTCGGCAAAGGACCTTACAAGGACGGAAACTATCGCGCTGAAGCAGCTGAATTCGACGAAAAATCCGGCTGGAAATCCTATGTGGACATGACCATAATCAACGGCAGAATAGTTGCCTGCTACTGGAGCGGTATTCACAAGGACGGCGGAGACGACAAATATACTCAGTCAGTCAACGGCGAATACGAAATGAAGGAAAAGGGCAATGCCTCCAGCGAATGGCATGAACAGGCTGACAAAGTGGTGGATTACCTTCTCAAGAACCAGAGCCTCGAAGGTTTAACGCTGAACGATGAAGGAAAAACCGATGCCATCTCGGGCGCCACTATCTCAATCAAGGATTTCTATGATCTCGTAAGCCAGTGCCTTGAGCAGGCTAAGGAAGAATAACACATTACTAAGGAAAAATAACACATTTTAATTTCCTGAAAGAAAAATCAAAATGCCGAACGAATATCGTTCGGCATTTTTTGCCTGTTAAATCTTTACGCCAATCTCCTTTCCTGTTGGCTGCATAAGGTTTATTTTCCGGAAAAATCGGAAATACTACCTCATGTACAGGAAAAGGAGGTTTTTTATGGAATATCCGAAACTGAACATGGAAATAAGGGACAATGGCAATATAGGCGGAAGAAAACCCAGGAGACTGAGAAAAGAAGGTTATATTCCCGGGGTAATTTACGGAATGGGCAAGGAGCCTGTCAGCACAAAAATCAGCGCTGCAGACCTGCGGTCGTTTCTGTCCGGTAGCGGCAAAAATTCCGTTTTTTACACCGAATTTGCTGAAGAGTTCAACGTATCGGCATTGATCAAGGACATTCAATATCATCCCGTAACAAAAGACGTGATACACATTGATATTCAAAGGGTTTCAATGGACGAGAAAATCGAGACCAATGTGCCTGTCAGGATAATAGGCGCCGAAAAGGTCAAAAGAAACGGAGGCATCATACAGCACCAGCTTCACGAAGTAAGCATAGAAGCTCTTCCGCTGAACGTGCCGAAATATGTAAACGCCGATATCACGGATATGGTTCCCGGGCAGAACTTCACCGCATCAATGCTTGAAATACCCGAAGGCGTCACCCTGCTCACTCCGCCCGATGAAGTTATTCTGTCAATTACACATCCGAAATTTGAAATAACGGAAGGCACCGTTGAAGGCACACCGGGTTCAGGCTTCGAAGACACCGGGGAACCTGAAATAATCGGTTCCGGCTGATTTAAATTAACCTTCTTTTGTTGTTAAGATTTAACACGTTTTTTTTAACTGCCTTTGCATGATGACTTATGCCTAAATTCCATTGACTGAATATCGTTGGCCAAATTTTCCGGTGCATGCTACATTATTCTGCAACAACTGTATAATGCGACACTGTATAAAAAACAGGGGAAAAATTATTCCCCTGTTTTTTCAGTTATTTTTTCACTGTTTTTTCGGGCTGCTTTCAGTTTTCTTCTGCGTTTTGTTGCTTTTCGTTAACTGTTTGAATCTTGTCCAAGTTCCCTCTTTATTTTTGCCCGGTTTTCCAAACGTAATTGCTACTTCTTTTTTCTGACGGCTCCCATGCGGAAGTCAAGATGAGCCGGCGGTTCAGCCTCTTCACGGTTGAACTCCCTGCCATCCCTCTTAGCCTTTGCTTCTTCAATCTGGAACCAAAGTTCAGTTACCGTGTTTTCTCCTTCGCGTATGTCAGCCACCTCGATGCCGCCGTGTTCATACAGCAGCTCCTCGGCCTTTTCAATGTTCCCCGTATTCAGATAAGCAAAGGCTGTGCACAGCTTGATTCTGCCGTCGCTTGCTAGTTCTGCAGGGAACTTGTCCGCGAGGACCAGCATTTTTTCGTACATTTCGGCATTAAGCAGCATCTTCATTGCTTCCCTTGCCAGGGAAATATCGTCGGGTTTCATCAGTGACGCCTTCATCGCAAGCATTGCAGCCTTTTTAGCGTCACCCTCGATCCTCGCCACCTGGGCAAGTCCGTACATTGCCCAGCAGGACGGCCTCAGTTTCATGGACTTATCCAGGGCTTCCCCGGCGTCCCGGAATTTCCTTTCGGCAAAATAAGTCATTCCGAGGTGAAGCCATGTATACCAGTTATATTCATCGGGTCCCTGCACAGCCTCTTCAAGTTTCCGCGTCCATTCGGACTGGAGCATCCAGGACTTGGGCACATCGTTGGGATCGGCCTCATCGAAATAGCCGTTCTTAAGAAGGAAAGCCCATTGCTCCTGTTCATCGTCGATGGTTCCGAAATCAAGATGCTTTGACAAAGGTTCCTCACCGGCAGCTGCTCTGCGCATATTTTCAAGGGCGCCCCAGCCGCTTCCCTTAAATACCAGTTCTTCTGCCGGTTTCAGCGCAATGGTCTGCTTGGTTTCAACAAGCAGTTTCTCGAGGTACTCTTCATCCACGAGTTCAGCCAGTCTTGCCTTCACTTCGGCCTTGGCTTCCTCCCAGTCCCCGTGTACCCTGGAACCGTCGGCATTCAGCGCGCCATAGGCTTCGAGCCATTCCCAGGCCGTTCTCGGGGGCATCGGGAGGCATTCATACTGGGTATGCGCCAGGCCTGCCTGTATTTCGACGTATTTGCCGCCGGTTCCCTCCTTGGAGAGGAATTCCTGCCACTTTTCACCGCCTGGTCCCTGGCCCCATACAAACAGCTTGCGCCCCTTCAGTCTCCTCGTCGAAGTCTGTATCAACCCGTAGCCGTCCTCATCCAGGTGGCAAACGAACTTGCGCTCATTTTCACTTATCTTCCAGAAATAGTCTATTGCCCTCGGGCTGTTAACCGGGTAGGTAATATCCACACCGTCGCTTATGGGCACTGTTGTTTTGCTGATTATTCCTCCCCGGTTGGTAAAGGTCTCATTGGTGGGCATTACAACCCTTCCCTTTTTCTTTTCGGGCACTGCTATATTGCTCCACCAATACATGGGCACCGTTTCGCTGTTCGGGTTGACTATCCTCATTCTCGCAAAAAGAACCTTGGAACCTTCAGGAAGGAAAAAGTCCATCTGGTATGTCGCGCGCCTGATGCGTTCAAATTCGTACATTCTCAAAACAGGCGTGCCGTCGTCGGCCGTAAGCCGTGCCGTAAACAATTGCGAACAGGTAAAAGGATGATGTCCTACCACTCCGCAGTTCCATTCTACTCCGCCGGAAAACCATGCATTGCGAAATGCAAGATTGCCGAGACGGAATACGGGATTTGAAAAGGTCAGCTCGCGGCCCTTGTCCTTGTCATACAGGGACCATAACCTGCCGCCGAGGGAAGGAATAAACACGGCCCTGAGATGCTCGTTCTCCAATATGGCGCATTCAAATTCCCTGTCCTTCAATTTCCTGTTGTACTTGTCCTGGAGCCGGTACGGAAAAGGGCTGCTCACGAAACCGTAACCTATAAAAAGGCCATCGTCCTCATCCAGCGCTGACTTTGTTCTTTGCTGGACATTGAGCATGCCGGCAATCGGCGGAAGACTGCTTTCCCCGTTAATGTCGACTCCGGACATCCTGATAGTTGTAAAAGTAAGGGTACTCATTATCGTCCACATCCTTTTTTCCATTTTGAAATAATGAAAATCCGGGAATAACACGGAAGTTATTCTGAATTATAGCATAAATACAAATAAAGCTTTTGCTGTTTTAAGCTGTTTTATGTAAATTTTTTGACAAATCTTCCGCCGTACCGGGATTCAAACCTCCTGTGCACCTATGGTGCATGGCTCTCTGCGCCCGTTGCCATAGAAATCGTCCGTTACCTCAGTAAGTTTTACTCCTTTACCCGACGCCTGGGCTTTTTCGGTAAGCCTCAGGTCCCCGTTGAAAGGATTCCTGAACCAGTCGAGCGATGCGCCGACAATGTTGTTTTCAACTACGGGCTCTTCACCCGTGCATTTGACGGAAGACCGGATATAACCTCCCACGAGATTGTTCTTAATTTCTATCCCGGTCGTTTCATGGCCGTACTGTATCGCTCTCTGGCAGCCCGTATCCTCATTTACGACGGTGTTGTTGTATATTTTTACTCCCGGAGCCGCATAGGCTTCAATACCGGGCATGTTGTAGTAACTGTAAACAAAATTGTTGCGAATTATGCCGCCCTTGCAATGGTATTTTTCCGAACCTTCAGGGTAGGAAGCAAAGTGTCCTATGAACGGGTTGCCTACTGCGATCCCCTTGTCGCACCCTATGATGAGATTCTTCTCAATAATATTTCCCGAGGAATGATTCCAGATAAATATGCCGGCATCGGCCCCGCCTTTTGAACCCTGTATGTTAATAATCACATTCTCGCGGACAATCCAGTCCTTGATTTTATGAGCATCAAAACCTCCGGTGTAGTCCCCTCCCTTGGAGTCGCGCCTTCCCATGTAAATGCGTTTTGTCTGTTCAAAATAACAGTATTCCACTATTCCTCCTTCAGGCGCAGGCCTGTCGACACCGGGATTGACCTTTATGTTCTGATGTCCCACGTTCATAAAACCGACATTATATATATGCACCCTGTGAGGCGTGGGATCGCTCCAGCCCTGTACCGAAATCCCGTGGACATTGAACTCGGTAATTGTAAGGTTGGCCACCGTGATATCCGTCGCGCACTGGATGATGATGGCGTTTATCTGCGCCTTGTCATCGGGATAATAAAAACCGAAGCCTTCCAAAACCACCTTTCTCCTGTCATCCGATTCCCCGCGCAGCGTTACGCCTTCCTTGTCGAGCACAATGGTGTCGGTGAGCTTGTATGTTCCTTCCTTAAGTACAACGGTGGTATAGGGTTCAAGATTACGAACGGCTTTATACAGTTCTTCCGTATTGGTTACATAAACTACCTTTCCCGTTGGTTTCGGAAGCGGTGGAACCTTTTTTTCAAACCAGCTCAAATCCTTGGCAAAACTGCTCCATCCCCCGCGGGTGTTCAATATCCTGATTTCTTCAGTCATATAAACGGCACCTCCAGAAAAAACCATAATACTTTTTTAAAACCTTCTTATTAATCTTTTGTTTTATAATTCCTTCCTACATGCCTTACGCCTTATTGCGCATCGCTGAAAGCCTTCTGATCAGGTCCAGCCTCAATGCCTCGATATCGTCATAGGTACCGCCGGCATACCTCACAAGCCCCGCATCCTCGCTGAACCGGGAAACGGTGCTGCTCCTGAGAGTTAAGAATTGCGATACATACGCTTTCAGCTGAATATTGCTGAAGCCCATCGCTTTTTTGAATGTCTCAAGATATCTCAACAGTTGCAGCGCTTTGCGCGCGCTTTTCAGTCGCATGCTCAGCACCGGCCTGTCGAGGCCGAAGCGGTTGCCCGGGTAAAAGCCTGCAGTATCCGTGGGAATTTCATAGCTGTCATCCCTCGCGTAATTGTTCCAGGGAACCAGGCCTTTTCCGCCCTTGAGGTAGGTATCAACAACCCAGAAAAGAGTGTCCAGGTTGGAACTGCCAATCGGATTCAGACTTCCGTATACCCAGTTCGTTTCATTGAATTTTTCCTCTCTCTGCCGCATGATATCTTCCCTGGTCTCGAAAACCCTTCCGCTTATTACGGCCACATCAAGGATATTGTCCAGGGTGTCATACATCAGGTTGTACCTCGACAGGTCAGCCCTGAACTTGATATTGTAGCCGGAATTCATCTCTGCCTGCGCTTCGCGGAGAATGCTTCCAAAATACGCTAGAGCCTTCCAGTCGTACCTGAAGAAAGGTTCGTCAAGCAACCACCAGGAAGTTGCCCGCCCGTCATTGCCGCAGGTCCTGTTCATAAGCCAAGCCGCTGAACCTGTGGCCCCGGATTTTTTAGGAGCCTGCTTTTCCTTGTAAAACTGCTTGTTGTTGAAGAAGTACTGGAACTGGACATTTTTCCAGCCCTTTTCGTCTATATGCCTTATGAAGTCTTTTAATATGGCCTTGATGCCTTCCCTGTATCCGGGCAGAAAGTCCTCCTCGATCGAGGTGGATTTGATCATGTGCTCATTGACATTTTGCGGATATTCATCCGATTCCACCTTCACGCGGTAATATTCATTTATAGGCATCGGCCAGTTTTCAAAAATCGGAAGATACATGTGGGTTACGGGTACTTTTCTCTCCATTTCTTCCTCAATGTAGCTTCCGTCCAGGTATTTTTCAAAATGGGCGTCCCATTCGCTCCAGTCGACAACCCTCGGAACCCCATCCACCATTTCGATGCGCGGCGTGCAGCCTGCCATGACGGTTCCAAAATGGCTGTACGGAACTATGTTGATGGTCATATAATGCCTTGCCGCGGCTTTATAATACTCCTGCTCAATTTTGGAGAAATCCGGATCGCCGTACTGCCTTCCCATGTACACGGGAACCGCGGCATATCCGTTCAGTTCGAATATGAATTCCGGGGTTTCCAGTTCAACAGCCTCAACGCGGATACGGATGGGAACATTAACGGTCCTGCCTTCATGTTCCACGCTGATTTCAAAATTGTGGTCCCCTGCCTGTATTGTCTCCGGCACATGGATGTCCGCCAAAACTGCCTGGAACTTCTGACCGTCAATCCCGTTTTCCTCAAAGGGAATGCAAAAACTGTCCTGCAAAGGCACGGCGGCATCCGGGAACCAGGCTTCTCCCACTTTCAGGTACCACAGTTTATACAGCTCAACCGAAATCCCCGTATCGTTTTTTGTTTTAATTGTGTATACGCCGTCATCGGCAATTTTCTGCTCTGCAACGAGCTGGAACGCGAGTTTTTCTCCGGGTACGGCGGTCAGGCACAATCCTTCGCCGTCAAACCACCGGCAGTGGAATTTTGAGACAACGGCATCGGCCGCATTTTGGGCATATCCACGGGGATCTGCCTCAAAAACACTGCCCGTGACGGGATTTACCTTGGTCACTTCATCGGTGAAATAAACCGAGAAGGCGTCGGAATGCAGGCCTGCCGGCAGATTTTGCCCGGTACGCATTTTGCCTTCCGTACCACATCCCTGGGAATTATGCTCCGGGCAGGGTTTGCACTCCCTGGCAAAGTCCGGCCTTTGCGCCGCGGGAAGCGTACGTATCCACGTGTAGACGGGTTTGGTTTCCAGCGCGTTGTTTGCCAGGACCAGCGCGAACCAGTAGCCTGTATCGGGTTTCAACCCACTAATCTCGGCAGTTGCATTTCTTTCTCCCTTTCTGAAAATGGGTACCATGTATCGCGGTACGGGAGTCATTTCCTCCACCGGCCGTTTATCTTCTGAATAATACAGCCTGTAATACCTGTACTCATCGCTGTCATCGCCGACGACCGACCAACTCAGAAGCGCCCTGGCGGTATCAAAACTTTCGGGATTTGGCAGTCCGCCTCCCTTGAAATTGTAAGGTGCCGGAGGAGTTTTGAAAGAACCTTCTTCATAAGTAACCTCGAGTTCCGGAACCGGGCCGAAATCAGGATTGACATTGAACAGTTTCACTGCAAGGGATTTTTTCCCCGGTTCCTCCCTGTATAACTTTGATTTGTAGTCCAATATTCCGAGACCATAGCTTTGTTCATTTATTATTGAATATACCAGCGAAACCGGTATATTTACGCTGAGAATTCCGGTCCCGGGATCAAAAATGGTGTCCTGCAGGGAATATTCGGAGTTGCCGTTACCCATGATGCAGTCGGAAAACCATCCTCCTGCAGCCCATGGCATGGCATCCCTGCAGTAGTAATAGGATGCCGAGGCGCCGTCCCAGGGATGGGATATTGATGTTATCTCCACCTGGAGCGGGTAATCCTCGCTCGCGACCTTGAGCTTAAGTGTGGCACTTTCAATTTTCTTTCCTTTCAGGCATTTAAGGTCGAAATCGAGTATTGCCACGTTCATTCCTGATATTGTCACATTTCGGTCATCAATGATAGGTTTGCGCTCAAAAAAGCTGTTATTGTGTATGTACATGTCAATGGTACCGTACTGGGTAATCCCAAATGTTTTTTTCATACCTGTCACCATCCTGCTCAATGTTTTTACGCTATCGGAAAACAAATATGAAGCCTTCACTCTTCCTTATCGACTTTTACAACGGCCACTTCCCCAGGAGGAAGAGTGCACTGTCCCTTTATGGTACATCCGCCCAGAAGTTCAAGTCCGTCGGGAGTGTTAACCGTGACTTCTGCATCGGAATGATTGAGGATAAAAATGAAATCTGTATTGCCCTTCGTCCGTACCATTACCTCCACGCCTTCGGGCAGGGGGCCATAAGCTTTGATACCGCTTTCCGTAACAGCCCGGGCGACAAGTTCGTTGTAAGGTTCCTGGCTCTCAAATTCCGTGCCAATATAATAAGCCTTGCCCAAACCGCAGGAATTTTCGGTAACGGCTGCGTATCCGGTCAAACCTTGCTCGTTGTACGTTGCCAGCGCCCTTGCGGTTTCAGGTATTATCCAGTCGGCAAAAACCTGGGCCTTGTATGTTTTCCCGTCCATCAGGACATCATACTTGGTACTGTTATAGATAATTTCATATTCCTCGACCCTCACGCCCGTTACCTCTCTCAAAAGGCCCGGCAGCGTCAATTCATAGGGCAGGTTGTTCATGTCCTTTACTCCCGAACGGAAAGTGGTTATAAGTATACCGCCGTTTTTAACGAAGTTTTTGACGTTTTCAGCCGTTTCTTCCGGCAGCAGGAATTTTGTCGGCATTACCAGGAGTTTGTAACCTTCAAGGCTTTGCCCCTGGTTAATAAAATCAACATTGATCCCCAATCGCGACAGCGCCCTGTAGTATTTCATGAGATGCTTGACATAATCAAGCGTCTCGCTGCTTTTCTGGATATCCAGCGCCCAGCGGTCTTCATAGGACAGCATGATCGCCGCGCGGGAAACAACCGACGAACCTTCTATATGGGCAGAAATATTGTGAAGCTCTTTAGCAACCCCGGCAGCTTCATGATACCTTCTTCCGGGAATCCCGTCATGGGAGAGAAGCCCGTGCCAGTATTGTTCAGTTCCGAACCGGCTGGTCCTCCAACGGAACCACACCTGGCCGTCCGCCCCGTGGGCCATGTTCTGGAAAGTCATTCGCCGCATTTCTCCCGGCCTTAAGTTTCTCGTCATTGTCTCCCATCCCAGCACTCCCGCGCTGTTCTCCATGATCCAGTAGTTTTTGCCCTTTACTCCGCGCATGAGATCATGGGATGCGGCGCCGCTCATGTATGATTCAAGCCTTTTGTCGTACGGCGCTCCATTGTAGTAGTAGTCCCAGGAAACAAAATCCAGGTCTTTTGCAAGGTCGTAATAATCCACTTCAGGAGCGAAGCCCATGAAATTATGGGTAATGAAGTGGTCAGGGCACAATTCCCTGATTATATCAACCTGATTCTTTTGGAAGGAGACCACCTGGGCGGAGTGGAAACGCGCAAAGTCAAGCTGCTGGCTTGGATTTGAGCTCTCGCGTGCCGGAAGCGGCACCTCGGAAAAATCCCTGTAGCAGTGGCTCCAGAAAATCGTTCCCCAGGATTCATTGAGCCTGTCTATTGTTCCATACTTGCGTTTGAGCCATTCATGCCATGTTTTCAGGCACGTTTCGCAGTAACATTTCGGCCCGGCAAATTCATTGTCGATCTGCCACCCGATAACATGGGGATTCCCGGAATAATGCTGTGCCATTGCCCTTGTTATTCTCTGTCCCAGGTACCTGTATGTTGCGCTTGAATGGCAGTAAAACCTCCTGTTGCCGTAGGGGGTGCGCCTTCCGTTTTTATCAACAAGCGCCACTTCAGGGTATTTGAGTGCTACCCATGCCGGCATGCTGGCGGTCGGGGTTCCCAGTATTGTCTTTATGCCATGGCTCCCCAGTATTTCAATCGCTTCATCGAGCCATGAAAATTCATACCGGCCTTCTTCCGGCTCCATTTTAATCCATGCGAATTCAGCCATCCTGACAACATTAAACCCGGCCTCCTTCATCAGCCGAGCGTCGGTTTCCCAGCGTTCCCTGGGCCAGTGTTCGGGGTAGTAATCAACGCCAATATACATAAGCGTGCCGCCTGATTCCGCTCAGGCACCCTCCTTTCATATTTTTGATTGCTTTATGAATTCAGCCACTGTTCTATATTTTTTTCATCCTCTTCAGTCCAGGGCTGTACCTGATCTTCGGCCAGATCGTCCCATCCGCTGAATATCCTGGACATGTAAGCCCAGTAGGTGCCCAGTTCCTTCTGCTCCTGTCTCCATTTCCTGAAGCTTTCACGGTCATATGCTTTCACTTTTGCGTCCACCGCTTCGTAATCCACTATGCTGCGCAGCAGGGCATCCATTTCTGCGACCTTTTTCGGATGCTGTGCGGACAGGTTTATTATCTCCCAGGGATCGTCCGCAAGATTGAACAGCTGTGGTTCATATCCCGGGTAGGCAACATATTTCCAGTCGCCTTTTCTCACCATGAACACGCCTGTATTGCAGCTTGTATCATGGAATTCGGAGAAAACCCATTCCGGGCGCGAGGCATTTATACCCCCTGCCAGCTCGGGCATAAGGGAATGCCCGTCAAGACGCTCCAGCGGGTTTTGCGCCGCCATGTCCATGAGAGTGGGATAAATATCAATCAGGGAAACAAGGTTATCAACCCTTTTATTACGTTCAATATCGGGCCCTGTCACTATTAACGGCACACGGACAGCAGGTTCGTACATGTTCATTTTATAGTACTGCCTGTGCTCCAGGGCCAGTTCTCCATGATCAGAAGTAAAAATTACATATGTAGAATCAGACAGTCCCAGTCTTTCTACAGCCCCGAGAATTTCGCCCAGCATCGCGTCAACTTCAGCAATCATTGCAAAGTAAATCTTCCTTGTAAGCTTCACCATATCTTCAGAAAAACCATGGGTCCAGTTTTTGTTTATGCGCTGGTAATACATTACCGGATGATCCTGCTTATCTTCGGGCGGCACCGTTACACCTTCTTCGTCAATCATATCAAGGTAATATCTCGAGGCGATAAAAGGGGGATGGGGAGCTTCCAGTCCTATATACAGGCAAAAAGGCCGTTGTTCCTCTGCTGCCTGTTCAAGCCATTCTATACTCCTGTCCACAACATCCCAGTCCCTCTTCTGGATCCTTCTTTCCATGGAATCGAGCGTCCTGGGCGCTTTCATGCTATAGTTGGGCTTCAGAATGTTTGCCGACCGCGTCCATGGCGAAACCCTCGCACGTACGGTATGTTGCCCTGATAAATAGTCTGTTTTCCCAAAACACTGCGTTTTGTAACCTGCCTCATTCAGTCGCGTCATGAACGTAGGATCCCCCGGTTCAAGACCTTTGTAGTTGTTCCAGGCCTCACAATGATGGGTGTAAAGACCGCTCCACGTGCTCGCTCTTGAAGGGCAGCAGATAGGGTTGTTGCTGTAGGCATTGGCAAAAAGCACCCCATTTCGGGCCATCCGATCCATATTGGGCGTGGCGTTCCTGACTGCCCTGTGCCCCATGCACCCCATCACTCGGCCGTCCATACTGTCACACTGTACAAGTATAATATTTCTTACATCCATTGCGATACCCTCCCATCGGCTGTTTTTTAATAATCTCCGGGATTACTGGTTTTCACGGTATTGCTTCAGCCTCAAAATAACGTCCTTCACCAGGTTTATCCGCGGCTCCACCGAATCAATAAGCAGGTACTCCTGTTGCCCGTGGAATCCCCCTCCTACGGGCCCCATGCCGTCAATAACGGGTATTCCCGCCTCTGCGGCAAAGTTTCCGTCAGAACCGCCTCCCGTTGACGTCCATTCAAAGGAAACTCCCGTCGCTTCAGCTGCTTTTTCCACCAGCTCCTGCAGTTTCCTTGTCTTTTCGGTAGCCTTCATCGGCGGGCGGTTGATCGTTAATGAATATTCCGCCCTTGCATCCCTGGGTCCGGGATTTCGGCGCATTTCTTCAATTTTTCCCCTTATCCTGTCCACCTCACTGCTGTCAAAAAACCTCAAATCTGCTCTCATGGATGCATAATCCGGTATTACATTGGATTTGTTTCCGCCGGAAGCTATACAAACATTCAGCGTAGTTCCCACTTCCGGCTTACTGAGTTTATGCAGCTCCACTATCCAGTGCCCCATTGCCTCGATAGCATTTATGCCCTTTTCCGGTTCCACTCCGGCATGGGCTGCGCGTCCGAAAAACTCCACCCTAAGATCAGCTATGCCCTTTCTTTCGAAAACCAGCGACCCGTTTTCCCTCGCGGGTTCCATTCCAAAGGCACACCTGCTCCTGGCAGCAAGTTCCCTGATAAGCGACTTCGAAAAGGCAGATCCGGTCTCCTCATCGTTGTTCAAAAGAATGCAGACCGACAGGTCTCCAAGGTTATCCCGGACGCCCTCAATAATGTAATACAGCGAAAGCAGGCCCGATTTCATGTCAGCGACTCCCGGACCCATTGCCTTGTTGCCTTCAATCCTGAACGGTCGCTTTTCAGCCTCGCCCCTGTCAAACACCGTGTCCATATGCCCCAGTAACAGGACATCATATTGCTTTTCAGCGTTTATCGGGTTTTCGCCCGTTTGATTGCCTTTGGCTGCGGGAGTGTTCGTAATAACAAGGCAGGGCGCGGGTTTATCGGCGGCTGTATGCCTTTCCACGTTCCAGCCAAGGTTTTTATATTTTTCTTCAAAAAAACCGGCTATTTTCGAAAGCCCTTCGGGATCCTTGCTGCCGCTGTCGATATTTACAAGCTGCTTTAATTCCTCAAGATATTTATCCAGCGAAAAAGAAGCCATTTACATGCCTCCAATCCTCTACGGCCTGTTTGATCGATTTGTTGAAATCAGCTGCGTCCCGACCCTGATTTCTCTTTTATTATCACCTTTCCGCCACGGCCTATTCCATTGTCTCCGAATGTAACAATGCCGCTTTTCGTTGAACGATAAACGCCCGTAAAGGAGCCGTTGATCTCTACTGCAAACTCCGTATCCGGCGGCAGTTCGGTCAATATGTGCAGCGTAGGAACCATGGAATCCATGTTGTACTCAATCAGAAGGGGCTCGCGCCCATCTTCGTTTTCATACTCCACCTTTTGGGCACCTTTTCTGAACATCACGAGCCTGCCGGCCGTCGGACCTTTAAAAAGGACGCCCTCCGCCAGTCCTTCGGAGGATTCAATGTATTCCGTATGAACCATTTCTTTTTTGTCTGCATCCGCTATCTCCAGGGCATGCAGGAACACGGTCTGCTCTTCCGGTTTCCCAGAAGACGTTTCAATGCGCCATTCGCCAGATTCCCTGATGGGAGCAAAGGGATTGAACGAAGGATCCCTGGGATCATCGAAATCCATCCCCACGATCCTGTTGTAGCAGCGATAACCCTCTCCTCCCACGGCAGTAATAACGGCTCTGGCCGGCATAAGCGCCTTTACCATGAGCGCGCCGCCGTATTCGACCGTTTTCCCCGTAAGCTCCAGCTCCCCGGTTCGCTCAACCCTTACTATCGAACCTCCGGGATATTCGGTCACGCCGTTTCCAGGGAACTTGCCGTCAATGCAGGGTTTTTCAATAAAATGAAGCAGCCAGCTTTTTTTCAGCGGTTTACCTGAGACGACCCTGTCCTTTACCACGAGGTAATCATCCGCGGGAAGGTAAACCAGCTGCCTTTCCACAAGGAGCGCCTTTTCGCCGTAGGCTTTTGTGAGGTCGCTCTTAACATATCCGTAACAGCCGTTATCATCGTCATATTCACACGCTACGACCCTTGCGGTGTCCAGTCCGTGCTCTTTTCTCATTTCAAGATACGCCTGCCAGCTTCGATGTCCCTGCGCGCCCCTTATGACCCTCTGTCCACCGTCGGGATAAACCATTGTGCCCGATACGCTTTCAAAGGGTTCTTCTTCCGGATCTTCCAACAGGACGCAATTGTGGGCGAGGGTGCGGACCGCATAGTTCGACCAGTTATTTTTGTACATAGAGGTATAGGCGCCGGAATCGATCGCCAGGCCTCCGCGGTGATAAACAAGAAAGCTGCCCTTGTCAAAATGCTGGTGATCCGTATAGTGATCCCCGCACACGGTGGTTATCAGGGTGCTGCTTTCATCCCAGCCGTTTCTCATCATTATTTGCTCGTAAGCATTCTTTCCGAGCCTCATGAAAACCGGGAGCGTCTTATATGACGGTTCCGTCGGAAGGCTGTCGTCATATATGAAAAGCATCATCCACCGGTAATAGGACGGAATGAGAGTTTTGCCGTGATAGCGCTGCATCTCCTCGCAAAAAGAACGGAGCTGTCCCATGAACACGGGATCGCCCTGCTCCTTCGCTATAAGCTCAACAATCGGCCTCATCTGGGTATCGTTGGGATTCACCCACCTGCTTCCCATGTCGCCGATGCGTTCCAGCGTAAAATCAGGCCTCATGTTGGCAACAATGTATTTTCCCATGGGTATAAGGAAATTGTCGTATTGCTCGCGGATTATTCCGAAATAGTCATGATCGGTCGATGACGTCAGCGCGGCGAGTGTCATCAGGAATGGAGTATATACAACATAAGGACTGTAATGGTTGCCCTCCGCCCAGACTCCCTCCTTGTTCCTGAACGTGTCAAGAGCCATGCCCTCATCTTCAAGAAGGGATTTTACCCTGCGAAGGTATTTTTCCGCCCTCTCGGTGTATTCCGGGCCTTCGCCGTAAACGGCCAGCGCACCGACAGCAAGGGCATATAAAGAAACATAGGTATAATTATGATTAATTGACGGGTGTTCCAATGAATGGTAAAGAGGATCAATTCCTTCTACAAGCTTGTCGGCGGCTTTTTTGGCCATTTCTTCGGGCAGCGCGTCCCTCACCCAGTCAAGGGCCGCTCCTCCGAAAGCCGCTCCATAAGCCGTTAAATCCTTTGGATAAGGCTTTTCCGCAAGAAATTTGCCGACTGCAATCGCATCTTCCCTGTCACCTTTGAGCAAATACCGCATTGCCACGCAGGGAAGCTGGTGCCAGTGCTCCAGGGGGCCTTCATATTCAACCCATTCGCTGTAGGATTCCGATGCCGCCCTTTTGAGCAGTCCGGACAGTGTAACTCCCCTGCCGATATCGGAAGAATCGTTTCTTATAAATATCCTTGGCCTTAATCCTGAAACCACGTAGCCTCCTGTGGTCCTTTCAGGTTGCTGCATGTTATTTCCGGGCATTGTACATCCCCTCCGTATGCCAATTTTTCACCCTTGCAACCATACCGAAATTATATCATGCGTTTTATAACGGTAATAATACATATTTGTCATAATTTAGCTCTTATTAGAGCGAGTCCGGAAAATCGACAGGCGAAATAAAAAGTTAAAAGTTTGAGCCTCATTCAATATCTGCTATAATATGATTACATCCAAGAAATGATTGCCTGAAAAAGGAGAGAACTTAATATGGAAAACGTCCAAAACGGGCTCAGCGTTGAGAAATACCTTGAGCGAATAGGTTATGCGGGCAAACCCGACGGCAGCTTAAAAGCCCTGGGTGATTTGCAGGAGTGCCATGCACACAGCGTCCCCTACGAAAACCTTGATGTATTGCTCAAACGGGATTTATCCCTTAATATAAGTGATATATACCATAAAGTGGTGGATAAGAGGCGAGGCGGCTGGTGTTTCGAACTGAACGCACTTTTCGGATGGCTGCTCAGGCAGCTGGGATACCAGGTTACCGATTATTTTGCGAGGTTTTTGCGCAATGAAACGGGCATACCCAAGCGCCGGCATCACGTGCTCAGGGTCGACATTGACGGAGTAGGATATCTTTGTGACGTCGGAGTTGGCGGTCCCGTTCCCTTCCGGCCCGTAAAGCTCGTGGAAGGCGTCGAGCAGCCCATGCGTGATGAATGTTACCGCATGCAGAAGGATCCTTTCCTGGGATGGATCCTGGAAGAAAAGCATCGCGAGGGCTGGAGGCCGATTTATTCCTTCACAGAAGAGCCACAGCTTCCCGTGGATTACGTGGCAATCAATTTTTACTGCCAGTATGCCCCGGACTCAAAATTCAACAAGCAGCCCATGGCGTCAATCCGGACAAAAGAAGGGCGCGTGACTCTCGTGGGAAACGAATTCCGCATTTTCACAAGGAACGGCGTTAAAACTTTCCAGGTCCACACCGCGGAAGAATTCAGGAGCGCCCTGGAAAAATACTTCGGAATTGTTCTCGATATGGAGTTATCTCCGTTAATTAAAACATAGTGAAAACTTAAAAATTATTCTTAACCTAAGGAGGGTATTTGATGAAAATCGAATTGAAAAAGGATTGCAAGTACGCTTTGCTAGTGCCGACGAGCATGGGAGTCCGCATCACTCCTCTCAACGGACAACCGGTGCATTGCAGCGACACATATTTCATGCAGGCTACGAGCGCTGAGACCAACGTCGCAAGCATTTCATCCTATCTCGGGCTTCCTGTAAAAGTACTTACCACTTTTGTAAAGGACAGTCCCATAGCTGCTTTCATCAAGAACAACCTCAGGAGCAGAAACATGGACTTCGAAGGTCCTGAAGTGCCCCAGGGCGGCCCGTGGGGATATCGCCACCAGTTTAATATCGCCGACAGCGGATTCGGCCCGAGGGGTCCCAGGGTCCACAATGACCGCGCCGGCGAAGTCGGCCGCACGTTGAATATCAAGGATTTCGACCTCGACAGGATTTTCGGCAAGGAAGGCGTGCAGATAATGCATCTTTCCGGCCTTATCGGCGCCCTGTCCCATGAAACAGGAATCTTCTGCCTCGAACTTGCCAAGGCAGCAAAGAAATATGGCACGCGAATATCCTTTGATTTGAATTACCGCGCTTCGTTCTGGAAAAACCGTGAAGAGGAGCTGCGCAAAATATTCACCGAAATTGCAAGCATTTCAGATATACTGATAGGCAATGAAGAGGACTTCCAGCTCTGTCTCGGAATAGAAGGACCCGAGGCCGGCGGCAAGGACATCGCAAACAAGATTGATAGCTTCAAGGAAATGATAGCGCGCGTCAAAAAGTCCTACCCGAACGCGCAGGTATTTGCCAACACGCTGCGCCAGGTTATCAGCGCCAACAGGCACCTCTGGGGCGCTATCATGCTCGAGGGAGACAACTGGCACGTTATTGAGCCCCGCGGAATCAATGTCCTCGACCGCATCGGCGGAGGCGACGGTTTTGTCGGCGGACTGCTCTACGGAATCCTCAGGGGCTGGGAGCCTGAAAAATGGCTTCAGTTCGCTTGGGCAAGCGGCGCCCTCGCTGTCACCTTCCTCACGGACTACGCCCAGCCGGCTGATGAAGAACAGGTCTGGAGCATCTGGGAAGGCAACGCAAGAGTCAAAAGATAAACCGATTTTACAAGTCTGCCGGGACCTGCATTCTGCAGGTACCGGCTTTTGTATTATCCGGGCTGTTTTTGTTAAAACCCGAAAACGAAATGCCCTGTTCAAAAGCATTATTTCCTTTTCAAAAAAAATCTCATAAGGTATACTTGAATTAAACAGGACAAATTTTCGAGAAATTCAAAAATCTTTGAGTAATCCCACGGCATATTCCGTAATATATTACAGGAGCATCTTGTTGAAAAATAACAATATACGATGACAGAACAGCAATAATATAATGTATAGAATAATCGCAGAATGAATATTGAAGAAAAATTATAATAAAAAAAGATATAAGAGAGAAACAATTAATTAACAATTTTTATTATTTATTAATTATCTTCCCATTGGCCCTGCAGTTAATTTGATAAAGCCCTGTAATCGCTTTTGTAACGAAAAACAACCATAATGCAGCATTACAAAAAAATAAATGACAAGAAACATAAGGCAATGTTAGCAACAGTATAAAACAGGTTTTTCAATTAAATTAAAAAAGGATTTAAAAAAATTTAAACTAAAAGCTCTTTTAACGAAAAGGGGGGGCTGTATGCTCATTGATCTGCTAAGAAACATAGACATGATCCAGGCAATAATCCTTATTGCCGGGCTGGCCCTGGTCATTGTCGAAATGTTTACGCCCGGTTTCGGAGTCCCCGGAATAGCCGGAGGACTGCTGCTGATAGTCGGCATAATATTGACCGCGAGGAATTTTATCGAGGCGCTTGTTCTTTTTATCGTCATTCTTGTTATACTGGGCACGGCGCTGTTTATCGTCCTCCGCTCGGCAGCCAGGGGCAGGCTGAAAAAACGCCTCGTGCTTGATCTCTCCCAGAAAAATGAAAATGGTTATGTAGGTACCCGGGATTTCAAGGAATACATTGGGAGGGAAGGTATTGCTCTTACCGTGCTGAGACCTGCCGGCGCCGCCGAATTTGACGGAGTGCGTATTGATGTGGTGTCCGAGGGACCGTTTATAAATCCGGGAACCCATGTAAAGGTGATAAAAGTGGAAGGCCCCCGCGTAGTGGTCAGCCCCGTGAAAACCTATGCCGAGAACGTAAATAATGCCAACAACTGACAGCCTGGCATAATTACCTTTTTTGAAAGGAGATTGTTTGATGGACGCTTTAGTTGCAAATGAATTTATCATTTTCACCATTGTTACAGGCGCAATAATATTTTTCCTTGCGCTTTTCTTCGCCTTTATTCCCGTGGGGCTCTGGATTTCCTCCTTTGCCGCGGGAGTAAGAATCGGCATTTTTACTCTCGTAGGAATGAGACTTAGAAGAGTTGTTCCGAGCAGAATAGTGCTGCCGCTGATCAAAGCCAGCAAGGCCGGTTTAAACCTCCAGGTAAACCAGCTCGAAGCCCATTACCTGGCCGGCGGCAATGTGGACAGGGTCGTAGATGCGTTGATTGCTGCCCAAAGGGCCAATATGAACCTTCCCTTTGAAAGAGCGGCGGCTATTGACCTTGCCGGCAGGGACGTGCTCGAGGCAGTCAGGATGAGCGTCAATCCAAAAGTTATTGAGACGCCTAAAGTATCCGCCGTTTCAAAGGACGGTATAGAACTTCTTGTAAAAGCAAGGGTTACCGTTCGCGCCAATCTCGACAGGCTGATAGGCGGCGCAGGCGAAGCCACGGTGCTTGCGAGGGTCGGAGAAGGCATTGTTACCACCGTGGGCTCAGCAGAGTCCCATAAAGAAGTGCTTGAGAATCCCGACATGATTTCACGCACCGTGCTGGAGAAAGGCCTTGACGCCGGCACGGCTTTCGAAATACTTTCAATAGACATAGCCGACATAGATGTCGGAAGGAATATTGGAGCTCAACTCCAGACAGACCAGGCCGAAGCCGACAAACGAATCGCCCAGGCAAAGGCGGAAGAAAGAAGAGCAATGGCCGTTGCGAGAGAGCAGGAGATGAAGGCGGCAGTCCAGGAAATGCGCGCCAAGGTGGTGGAAGCCGAAGCCCAGGTTCCCCTGGCGCTGGCCGCTGCCCTGAAAGAAGGAAAACTCGGTGTAATGGACTATTACAACATGCAAAATATTATTGCTGACACCCAGATGAGGGAGCAGATTTCCCGCGCCGGCAGGCCTGACGAGCCTTCTACCGGCCAGGCCAGGAAATAACCGGTAAAGGAGTTGCCCGTTATGAGTAACTTTTACTTCAGGTCGGGAATGTTCATGCCGAACATACCTTATCCTTATACAGGCCGGAGAAGGCCACATACACCTCGTGTACCCGGCGGTCCGTACAGGCCCGACTGGCGCGACCGACAGGAAACGCCCGTCAGTCCGGGCAGGTCGGAACCCGAGGATATGTCCGAAAAGAAAGCTGCCGGAGGACCTGTTGAAACAATGCCCGAAAAAGGTCATTCCGCTGCCGGCGAGAATAATTCCGATTTAGCTGCAAAATCTGAAAGAAATAAGGATATCGCAGAATCGGCAATCCCGGAATCTTCCGATGATATGGCGAATCCCCTGTCGGCCGTTTTCAACCTGGATCCCGAAAACATTGTACAGGGAATAATATTTTCGGAGATACTAGGTAAACCGAAAAGCAGGATGAAAAACCGGTGGTGAGATTCGATAACAGGTTCATAGCGATTTGCAACAGGAACAGCGAGTATTTAGCAGGTTGCTCGCTGTTTTTTCATTTTCATGACATTGCTCTTTCCCGGACACCGTTATATATACTGGTATTATTTAGTTTGTATAGTGTAAAATTTACATGTGAATTGTGCTGTTCCATGCAACATGCTTAAAATGGACTTTCCAGGGCTCTCATCACCAGCAGGGAAATTTGCTTTAGTATGCCCCGACGATTGAATATATAATTAATCGGCGTATGGCGCAAAAGACTGCTCACAGCATAAATGGATATATTTTGAGCATCTTTCAGCAATTGATTATTTCACGGTGGTGTAGTAGAATAGTCAGGAAAATGGCAAAATAAACTTCTAATAGATATTCAACATATTCGTCGAGGAGGTCAAAGCATGGAAATATCAGTGCAAATGGTCCAGATATTTGCAATCATCGTGTCCTTCCTCTCCCTGGCAGTTGCTGCATGGTTGTATACCTGGGTCAAATCTCAACCATCATCCAACCCTAAAATCGCCGAAATAGGCGAATACATCAGAAAAGGCGCCAACACGTTCCTGAGACGCGAATACATGATATTGGCGCGCTTTGCCGGCATAGCGGCAGTACTGATACTGATATTCCTCCCGCATCCTATCTGGAAAGGAGAAATATCACAGAATATACTCATGGCCGTTTCCTATTTGTTTGGTACGGTTTTATCCGCACTTGCAGGTAAAATCGGTCTCGCAATAGCGACTATCGCCAATGTCAAAACAGCGGAAGCCGCCAAGAAAGGTATTAAACCCGCATTTATGACCGGTTTCCGCGGTGGTGCCGTCATGGGTATGGCCGTTGTAGGTACGTGCCTGCTGGGTGTCACCGTTGTATTAATGGTTGTTGGCGATGCCACTTCGGTGCTCGGCTTCAGCTTTGGTGCAAGCTCGCTGGCGTTGTTTGCCAAGGCCGGCGGAGGAATATATACAAAAACCGCCGACATCAGCGCTGACCTCGTTGGAAAAGTCGAAATGGGCATTGATGAGGACGACCCGAGAAATCCCGCGGTCATTGCCGATAACGTAGGTGACAACGTAGGCGACTGCGCAGGTATGGGCGCCGACCTGTTTGACTCCAATGTTGCCTCCATTTCCGCCGCCCTGGTTATGGCGACATCTTTTGGAGGAGCAGCAGGCGAAAAAGCCGTAATTATGGTATTTGCCTACGCAGCCATCGGTCTCCTGTCTTCCATTATCGGCGTAGCAACGGCGCGCATCGGCAAGCACGGAAATCCCACGAGGGCCCTGAACAGCTCCACTTATGTAACCACGGCCATTTTTGCAGTTCTTACCGCCCTGGCTACATATCTTTTCGATTTTCGGTGGGAGATATGGGGAGCTACGGCAGTCGGTCTTCTTGTTGGTACAGTAATAGGAATCACCACCGATTACTTCACCAATGACTTGAAACCCCCGGTACGTGCGGTGGCAAAAGCGTCCCAGTCGGGTCCGGCTTTCACCATTCTCTCCGGTTTCTCCTATGCATTGTTGAGTTCCCTTCCTGCATTGATCGGTATTGCATTGTCCGCATTGCTGGCATACAAGATATGCGCTCCGCTGGGTGACGGCTACGGAATGTTTGGAATCTCCATGTCAGCTCTCGGAATGCTTTCAATTGTCGGCATGATAATATCCAATGACGCTTACGGTCCCATAGTGGACAATTCCCGCGGTCTTGCAGAAATGGGCGGCCTTGGACATGATGTAATCGCTGTCACTGACGAACTGGATTCCGCCGGTAATACGGTCAAGGCAGTAACAAAGGGGTTCTCCATCAGCGCTGCAGGTCTTACCGTTATTTCGCTGCTCGGCGCGTTCATGAGCGAAGTCAACACCGCTGCTTCCGAACTGGGTATCGTTGAAGCAGGCAAGAAACTTATTGAAAACTTTGACATCATGAATCCGACCGTATTTTTCGGACTCATTATCGGTATTGCCATTCCCGCCATCTTCTCGGCCATGCTGATGCTCGGCGTCGACAAAAACGCCCAGAGAATGGTAGGCGAAATACACCGCCAGTTTGACACCATCCCGGGTCTCAAGGAAGGCAAGGCAGACGCAAAGCCCGACTATGACAAATGTATTGACATAGCCACAGTGGGCGCTTTGAAAGAGCTTATTCCCGCGGGTATCGTGGCAATCCTTGCAACCGTGGTTGTAGGATTCATAGGCGGTGCGGAAGCCATCGGCGGTTACCTGACCGGAAATATCGCCTCGGGCCTGCTGCTCGCGCTGCTGATGTCCAATGCCGGAGGACTCTGGGACAACTCCAAGAAATATATTGAGGCAGGAAACCATGGAGGAAAAGGCTCCGTTGCCCATAAAGCAGCGGTTATCGGAGACACCGTCGGCGATCCTTTCAAGGATACCGCAGGACCTTCAATCAATACCCAGATCACCGTTGTGTCTCTTGTGGCCTCACTGCTTTCAGTACTGTTCATCCAGTTCTCAATATTCTAATAAGAACTGCTTCCTGGCAGGGACTATGTAAGAAACATTATAAGCAGTTTGGCAGATCAGGTAAAAAAGGAGGCTGTCTTCCCGGTGTTACGGCACCGTGAGACAGCCTTTATGATTCCTTGCTTTTATGGTTTCCTTGTCCGTATGACTCCCTTACTGCGCGTCAATTCCTCCGCCCGCAAATAAAATGGCATTGCATATTTTTTTAAATTTATATTAAAATAATCCCTGGATGTTGAAAAAATTAACCCGCAAAATCCGGGGGACGCGAACGTTCCGCGGGAAAATACGATCATGAAGGGAGAATACGCATGAAGGGAAAAAAGAAGGAGAAAAATACCATAAAGGAGACAACTGATTCGGGATTCTACAACGACCAGGCAAACACTGAAAAGGAACCGGAAAAGTCCAAGGCAGTGAGAAGAATAAGGAACAGCTGCCGGTAGAAAATGCAGATATAAAAAAGATACAGTGGAAAAAAGCAGATAAAAAAGGGGCAAGTCAATGCCCCTTTAAATGTCATGATCGCTATAGTCATGATATAATCACTACAGTCTTCTAACATAATCGTCGTATTCAAAGCTCTTGATAACCCTCGTGCCGTCGGTTTCGTTGTGCAGCGCGATGGAAGGAAGATTGACCCCGTTGAACATGTTGTTCTTGACCATGGTATAATGGGCCATGTCACAGAACACGAGCCTGTCCCCGGGTTTCAGGGGCTGAGCGAAAGAATAGTCGCCGATAACGTCGCCCGCAAGGCACGTAAGGCCACCCAGCCTGTACGTGTAGGGTAACTCGTTGGGCTTCCCTGCCCCTATGATATTCGGCCTGTAGGGCATTTCAAGCACATCGGGCATATGGCATGCAGCAGAGGTATCCAATATGGCGATATCCATGCCGTTGTTCATCACATCAAGCACCGACGCCACAAGATATCCCGCGTTCAGCGCAACCGCCTCGCCGGGTTCGAGATATACGTCTATCCCGTACTTCTCCCTGAAGTACATTATCGAGGACACGAGAGTTTCAATATCATAGTCCGGTCTTGTGATATGATGTCCTCCACCCATGTTGAGCCATTTCATTCTCTTAATATATTCACCGAACTTCCTGTCGACGACCTCGATTGTCCTCGCCAGCGTATCGGAATTTTGCTCGCACATCGTGTGGAAATGAAGCCCGTCTATGCCTTCGAGCTCACCGGGTTCAAAATTTGCCAGTGTCGTGCCGAGCCTCGAGTACTTGTAACACGGGTTGTAAATAGGCGTTTCAATTTCCGAGTACTCGGGATTGATGCGGATGCCGCATTCAATTTTCTTCTTCCTGAAGCCCTTTACCCTGTCCCTGTATTTCTTCCACTGGCTGAAGGAGTTGAACACTATATGGTCGCAATACTCCATCAGTTCATCGAATTCCGCTTCAATATACGCGGGGGAATAGGCATGAACCTCCTTCCCCATTTTCTCATAACCCAGGCGGGCTTCAAAAAGCGAACTTGCGGTCACACCCTTAAGATATTTCCCCACGAGGGGAAACACCGAGTACATCGAAAAGCCTTTTAACGCGAGCAAAATGCGGCATCCGGTGCGCTGCTGCACCGTATCCAGTATTTTCAGGTTTTTTTCAAGCAACCCCTCGTCGACCACGTAGCACGGGGTTGGAAGTTTATCAAAATCAATACCCATTACTTACCTCATATAATTCATTTTGTTTCGTTTATCAGTCATTCTGTCCTGTTATCAGTCTGTCAGCTGATTGCCCGTCACTTGTCGGAGCCTGCGGGCTTATTGCCCGCCACCGGCCTGCGCGCCTGTCCGCGTATTCAATCAACCAATACCGGCGAAAAATCCTCATGCCACGGCAGACCGTATTTATTCAGGGCGTCCATGAACGGATCAGGATCGAATTCTTCCACGTTATATACTCCGGGTTTCTTCCAGAGTCCCTTTATCAGCATCATCGCGCCGATCATCGCGGGTACTCCCGTTGTATAGGAAACTGCCTGGGAACCTACTTCCCTGTAAGCTTCCTGGTGATCGCAGACATTATATACATAATAGGTCCTGGGTTTTCCGTCCTTGACACCCTGGAATATGCACCCTATGTTGGTCTTGCCCTTTGTCCTCGGACCAAGGGATGCCGGATCCGGCAGAAGGGCTTTCAGGAACTGCAGCGGAATTATTTTTTTGCCTTCAAACTCCACAGGCTCGATGGATGTCATTCCTACATTCTGCAGCACCCTGAGATGCGTGAGATAACTGTCGGAAAACGTCATCCAGAAGCGGATGCGCTTGACGCCTTTAATATTCACAGCCAGCGATTCCAGTTCCTCGTGGTACAGAAGGTACATGTTCCTGGGCCCAATCTGCGGAAAATCGTAAACCCTTTTGATTTCCAGCGGTTCCGTTTCAATCCACTGGCCGTTCTCGTAATACCTTCCCTTTGCCGTAACTTCCCTGATATTTATTTCGGGATTGAAATTGGTTGCAAAAGGATACCCATGGTCGCCTGCATTGCAGTCAAGAATGTCAATATAGTGTATTTCATCGAAATAGTGCTTCTGGGCATAGGCACTGAACACGCCCGTAACGCCGGGGTCAAATCCGCAGCCCAGTATGGCCGTGATACCCTTTTGCTCATACCTTTCCCTGTATGCCCACTGCCATTTATATTCAAACTTCGGCACATCGGGGGGCTCATAGTTGGCCGTATCAAGATAATGCACCCCGGTTTCAAGGCATGCGTCCATTATCGTCAGGTCCTGGTAAGGCAGTGCAACGTTTATAACAATATCGGGCTTGAAACTGTTTATGAGTTCAACTACCTCGCGGGTATTGTCAGCATCTACCCTGGCCGTATGCACCTTCGTTTTTGTGTTGCCTATCCTGTTTTTAATGTCTTCGCATTTCGACAGCGTCCTGCTGGCTATGCATATTTCCTCGAATACCTCGGGAACCTGGCAGCACTTGTGCGCCACTACGTTGCCGACACCGCCTGCTCCTATTATCAAAGCCTTCCCCATACCATTCCCTCCAAATCCGTTAAATTCCTGTTTCAAGGCAGATTATTCCTAATATTCCTGATTGCAAATCAGATTATACAGAAATGCCGACAATTAATCAACAAAATCCTTTATACGCGAAAAGCAGTGACTTCTGTCGCGACAAATTTCATCATTTCCTCGAACAGCACGAGGTGCAGGTTAAGTATCTGGTCCGTCGTATACCTCAAACCTTTGCCGGCCAGGCCGGTATTGGATTCAAAGAGCACGCTGATTCCCCCGCACACATGGTGAATCGCCGAGCAAAGGTTGAAAGACGGCGGCGGATACTCTTCGCCGTCAACGGGTATGACCGGTTGAACCTCATGGGGGATGCCTCTTGCGGCGAGGCTGTCATAGAGCCTTTTCTCAAACTCGTAAGCCTGCTTCTTTATGTACAGCGGCACATAACTCGTCTGCTTGATGTGGCTGTGATAGTTGCCGCCGCCGTGAAGCAGCACGGTGAAATCCGGCGCCTCTTCGTCGGCAAGGTTCAGTATCAGCTTTGTTTCGTTGGCCATGGGGTTAAAGAAATTGTCATGCATTAAATTTACGCCGTCATCATTGTAATAGCATCCCAACAGCTGCGAATGCTCAAGTACCGGATGAATCTCCTTGCACCTGGGCCACCGCGCCGGGGTGCCGTCCTTCCAGGTTCCCAGCCCGTAATCGCCCATCAGCTCCGGGTCCACCCCCGCACAGATGTCAAAGGGGAATCTTGCCCTGCCGTCCGGGTTCAGGCACGGTATAAGCAATATCCTGAAATTGTCCCGGTTGTCATACAGGAAATCCCACCGCTGTCCGCGAAAATCGCAGCCGGTTTCCAATATGTTAATGAAATTCAGTATGCCGACAATACCTTCCATTTCACTGCCGTGAATGGCTCCCGCCATGAGCAGCACGGGTTTGGCCCCCCTCTTGTCGGCATAGGCGATAGGATTTTTTGCGCCGCAGGCCGAGTTGTAATTGGCCATCCTCTTAAAGTCCTGCTTTTCCCCGTATTCCACAAGCCATATTTTGCGATTTCCCGCTGAATATCCCAATACCCGGCTTTTGCCGATTTTAACACTTTGGACTACTTCTTCGATTTCATCCAACCTGGTTTTCCAGTACACAGGTCTCTCTGCCATGCTCCGGCCCCCCCGATTCATGATTTATTCGTACCATCGCACTAATCGCGGATCAATAATCCCTCATCCTTTTCCATACGTCCAGTATGAGCTGGTACCGCTCGGGCTTTATGCCCTTGAACGGCACATTACTGGTGCAGAATATATATCCTCCCCCGGGCTTGCCATAAGTCAGGCAGTATTCCGCGCTCGCTATGACCTCTTCGTCGGTCCCCGTCTGCAGCAGGGCGCAGTTGACATTGCCGCAGAGGCATACCTTGTCGCCCACGAGCCTTTTAACCTCGCGTATGTCAACGCCGGCCATGGGGTCAAGGGAATGGAGCGCATGGGGCCTGCATTCCACCAACTGATTGAGTATGGGCATAATATTCCCGTCGGTGTGCTTTATCGTATAAAGCCCGTCCCTGCGCGCTTCGTCAATAATCATGTACAAATAGGGCTGTATGAATTCCTCAAACATCCGGGGCGAAAGGAACGGTCCCGAATTATAACAATAGTCGCAGCAAAGCAGCAGGCAGTCGATTCCGGCTTCCTGCAGCGCCTTGTTTCTTCTTATGGCATCCCGTGCCATTTTCTCCGCTCTCTCCTTGACTCCTTCCGGGTCGTCGGCAATGGCGTAAGCAAACTCGAACATTTTTTCGCCGTCGGGTATGGAATATGTTCCGTCACCGTGATGTGCGATCATCATCGTATCCCCGACAAGCTCTCTCAGGTATTTCAGGAATAAGACCAGTTCTTCGGGCAGCTTGCCCGTTTCCCAGAATACTCTCATGTCTCCAGGACCGTAACCCGGGATTATGGAATATTCTAGGGTGCTGTATACATGGACGAAATATTCGGCCAGTTCGTACAGCTTTGCCTCTTTTTCCTTCTGCCCAAGCTTCCTGAGATTTTCGGGCTTTAAGTCCTCCGTAATGAATTTCCTGCCGAACATTTCCTCTTCAAGCTGGAATTCCAGTTCAAATGTAGGGACCTTGTCCGGCACTTTCAGCGTAAGCGCCGCAACAGCTCTTTCTTTCGGTGTCAATTGGATCTCTCCCCCTGCCAAATGTGATTACGATCTTGTCGGTTTCCGGCAATCCGATTTCGGTATATGAAAATCTTTCAGTAAACAAAGCATATGTTACTTAAGCTTAATTTACTAAATATACCCGGGCATTGCAAGTAAAATTACGTTTTTGCATAGATTGGGTCGCGCAGGGAAACATAAATATCGCAGCAAAATTCCGCTATGGGAGCAGGATTTACCGATGAAGACAGGCAAACTGTACAAAAGGCCCAAGCCCGGGAATAACGGTCAGGATCCTGATTTCAGCCACAAGGAAGTTACTTTTGAAAATATTAAGAAGATTTTGTCCGGCAGCGACGATATCCAGTACCAGGACGTGTATATAAACGGCCGTCGTGATCTGCAGGTTTACGTGGTCTTTGTGGACGGACTGGTCAATACAAAAATAGTCAATGACGACGTACTGAAACCGCTGGCCCAGGAGGGCATCCTGGCGCAGGCTAAGAATTTCAGCGACATTATCGACCTTATTGAGCACGGAACCATATACCATGCGTCACGCAAAGTCCTGGACAACCTCGGCGACACGATTTCGGAAATTTTGAACGGCTCCGTCGCGCTGGTATTTGACTCGGAGAAAAAAGCCGTCATTTTCGACATTAAAGGTTTTGAAAAAAGGACCATTGCGGAGCCGACAAACGAAAGCGCCCAGAAAGGCGCCAAGGATTCCTTTATCGAAGTGCTGCGCGTCAATACATCGCTGGTGCGCAGAAAAATACACTCCCCTTACCTGCGCATAAGGGAGACCATGGTGGGAAAGCAGTCGCGGACGGCCATCGCCGTTATATATATTGAAAACCTCACCAATAAAAAAATAGTCGAGGAAGTGCTGAGACGCCTCAACAGCATTGACATTGACGGCGCCACCACGGCAGGGAGTATCGAAGAATATATTATTGACAACAGGTATACGGTTTTTCCGCTGGTCCTGAACACCGAAAGAACAGACAAGTTCTGTCACAATATACTGGAAGGAAGAGTGGGACTGCTCATAGACGGTTTGCCGACGGCTTATATAATACCCGCTACCATATCCATGTTTTACCAGGCACCTGAAGATTACTCGCTCAATTATATTGTCGCTTCCTTCTTAAGGATCCTGCGTTACACAAATTCGTTTATTACACTGTTGCTGCCGGGATTTTACATATCAGTAACGACATTTCACCAGGAAATGATACCTACGCTGCTGGCTCTCTCCATAATCAGGAGCAAGGAGGAAGTGCCGTTTCCCACGTCCACCTCCATAATATTTATGTTATTGGCATTTGAAGTGCTCGTTGAGGCCGGATTTCGCCTGCCGAGGACAATCGGACAAACTATTTCAATCATTGGTGCCCTTGTTGTGGGACAGGCTGCCGCTCAAGCCAAAATTATCTCGCCGGTGGTTGTGATCATTATATCAATGACGGGTCTTTCAAGTTTCACCATGCCCAACCAGGATTTCTCCAATGCCCTCCGCATTTTCAGGCTGGTACTGGTGGTGTTTTCCACGCTGGCAGGATTATACGGGCTTATTTTGGGATTTTTACTCATTATTCACCACCTGAATTCCCTCGAAACATTTGGAGTCCCGTACCTTTCCCCCTTTGTGGCAAACGAGGGCAGGGACATCGCAACAGACACCATAATCCGTATGCCGTTGCCTTTTATGAAAAAACGCCCGTCCAACCTGAAAACAACAAACAAAAAACGCCAGGGTTAGGTGGGAACCATGAAAAGAGTGGCTGTTCTGGCAATATTATCAATCATGTTTATTATTCTTTCCGGGTGTAAAACAGAATTCCTTCCTAAAAGGGAAGAAATAGACAACCTGCTGCTCGTACAAGTTGTCGGGATTGACAAAAATCCCGATACCGGCGAATGCATGATTACGCTCGCGACCAAAAATCTCCAGGCTGTAAGCTCACCCGACAGCTCAGGCTCAACGGGCGGCTCCGGCAGCAAAAAGAAGGCTTTGATCCTGACAGCCACAGGAAAAACAATTTTCGACGCCGTTCGCAATGTTCAGTTACACACCGATAAAACAATATTCTGGGGCCACGCCAGTTTTTATCTTTTCGGAGAGAATGTAGCAAGGGAAAACCTTACGACGCACCTTGACTTTCTTACACGGGACCATGAACTTCGCATCGAATCGAAAATATTTATTGTCAGGGACTTGACAGCCAAGGACCTGATGGAGCGCTCCAACCAGTCGGAATATTACATTTTTGACAAGCTGGAAAGCATAAGTCGCAATTTGAAATATCTTGGCAATTCGGAAGAAATGAAGATCCATGAACTCATAAGGTTTATTGATATACACCATGCGTCCGCCCGCGTTCCGTGCATACATCTTACAACGCGGGACAGAGAAAACGGGGAACCGGTCTTTGATATTGAAAGCTATGGATATGCAATAATAAGCAACAACAGGCTTGTGGGATTCCTGGATCCGGACATTGCACGCGGCGTAAATATCATAACGGGCAATCTCAAGTCATCCATTGTTCCAGTCAAGGACCCGGAAGGAAACCACGTATCCCTTGAAATCGTCGGCTGCGATACAAAGATAATTCCCGTTTTCAGCGGTGACAATCTTGAAAGCATCACAATAAAAGCCAAAGTAACCAGCCATGTGGGAGAAGTGCAATCCCAGAACGTTTTTTCAAGTAAAACCGCAATATCATACATGGAAGCCCGGCAGTCGGAGATATTGAAAAACGAGGTGGAGGAAGTCCTTGAAAAGGTACGGCAGTTCCGTTCCGACTGCCTTGAGATATGTGACAGAATCCGCCTTAAAAGTCCTTTAAAATGGCGTAAAATCGAAGACCGGTGGATGCAGGTTTTTTTCAGTGTCAGGATAGATGTGCAGGTAGAATCAAAAATACTCAGGACGTATGAGATGAGAGATCCCACTGGAAGCAGGGGAAGGAAGTCGCAATGATTGTTTTGCTTATATTCATTACTGTATTAAGCATCAAGGATGCCATAGCTTTGAAATCAAAAATAAAAATGAAGGATTGGGTTGCTTATGTTATCGCAATAATACTCGCAGGGATTTTTATCGTTTTTTATATATCCAATCCTGATCGCGACAGTATTTCAAAGATAGTTCTGTCGCTTGTCGGAAAGGCGGTGTAAACGCATTGCTTGCTTCAAGGGATAAAATATCGGTACGCCAGGCAATCATATTCTTTCTCACCATTGTCCATACATCGGCAATACGGCTGCTGCCCTCCAATACGGCACAGGTAAGCCAGAGGGCTGCATGGCTGACACCGCTTTTTACGGCTGTTCCCTTTTTTATCCTCGTACTGGTGATCCAGCAGCTGTTTTCGCGCAACAGGGACGTCAGCCTTTCGGATATCATTACCATTGTTATGGGCAAACCCCTGGGGAAGGTTCTGCTGATTATATACCTCGCGTGGATGTTGATTTATTCGGGACTGTATGTCAGGTATTTTGCAGAAAAGTTCCTTACGGCAATGTTGCCTAACTCACCGCTTGATTTTTATACGGTTACGATTCTGGCCGCGGTTTTCTATGCGCTCAGAGGTGGGATAGTAAACTTTTCCAGGACCGTGGAGTTCTTTTTCATATTGACATCCACCATTTTTTTCCTTCTTTTTGTGCTCAACATACCCAATATTGAAATTATAAACCTGTTTCCCGTAACTCATTACGATGTATGGCCGATTATTAAATCGTGCTCTTTCAACCTCGCAATATGGACTCCGTTTACATTTACCTTCTTTTTCGGGGACAGGATAAACAACAAGGAGCATATCAGAAGATACGGAATCCAGGGCATGGTCTACCTGGTGGTCATAACCTCCCTGATGATGATACAGACAATCGGCGTGTACGGCTATTCGGTGATCCAACGCATTTCCATGCCCTACATATTTACGGTAAAAAGCGTTTCCTTATTAAAAACCATAGAACGAATAGAATCCATAGCCGTGGCCTCCTGGGTTGTCGTGGACTTCTCGGTTATATCCTTTTATATCTACATCTCGGTGAAAATAATAAAATCGATCTTTTCCCTGTCCGACGAAAAACTGCTGCTCGGACCCGTTACGTTAATTTCTTACGTTTTCTCACATTACCTGGCAAGCAACAGGTTTGAGCTTGAAAACTTTTCAAAATATATAAGTGTATGGGCCAACATAATACTGGGATTTGTCATACCGTTCATTGTGCTGGTTGTAGGAAAGATAAGAAAAAAGGTATGATCCCTTTCCTCTTTCATGGATGTGCTAAAGCTTTTTCCTCAGGCTGTATGAATAAGGGATAAATCCCAGTTTTGCCCAGAAAGCCTTGCCTGCAGGATTTGATTCGAGAACCTCCACCTTTATTTCCACGGCTTTATTGAAGCAATTCTCCGAAAGCCTTTTAAAAACTTCGGTACCTATACCGCGGTTTCTGAACCGGGGTTTTATGTAAAAATGCCTGATAAAGCAGTCATATCCCCTGCCGTCTATCCTGTTGTCCATCCTGTACAGGCAATAGCCGGCGGTAACTCTGCCAATCATGACAAGCTTGGCAATGTAGCCGCTTTTAAGAAATCCGGCCATTCTCTCGGCAAGCTGCTCCACATTCATCGGATTCTCGCTGCCTTCGTCCCTGATGAGCCCTGCGTTCATCAGCGCCAGTTCCCGTATATTATTCATGCCGCCGTCGACGAGGGCAAAATCCTGCGCGCCAAAGCCTTGTCTGTCGTAACTGCCGTTAATATACCGCATCGGTGCATCTCTCCGTCTGCTGAGCTAATTGCGCCGGTAATCACAGCGCCAGAAATATCCTTTCAATTATCTCAACACAATATATAATGCCAATCAATCGATTTCTGAAAAATAAGTACAATACATTTATTTGATCGGCACCTTTTATATTCCTTCTTATATTATAAAAATAAAACAGCGGTAAAAATAAACAATGCACGATGCGGCTGTTTTACTTTTTTTTATTTTACTCAAAGCGTTAAAGCGCAAATAGCAAGTAAGAAACAACCTTGAATTTCCATTATTCATGCATTATCCTATTATTGTTGAAAAATTCTAATAAATACCGGAAAAATATGTGCCGGGCTGTCAAAACCGCGCCGGCATGCAGGAGGGATTCAATGATCAGGCAGTCTTACAGTAAAAAAAGATTCTCCATGTTAAACAAACTGGCTTTGCTCTGCATAGGCGTAATACCCGTGATAACAGGCTGCTCCGGCAGCGGGGAAGTCCCGCAGGAAGCGCCAATGCTCATGAGTGTTGAATACAGGAATGAGGCCGTATTGCTGAACTGGACAACCGTTGAAAACGCCACGGGTTATAAAATCAAATACGGAACCGAATCGCAAAGCTACACCAAAACATTAAAAGTCGGGAACCAGACAAGCTGTACCGTAGGCCCTCTTGAAAACGGCACTGGATATTATTTTGCCGTGGCCGCCGTCTCCGGTGCGGGTGAAGGCCCTCTCTCCAATGAACTCTATGCAGAACCCGGACCCTACCCGGAAAAAGCCCCGGGCGAAGGATCCTTTGTCCGCAATGAAAAAATAAAGCACGGCACTATATGGGTGTCAAACTACGGCGACGACATAAACAATGACGGAACTAAAAAGAAACCTTTGAGAACAATTGGGTATGCCTTGTCGCAGGCGTTGCCCGGAGATACAATCATTGTGAAAAAAGGCGTGTACTATGAGTATGATATAGGCTTGACCGCCGGCGGAGAGGACAACCTCGGCGGTACCGACGACAAAAAGATTACTGTTAAATCCGAAGAGCTGCACGGCGCCGTTATTGACGCCATGAATATGGGAGAGGCCATCAGGCTTTCCAACAAGCACAATCTCATATTTGACGGCTTTGAGGTCCGTAACAGCAGCGGGAACCTTATCCATGCTGACGGCAAGTCATCCAACCTCGTGTTCAGGAATTTAATAGCCCACCACGCCTACAACGACGGCGATGTTATGAAATTCAACCAGTCCCGTAACATCACCGTGGAAAACTGTGACGTCTCCTATCCCGCACTGCGCGTGGGGAAGGAAGAGGAACAGCATTACCAGGAACTCATTGACTTCCTTGATGTGGACAATGCCGTCGTCAGGAACTGCAGATTCCACCATGCCGGAACAATGGCCATTTATGCAAAAGGCGGCTCCAGGAACGCGATATTTGAAAACAATATCCTGCTCGGCAACAACCTGAATGAGAATCCCGGTGACGGCCTTCTTGGCATAGGTTCATGGTCCGACTCCAAGCTTTTCGTGGACGGTGACGAGTACGAAGCTTACAATATGATAGTAAGAAATAACATAATAATCGGCGCAAAAAGCCAGGCCATCGGCATATACGACTCATTTGGGGCAAGAATTTACAACAACGTGATAGTAAACTCCAATGAACACAGCATTTTCTTCCGCAAGGGGAATTCGCCCAAGGATGAATCCCGTGACACTGAAATATTCAACAACATTTTCATTGACACAAGGGGAAAAATGGTTCCGCCGGTGTCCAAGCAGCGTCAGAGGGCAGTCTATGACGTCAAATTGGGAAACAACATCTTTTGGAATAACGGCAGTCCCATACCTACCGGCGAATACAACTACAATCTGCCCGTCGTGGACGTGCTGAAGGACGAATATAACAGCATAGTGAAAGATCCGGGCTTTGACAATCTCGTGGTTGACTTCGACAAGCTCGAAAAAATGAGCAACGAAGAAATAGCCAGGATGTTCACCCCGAAAAAGGGCTCTCCTGCATGGGAAAGCGGAGTTGTTTCGGAATACGCTCCCGAAAACTTTTTCGGTAAAAAACGCGAAAAAACAAGTCATATAGGAATAATGTAAGCAAATGATCTTTTATCTTCATTTCCAGGTGAATATGCGGGATGCAGAAACAGGGTGTTTCTGCATCCCGCATTCCAATTTTGATTAGCATATCCGTCACGGAAGATACCAGCCTTACTGGAGCATGACCACATCGGAAAGCGGCTGCATGTCCTCGAGGCTGTTCCACACGAATACCTTTACGGTGTGACCCGTGATATCCTGCGGCAGATTGAAACCAGCCGTAAATTCGTCCGTCTGTCCTGCGGCCACGTTCCTGGAAAGGAAGGATATGTTCTTAATTGCGTTGTTGCTGTCATACAGTGCCACAATCAACAAGGCCTCCCGTGCCTTCGAAGAATTGTTCGTAATCCTGACTGAAGCCATTACAAATCTTTCGCTGGCGAGCGTAGTTATTACCTGGCCGCTAAGATTCTTAAATACGGGAGCCTCGATGACGAACGGGAACGGTTCATCTTCGCCGGAATCCCCGGATTTTACCAGTACAATGTAATCCACGTTGAGTCCCCGACCATCGGAAATGTTCACCATCGTCAGGGTATGCTCACCCGCTGAAAGTTCAAAGGTCAGATCCGTGTTGTCCGCATTCTTCAAAAGGCCGTTCACAAATGTGCTCCATCCCCCGGAACGCGGATACTGGAACCGGTATGCAATTTCACTGCCATCAAT
>JAMNXU010000039.1 GCA_023623175.1 Bacillota bacterium
AATGTTATTCAAAGAGACCTCTCCTTCCTTGGTGGTTTTTGTTTGGTTAATTTAATTATACCAAAGAAGATTGGTCTCTTTTACTTTTATCCTACAACTATTTTACACCGAGTATAATTATTTCCATGCATTCCCATAAATATTCTGTGAATTGACCGGCAATCAATCGGTTGCCTGCTTTCCCTTTTTGTGTTATAACTGCCTTGACGGTATAAAAAACGGTACAAAAAAGCGTATCAATCAATAAAACGGGTGATTCAGGATGGCTGAAAAAGCTGACAATCCCTATGTTAAATGGGGAAAATGGCAGGGTGAAACCGCGGTTTATTTCGGAGCGGGCGGATATGAAGCCGTATTGCTCCCGGAAACAGGCGGAAACCTTGTATGTTTGAAAAATGATGCGTTAAATGTCGACATTTTGAGATGGCCTTCGGACATGGAAGTGTTCAGGGGAAGACCCCAAGTATACGGAATACCGGTTTTGTTTCCTCCCAACAGGATAGAGAAGGGAACTTTTACAAGGGCGGGAAGAACATATCATTTCCCCGTTAACGAACCGGGGGGCAAGAACAATCACATTCACGGCATTCTGCGCACAAAAAAATGGGACGTTACAAAGGCGGAGGCGGACGAAAACGGGACCGTCGTTGAAATCTGTTTCAGCGCCGGACCCGACGCGGATTTTTATTCATTCTTTCCCCATTCCTTCGTTTTCAAAATTCATTATACCCTGTCTTCGACAGGCCTCGGGCAGAAAATAAGTATCAGTAATACGGGCAGTGAGCCCATGCCCATGGGGCTGGGATTTCATACGGCTTTCAGGGTGCCCTTCCACGCCATGGGAAATGCCGATGCCTGCAGGCTGAAGGTTACCGTGGGAGAGCAGTGGGAGCTCGATGAAAATATCCTTCCAACGGGCAAACTGACGCCGGTTGACGGCGAGATCAGCCAAAAGGGAATAAAACCCCAGGGAGAGCCGTTTATGGACCATTACAGGTCAAAACCGATGAAACTCGGCGACAGGCTTTTCAACGGAGCGATACTCGAAGACTCTTCCGTGGGAATGCGCCTGGTTTATGAGGTAGGCAACAGCTTTATGCACTGGGCTCTCTGGAACGAGGACGGCAGGGGCGGTTTTGTATGCCCGGAACCCCAGACATGGGCCATAAATGCGCCCAATATAAACCTGCCCGATGAAATCACCGGTTTCAGGTTCCTTGAACCCGGCGAAATTTACGAAGATTATTGCTCTATAAAAGTGGAAGATATTAAATGAAGAAGTATTAATTGATGAAGAAGTATTGACCTGGCAATCGGCGCACAAAACAAGGGGGAAAAGATGAACCACGGGGAAGTTTTGTGGATATATAATAAATATGAAGACAGTGAAGTGGAGGAACTATCACGCCGCCTGGGCATATCACGCCTGCTGGCAAAGGTGTTCCTGAGCCGCGGTATAAGGGATGGAGAATACATAGGAAAATTTCTCAATCCATCTATCGAAAGCTTGCACGATCCATTCCTGCTCAGGGATATGGACCGGGCGGTGGAAAGGGTAGCAAGGGCCGTAAAGTCCGGAGAAAAGATACTCATTTACGGGGATTACGACGTGGACGGGATTACGAGCACGTCAATGCTGTATGATTTTCTTTCGGGACTCGGAGCCCAGGTGGAATACTACATACCCGACAGGTTCGAGGACGGTTACGGGCTTTCCGCCGGCGCAATCGAAAAATTCATTGCAAGAAGGCCTTCGCTCGTAATAACGGTGGATTGCGGTATAACATCGGTAGATGAAGTGGAAATGCTGAAGGAAAACGGCATGGATGTTGTCATTGCCGACCACCATGAATGCAGGGAAATGCTTCCTGCGGCATGGGCAGTGGTAAATCCCAACAGGCCCGACTGCAGCTACCCGTTCAGGGAGCTCGCGGGAGTGGGTGTTGTTTACAAGCTCATTTGCGGCATATGTGCCAGGCTCGGCCTTGGGGATGCGCATCTGAGGTACCTGGACCTCGTAGCCCTGGGTACCGTGGCCGACGTGGTAAGTCTGACCGATGAAAACCGTGTAGTCGTAAAATATGGACTCGAAATGCTCCAGGGAACCGTCAGGCCCGGTTTGAAGGCTCTTATCGAAGTTTCGGGGCTGAAAAATAAAAAGATCGACTCATGGAGTATTGGTTTTGTACTGGCACCGCGAATCAACGCGGCAGGACGTATGGGCGATGCATCAAGGGCGGTAAGGCTTCTTACGACGCGCGATAAAGAAGAGGCTTATAAAATTGCGGCTGAGCTCAACGAGGAGAACCGGTACCGCCAGGAAGTGGAAAACGACATACTGAACCAGGCGTCGGGTATTATAGATTCCGACGAATCCCTTAAAAAAAGCAGGGTGCTTGTTGTAGCCGGTGAAGGCTGGCATGAAGGAATAATTGGCATAGTGGCTTCCAAGCTGATGGAAAGGTACTATAAACCGGTTATCCTGATTTCAGTGGAAGGCGAATACGGCAAGGGTTCCGGGCGCAGTCCCGAAGGTTTCAACCTTTTCAAGGCGCTCTGCAGTTGCGGGCAGTTGCTCGAAAGATTCGGGGGGCATGAGTTTGCGGCCGGGCTGTCGATACGCGCTGATATGATTGACGGGTTCAGGCAGGCTGTTAACTCTTACGCCGATTCGGTAACGGAAGGGAAGGAACTTGTGCCCAGTCTCAAAATTGACGTTGTGCTTGATAAGGAAGATATAACTGTTGAAAACGTCAGGGAGCTTGAACTGCTTTCTCCTTTCGGCGCAGGCAACCCAAGCCCGGTATTTGCCTACAGGAGAATTGGCGTCCGGGATATAAGGACGGTGGGTGACAACAGGCATTTGAAGATGACGCTCCAGGACGGGGAATTCTGCATTGACGCGATAGGTTTCAACATGGGAGATCTGTGCCGGAATTTTGGCGAAGCGGATTTGCTCGACGTGGCCTGTTCACTGCAGATAAATTCCTGGAACAACGCCGAAACGGTCCAGCTTAATTTGAAATGTATAAAACTGTGCGAGGAATGGCTCGAAAAAAACAGGTTCTATTATATGCTGGACAAGTCTATTGTTTTCAAAGATACAAATGACTATAATAAAGATATTACAAATGTTACAAAGGTTTTGAGTTTTGAAGATATAGACGGGCTCATTCCTGAAAGAAGCGACCTGGCAGCCCTGTACCGGTATCTGAGGGCGGCCGGCGGGTTGCCGGTCAGGATTGACGACCTGTTTTCCTTTTCGCGAAGGATTTCAAGGAGTTTGAGGCTCGACTTCAATTTCTTCAAGTTGAAAAAAAGCCTTGAGATATTCCAGGAACTGGGACTGACCGAGAATGAGCCTTACGGCGAATACGGGATGATTGTGAAGTTCAACCAGGGCGCCAGGAAGACTGACCTTGAAAAGTCCGTGCTGTATAAGACTCTTCAGGGACTCAAAAACCGCTGTGCTGAAGCTAAGCGGGTTGCGGAAGCTAAATAGATGTGAAAGCTAAAACAAACAAGAAGTAAACCGGAGGAATTAATATGGATTTGAAAAACAAACTCAGGCATGTTATGGATTTTCCGAAAAAAGGCATTGATTTTATTGACATTACCACGGTGCTGCAGGATGCCGGCGCATTTAAGCAGGCCCTTGACGAAATGAAACAGATGGCGCTGTCTTATGGCGATTTTGACATAATTGTCGGAACAGAATCAAGGGGTTTTGTATTCGGCGCTCCCCTGGCCTATGCCTGCGGCAAGGGTTTTGTGCCGGTTCGAAAGCAGGGAAAGCTTCCGTACAGGACTATCAGGCAGGAATATGATCTGGAATACGGCACGGATGTCCTCGAAATACACGAGGATGCCATAAAACCCGGGCAGAAGGTTGTCATCGTGGATGACCTGCTTGCCACGGGAGGAACTACGCTTACAAATATAAAGCTCGTGGAAAAGCTCGGAGGACAGGTGCTCGGACTGGTGTTTTTCATAGAACTCAGCTACCTTAACGGCAGGGAGAAACTCAAGGGCTACGACGTGAAATCTGTCGTTCAGTTTGATTAATTAGCTTGATTGGATGTTGGGGGGATTTAATGGCTGACGGGTTTGAACGCTTGGTTAACAGAATAAAAAGTTATAATCCCGAGTGCGACCTCAGCTTGATCAAAAAGGCGTATGACCTGTCCAAGACGGCTCATAACGGCCAGCAAAGGGAGTCAGGAGAGCCTTTTATTATCCATCCCGTCGAAGTGGCCATTATTCTGACTGAGCTTGAAGTTGACTGTACCACGATTATTGCTGCCTTGCTGCATGATACGATCGAGGACACAACGTGCACCTACGAAAAGATCAGGGAGGAATTCGGCGATGAAGTCGCATTGCTCGTGGACGGAGTAACCAAGCTGAAGAAAATCCCCTACACACCAAAGGAGGATCAGCAGGCTGAAAACTTAAGGAAAATGTTCCTCGCGATGTCCAAGGACATCAGGGTCATATTGATCAAGCTTGCAGACAGGCTTCACAACATGCGCACACTCAAGTACAAGAGCCCGGACAAGCAAGTTGAAAATGCGAAGGAAACACTTGAGATATATGCTCCCCTGGCCCACAGGCTCGGTATATCCAAGATCAAGTGGGAACTCGAGGACATTTCCCTGAGGTATATAGATCCCGAAGGTTACTACGACCTTGTGAATAAAATTGCCTCCAAGAGAAGGGAAAGAGAGGCATATATAAAGCAGATTGTTGAGACCCTCGAGGAAAAAATCAGGGAAATGGGCATTGAACACGCCCATATTGAAGGAAGACCCAAGCATTTTTACAGCATATACAAAAAGATGAAGGAACAGAACAAGACGCTGGACCAGATATATGACCTTTTCGCGGTGCGCATCATAGTCAATTCAGTGAAAGACTGCTATGCCGTCCTTGGTCTTGTTCATGAGCTTTACAAGCCCCTTCCGGGCAGGTTCAAAGATTATATAGCGATGCCCAAGCCCAACATGTACCAGTCGCTGCACAATACGCTCATCGGCCCCGGGGGGCAGCCCTTCGAGGTGCAGATAAGGACCTGGGAGATGCACAGGATCGCGGAAGTAGGTATAGCAGCCCACTGGAAGTACAAGGAAGGGCACGGGCAGTTAAGCGAACTTGACAACAAGCTCGCATGGCTCAGGCAGCTTTTGGAATGGCACAAGGAAATGAAGGATGCCCGGGAATTTGTAGAAACTCTTAAAGTGGACCTTTTTTCCGACGAAGTTTTCGTGTTCACTCCCAAGGGCGACGTGATCAACCTGCCCGTCGGTTCAACGCCCATTGATTTTGCCTATGCAATACACAGCGCCATAGGCAACAGCATGATGGGCGCAAAGGTCAACGGCAGGATAGTACCGCTGGATTATGAGCTGAAAAACGGGGATATAGTAGAAATATTAACCTCTGCCAGCGTCCACGGGCCGAGCCGCGACTGGCTCAAAATAGTCAAGAGCTCCCAGGCGAGAAGCAAGATAAACCAGTGGTTCAAGAAGGAAAGGCGCGAGGAGAACATCGCGCGCGGAAAGGAACTGGTGGATAAGGAGCTCAAAAAGCAGGGATTCACGGCTGCCCAGCTTTTCAGGAACGAATGGCTGGAGCCCATTTTGAAAAAATACACGTTCAACACCGTTGACGACCTCTATGCGGCGATAGGTTACGGAGCCATCACGGCGAACAAGGTCATTTCAAGGCTCAGGGAAGAGTACAGGAAGAATGTTAAACCCGAGGAGCAGGTTGAAACCGTCCAGGACGCCGCTCGGAAACAGGAAAAGAAACCGAGGCATACGCCCGAAAAGGGTGTTATCGTCAAGGGAATAGAAAACTGCCTTGTGCGCCTGTCAAGATGCTGCAACCCCGTGCCGGGGGATGAAATAATCGGGTATATCACGAGGGGCAGGGGCGTTTCCGTTCACAGGGCCGACTGCCTTAACCTTAAAAACCTCGCGGACGAAGACAGGCTGATCGAGGTCAGCTGGCATATGGCCAAGAATGTCGCCTACCAGGCGGATATAACGGTTATGGCCAATGACAGGACAGCCCTGCTCATGGAAGTCACCAACACCATAGGAGAGGCAAAGGTGCCTCTGAAGGCCATAAATGCCAGGACGACCAAGGAGCATATAGCCATCATGAATATAACGCTGGAAATAACCGATACGGAACAGCTGGAGCGCATAATTAAAAAGGTGAAAAAAATAGACAGCGTATTTGAGGTAACAAGAAACAAGGTGTGAAAAAGGCTGAATTATGGCAACAGACATGGGAGGTATGCAATGAGAGCCGTAGTTCAAAGAGTTACACAGGCCAGGGTTACTGTCGACGGGGAAGTTGTCGGCGAGATAGGTAAAGGTTTCGTCGTCCTGCTGGGCGTGGGAAAAGAGGACACGGAAACCGACGCTGAATACCTGGCGGATAAGATAGTGGATTTGCGTGTATTTGAGGATGAAAACGGCAAATTGAACCTATCTTTGAAAGATACGGTCGGATCCCTGCTGGTGGTCTCGCAGTTCACGCTTTACGGCGACTGCAGGAAGGGCAGGAGACCCGGATTTGATCAGGCGGCCAGGCCCGAGCAGGCGGAAGCGCTGTATAATTATTTCGTCGAACGATGCCGGAGTCACGGCGTAAAGGTTGAAACCGGCAGATTCCAGGCTGTGATGATGGTTGAGATTCACAATGACGGGCCTGTGACGATGCTGCTCGATTCAAAGAAGCTTTTCTGACGCAGTGGAGGAACAGATGATTTTTGAGGTATTTACCGACGGGATGTTTGAATCCAATTCCTATTTAATAGGAGACTCGGGAGAGGGAGCTGTCATAGACGCCGGGGCTCCGCCGGAAAAAATAGCAGGAGCGGCTGAAAGGCATGGCCTGAAAATAAAATACATTTTGCTGACCCACGGTCATATAGATCATATATGTTCAGTTGACGCAATAAGACGCATCGTCGGAGGCAAAGCGGCCATCCACCGCAGTGAAGCGCGCGCACTGACCGATCCGGCGGTTAATCTTTCAGCGTTTTTCAGTTTCCCTGAAAGCTTTGAAGCTGCGGACATGGAGCTTGACGGCGGTGAAAAGCTGAAAGTGGGGAATATTGAAGTCGAGGTAATCCACACTCCCGGCCATACGCCGGGAGGCGTATGTTTTAAAGCTGGAAGCATTGTTTTTACCGGTGACACCCTTTTTGAAATGAGCATTGGCAGAACGGATTTCCCGGGCGGAGACGCGTCGCTCCTGCTGCGGTCCATACGGGAGAAGCTGCTGACGCTCGATGACGATACGCGGGTTTTTCCCGGTCACGGTAACCCGACGAGCATAGGCCGGGAAAAAAGGATTAACATTTTTTTGAGGAAACATGGTGAGACATGATTGTAGTAATTTTGGACGGACATGAATTTGAAAACGAGGCTCGGGACGTTATCAGGCTGTTTTTTCCGGAAGGCGAAATATGTATTGCACATGGCAATCCAGGGGATAGTGTCTCCGGGATTTTATTTTATACTTCGGTAAAGAAAGATGGCGCGGGAACAATGGTCAGCTGCGGCATAAAAACCGGCGAATATGAGAGGACCGTATCGGCTCCCGCCAGTGCCTCGTATCCACCCGTGGATATGAAAAGCAAAAAGACGGTGAAATGGGAACTTAAAAGGCAGCTGTATCACCTGCTGTCTGAATATACGGGATCGGAGCAGCCCTGGGGAATGCTCACGGGCATCAGGCCGGCCAAAATAGTGCACGAAATGCTCGACAATAACGCTGACTTTTCCGAGATCTGGGACTTCCTGGGGAATTACTGCCGCGTTTCCGATGAAAAAATCGAGCTCGTCCGGAAGGTGACAGAAACCCAGAGGAAAATTTTCGATATAACGGCGGACAACATGATAAGCCTCTACATAGGCATACCTTTCTGCAAAACGCGCTGCCTTTACTGCTCGTTTATTTCCGATACCGTGGCAAGGTGCTCGCACCTGCTGGAAAGGTATATGCAGGCGCTAAGGCATGAGCTTGAAGGAATCGGCAGAATCATTGAGAAAAAGGGGCTTGTACTGCAGAATATCTACATCGGGGGAGGACCCCCCACCTCCATAGGGGCTTCGCTGCTTGATGAACTTCTTGTCCATATCGGGAAAGTGTTCAACCTTGATGAACTCATGGAATTTACTCTCGAAGCCGGTCGCCCTGACAGCATAAATGAAAGTATCCTCGATGTGGTCAGGAAAAGCAGGGTGAACAGAATCAGCATCAATCCCCAGTCAATGAATGACGAGACGCTCAGGACGATCGGAAGAAACCATACGGCAAAGGAAGTTGAAAGGGCTTTTTTCCTCGCAAGGGAGATGGGTTTCAACAATATAAACATGGATGTAATAGCGGGACTGCCCGGTGAAACCATCGGGCATTTCAGATACACGATGGACAAAATTGCCGAACTCGGGCCCGAGAGCCTGACAGTGCATACTCTTTCGATCAAGAGGGGATCCGAACTCCACGAAAGAAAAGTCGATTTCGCATCCCTTGATGCGGAAGCCGCCGAAGCCATGGTTGAAGAGGGAAGGAGATACGCCGAGCTCATGGGCATGCATCCCTATTACCTGTACAGGCAGAAATACATCCTCGGCAACCTCGAGAATACGGGGTATTGCAAGCCGGGGTATGAGAGCATATACAATGTGCAGATCATGGAAGAAAGGCAGACTATCATCGCGGCGGGGGCAAATGGCGTGACAAAAGCTTACTTTCCGAGCGAGAACAGAATAGAGAGGGCATTTAATGTCAAAAATCCGGAAGAATATATTAAAAGGATAGATGAAATGCTCGGGCGCAAAGAGGCAATTCTGTCTTGACATGCCCAGAATTGTGTAGTAAATTATATAGAAATTTCTATATATTGAACGCAAAGTCAGCGAAAATCGGCGGATAAACATCTGATTCAGTTGTTTGAAGCAGGTTGTACCATAATGTTCATTAACGGAAACGGAGGAGGAGGCAAATGGCTTTTTATTATAACGAACCTTCAAGGACGTTCAGCGAATATCTTTTGATTCCGAACCTTACAAGGAAGGAATGCGTACCGGAAAACGTGGACCTCAGGACACCGATAGTCAGGTTCAGGAAGGGCGAAAAGCCGCTTTTCATGATAAACCTGCCCGTTGCTTCCGCCATAATGCAGGCAGTGTCGGACCATAACATGGCCATTGCCCTGGCAAGATGCGGAGGCATTTCTTTTATTTATTGTTCCCAGCCAATAGAAAGCCAGGCTGAAATGGTAAGGAAAGTAAAAAAATACAAGGCAGGTTTTGTTGTCAGCGACTCAAGCCTGACACCTGAACACACCCTCAGGGATGTAATCGCGCTGACGAGAAAAACAGGTCATACAACGATAGCCATTACGGAGGACGGAACGCCGACGGGCAAACTCGAGGGAATCTTGACGAGCAGGGATTACCGCCCCGACAAGACGCCGCTCGAAACCAAGGTAAAAGAGCTTATGACTCCTTTTTCGCAGCTGATTTACGGCATGGAGGGCATCACGCTCAGCGAGGCCAATGACATGATATGGAGGCACAAGCTCAATTGTCTTCCCATCATTGACAAGAACCGCAACCTGAAATACCTGGTGTTCAGAAAAGACTACAAGGAACACAAGGAAAATCCCAACGAGCTCGTGGACAGCGAAAAGAGGCTCAGGGTCGGCGCGGGCATCAATACGCGCGACTATACCGAAAGGGTACCGGCGCTGGTTGAAGCCGGCGCGGACATACTCTGCATAGATTCCTCCGATGGTTACAGCGAATGGCAGAAGGATACCCTTGAATGGATCAAGAATAAGTATAACGGGGAAGTAAAAGTCGGGGCGGGCAACGTGGTTGACCGCGAGGGATTTTTATACCTGGCCGAAGCCGGGGCGGATTTCGTCAAGGTGGGCATCGGCGGCGGTTCCATTTGTATAACGCGCGAACAGAAAGGTATAGGAAGGGGCCAGGCGACGGCACTCATTGAAGTAGCCCAGGCCAGGGACGAATACTTCGAAAAGACCGGCATTTATGTGCCGATATGCTCCGATGGCGGTATCGTGTTTGACTACCATATGGTCCTTGCCCTTGCAATGGGCGCGGATTTCCTGATGCTGGGCCGCTACTTCGCAAGATTTGACGAAAGCCCGACAAAGAAGCTGCTAATAGGCGGCAACTATTACAAGGAATACTGGGGCGAGGGTTCCAACCGCGCGAGAAACTGGCAGAGGTACGACCTGGGCGGCGAAGACAGGCTGAGCTTTGAAGAGGGCGTGGATTCATACGTTCCCTATGCGGGCAAGCTAAAGGACAACCTCGATATAACCATATACAAGATTAAATCGACCATGTGCAACTGCGGCGCCCTGTCAATCCCGGAGCTGCAGAAAACCGCGAGGATAACGCTCGTGTCTTCGACAAGCATAGTCGAGGGCGGAGTGCACGATGTAATACCCAAGGACAGCGGCGTAAACAATCCCCTGTAGGCGCCTTGTAAGAAAACGGCAGGGTGAATAACGGGAACAAGCCTCTCGTCCCTTGCCGGGACAGAGGTTTTTTTCATAAGGAGGTTAAAATGAGCAGGAATTACGTTACACCGTCAATACTGCCCGGTTTCATGGAATTGCTGCCGGCTGAACAGATGCTGTTCAATAAACTTCTGGATACCATAAGGTCAAGCTATGAATTGTTCGGGTTCATACCCCTTGACACACCGACCATTGAAAAGTCTGAAATTCTGCTGGCAAAGAGCGGTGGAGAAACGGAAAAGCAAATCTACCGATTTACAAAGGGAGACAACGACATAGCGCTGCGGTTCGACCTGACCGTTCCGCTGGCGCGCTACGTTGCGCAGCATTTCAATGAGTTGACCTTCCCGTTCAGGAGATACCACATAGGAAAGGTTTTCCGCGGAGAAAAACCGCAGAAGGGACGTTTCAGGGAATTTTACCAGTGCGACATAGACATCGTGGGCAACGGAAGTTTAAGCCTGATAAATGACGCGGAAATACTAAATGTCATATATTATACATTCAAGGCCCTCGGGTTCGACCGGTTCACCGTCAGGATAAACAACCGCAAGATACTAAACGGCCTGTTTGAGTCCATGGGCATTGAAAACAGTACTGAAGTGCTGAGGGCAATTGACAAGCTTGAAAAAATCGGCGAAAAGGGCGTGCTGGACGAGCTGGAAGAAGCCGGCATCGACAGGGCCACGGGAGAAAAAATACTGGAGTTTATCCGGATAAAGGGCCAGCCTGCCCAAATTGTCGGGGAGCTGAAAAACCTCGGCATAAAAAACGGGCTCTTTGAAACGGGAGTTGCGGAACTCGCGGAGGTCATCGAATACATAGGGCATTTTGGCATACCTGAAAGCAATTATGCCGTTGACCTGACCATAGCGCGCGGGCTTGATTACTACACGGGCACCGTGTACGAAACGATTCTGAACGACTATCCCGGGATTGGCAGCGTCTGCTCGGGAGGACGATACGACGACCTCGCGGGCAACTATACGAAGCAAAATCTGCCGGGAGTCGGTATTTCCATAGGTTTAACGCGCCTTTTCTACCAGCTCGTGCAGGGAGGAATTATCGAAAAGGGCAAAAAGGCGACGCCGACCAACCTGCTTTTAATCCCCATGGCCGACACCCTCGGGCATGTGCTGGAGATTTCAACGAAAATCAGGAAAGCGGGAATACCGACGGAAGTTTATTTCAACGAGGGAAAACTCGGAAAGAAGTTTGCCTATGCCGACAAGCTGGGAATACCCTATGCCGTGGCAATAGGCGAAGATGAAATCCGGACGGGACGCTACAGGCTTAAAAACATGATTACCGGCGAGCAGAAGGAACTGGGTCTTGAGGAACTGATAGAGGAAGTCAGGGCAAATACATAGGTAAGCGTCATCAGGAACAGTTACGTTAATGCCTGGTGTGACTTTATAAAAATATGACGGTATAATAAGCATTGGACATTAAAGCGGCACGATAAAGAATGCAGCAATTTCATATTTTTCGGAGACCTACACAATCAAACATTTAATACGGAGGCTGAACTTATGGGAGAATCCTTGCAGGGAATGAAAAGAACCCACATGTGCGCTGAACTTGACGTTTCAAATGTAGGCGAAACGGTTACGGTGATGGGCTGGGTACAGAGAATGAGAAACCTGGGCGGTCTTATTTTCATCAGTCTCAGGGACAGGACCGGAATTTTGCAGGTGGTTGTCGACAGTTCATCTAATGCGGATATTTTCAGCAGGGCTGAAAAAATAAGAAGCGAATTTGTTATCGCTGTTTCGGGCAAGGTTTCGAAAAGGGCTCCCGAAGCCATAAACCCCAAAATGAAAACGGGCGAGATAGAGGTCATCGCCGAGGAACTCAGGATACTCAGCAAATCCGAGACACCTCCCATATATATAGAAGAGGATTTGGACGCCAATGAAGCCGTGCGCCTGAAGTACCGCTACCTGGACCTCAGGAGGCCCGACATGCAGAAAAACCTCATGCTGAGGCACAGGGTGGCGCAGATAACGCGTGACTATTTTGACCGACACGGTTTCCTGGAAATCGAAACGCCGATGCTTACAAAGAGCACTCCCGAGGGTGCCAGGGACTATCTCGTACCGAGCAGGGTCCATCCCGGCAAATTTTACGCTCTGCCCCAGTCGCCGCAGATTTTCAAGCAGCTTTTGATGGTATCAGGATTTGACAGGTACATGCAGATAGTGAAGTGTTTCCGCGACGAAGACCTCAGGGCCGACAGGCAGCCGGAGTTTACCCAGATAGATATTGAAATGTCTTTTGTCGATGTTGACGATGTCCTGGCAATAAACGAAGGATTTATAAAGAGATTGTTCAGCGAAGCCCTTGGAGTGGATATAAAGACGCCTTTCCCGAGGCTGACTTACCGTGAAGCCATGGAGAGGTTTGGATCCGACAAGCCGGATACGAGGTTCGGCCTGGAACTTGTCGATGTTTCCGACCTTGTTGCACGGTGCGGTTTCAGGGTGTTTTCCGACGCCGTTGCTTCAGGAGGCAGCGTCAGGGCAATAAATGCGAAGGGATGCGCCGGCTTTAGCAGAAAGGAAATTGACAGCCTTACTGAAGTGGTTAAAACCTACAGGGCAAAGGGCATGGCATGGATTGCGGTCGGAGAGAACGAGCTGAAATCTTCGATAACAAAATTTTTCAGCGATGAAGAAATAAAGGCCCTGCTCGAAAGGGTGAAAGCTGAACCCGGCGACCTGGTCTGCTTTGTGGCGGACAGGAACGAGGTGGTGCTGGAGTCCCTCGGCCAATTAAGGCTTGAGATTGCGCGCAGGCTTGACCTGCAAAAGGATAAAGGCTGGAATTTCCTGTGGGTGACGGAATTCCCGCTGCTCGAATACAGCGAGGAGGAAAATCGCTGGGTTGCCATGCACCATCCGTTTACCTCGCCGATGGACGAAGACATAGAACTGCTTGACACCGATCCCGGGAGGGTACGCGCCAAGGCTTACGATATGGTGCTCAACGGGGTGGAAGTAGGCGGAGGCAGCATTAGAATCCATGACCAGGAACTTCAGCAAAAAATGTTCCGGCTGCTGGGATTCAGCGAGGAAGAGGCCTGGGCGAGATTCGGGTTCCTGCTCGAAGCTTTCAGGTACGGGACGCCGCCCCACGGAGGAATAGCCTACGGGCTGGACCGCCTTGTAATGCTGATGGCCGGCAGAAACAGCATTCGGGATGTTATTGCGTTCCCCAAGGTGCAGAACGCGTCGGATCTCATGACCGGAGCCCCTGACTTTGTCGACGACAGGCAGCTTGAGGAACTCCACATAAAAACCGAAATCAGCCCGGAAAAACAGGTTCACGAAACGGAGTGAGGCGCTTGTTCAAAAGCGTAAAAAATCCGGTTCTCAGGGAAATTTTGGACTGGGGCGCGCATATACTGGCGGCGCTGCTCGCGGGTTACCTGATTGTCACCTTTGTGCTGCAGAGAACCATTGTGCAGGAATATTCAATGGAGCCGACGCTTTTTGAGAACGACAACCTCTGGATAGAGAAAATCAGCCCGAGATTTGGATGGCTCAAGCGCGGGGATATAATAACCATCCGCGCAGGACAGCATCTTGAACCCGGGAAAAAATACCTTATCAAGAGAATTATCGCGCTCGAAAACGAGACCATCGAAATAAAGGACGGCAGGGTTTACATAAACGGAGAACTCCTCGAGGAGGACTATATTAACAATGCTGAAACCCTGCCGGTGGATCCTCAATATGCAAAAATGAAAGTTCCCGAAGGCCATGTTTATGTTATGGGTGATAACCGGGACAACAGCCTTGACAGCAGGACCATCGGTCCCGTCCCGGTGAAGGATATTGCCGGGAAAGCATTCGTAAGATTCTGGCCGCTGAGCCGTTTTAAACTGCTGTAAGACCGGTGTTTTAAACTGCTGCAGCGGATTGTAACAACCTGCTGGCGCCTTCCCTGAGTTGATATATGCGGATGATTAAATTAAAATAGTATGTATGATTTATGTATAATTCAAAAATATTGCGCTCTTTATTTTAGAACATTTTAAATTCCGTCAGTTTGCACGGATTCATTTTATTATAAGGGGTCAATATGTTGGGAGGGAGGAATATAACCGGAAGGTTATATTAACCTATGAGCGGACTGCTTCATCTCGGGATAGATGTCGGTTCTACCACTGTAAAGCTGGTTGTGCTCGATCGCAATGATAATTTGATTTACAGTGAATACGAAAGGCATTATTCTGACATAAAAAAGACCATATATGAATTGATAAACAGGACATGTGAAAGGTTTGAGAACGAAAGCGCAACCGTTATGGTGACAGGATCGGGCGGAATGTCCGTATCCCAGTGGCTCCGCCTGCCGTTTATCCAGGAGGTTATTGCAGGCGCCGAAGCAGTTCAGAGATTCATTCCCCAGACGGATGTGGCCATTGAGCTTGGCGGAGAAGATGCCAAGATTACTTATTTCAGGGGCGGCACGGAACAGAGGATGAACGGCACCTGCGCAGGCGGAACCGGAGCGTTTATTGACCAGATGGCGTCACTGCTCAATACCGACGCGCAGGGACTCAATGAGCTGGCAAGGGGATACAGGGTGATATATCCCATTGCCGCGCGATGCGGAGTTTTTGCGAAATCCGACATACAGCCGCTCATCAATGAAGGAGCGGCGAGCGAGGACATAGCGGCTTCGGTGTTCCAGTCCGTCGTAAATCAGACTATCAGCGGGCTTGCCTGTGGGAAACCCATCCGCGGAAAAGTGGCGTTCCTGGGGGGCCCTTTAAATTTCCTGTCCGAATTGAGAAAAAGATTCATTGAAACCCTGGGTTTATCCGATGATGAGGTCATTTTCCCAGAAAATTCCGAGCTTTTTATTGCCATCGGAGCGGCTCTTGCCTCAAAAACGACTCCGGCGATTGCCTTCAGAGCTCTGAAGGATCGCCTGCCGACTCTTGAAACCGTGGAAATGAATGAGGTTGAAAGGCTCAGGCCGCTTTTCACCGATGAATCAGAACTGGAAGAGTTCAGGAAAAGGCACGGGAAAAACAGGGTAAAAAGAAGGGACCTGAAAACATTCGAAGGCAAATGTTTCCTTGGAATCGACGCCGGTTCCACCACGACGAAGGCGGTCCTGATAGACGCTGAGGGCAACCTGCTTTACAGCCGGTACGGCAGCAATGAAGGCAATCCTTTAAACAGCGCAATCAGTATCCTGAAGGATTTATATGAACAACTGCCCGAAAAGGCCGTTATTGCCAATTCCACTGTGACCGGGTACGGCGAGGGGCTTATCCAGGCAGCTTTGAACATTGACATCGGAGAAATAGAGACCATAGCCCATTACAAGGCAGCCCGTCAGTTTCTGCCAGGAGTGGATTTCATCCTGGACATCGGCGGCCAGGACATGAAATGCATGAAGATAAAAAACGGCGTCATCGACAGCATAATGCTGAACGAGGCGTGTTCTTCAGGCTGCGGTTCATTTATAGAGACTTTTGCGAAATCACTGAACATGGACGTGGAATCCTTTGCGCGGGAGGCTTTGCTGGCCAGGCAGCCCGCCGACCTGGGATCAAGGTGCACCGTTTTCATGAACTCAAAAGTCAAGCAGGCCCAGAAGGAAGGCGCGACAATAGGGGACATTTCCGCCGGCCTGTCTTATTCCGTTGTCAAAAATGCGCTGCAAAAGGTCATCAGGATAAAAAATCCCAGGGAACTCGGAGAAAAGATTATCGTACAGGGTGGAACTTTCTGCAACGAAGCCGTGCTGAGGAGCTTCGAACTCGTATCCGGAAGGGAAGTGGTGCGGCCGGATATCGCGGGTCTCATGGGAGCGTACGGCGCTGCGCTGATAGCCCTGGAAAGGTACGAAGAAGGCCATGTCAGCACGCTTCTTAAAAAAGATGAACTGTACGGTTTTGAGGTAAAAACCGAAATGAAACGCTGCGGACTTTGCGGGAACAATTGCCTGCTGACGGTTAACAGCTTCCCCGGAGGGCGCAGGTTTGTTTCGGGCAACCGCTGCGAGAGGGGAGCAGGGGTTGAAAGCAGGAGCGAAGACATTCCGAACCTGTATGAATATAAATACAGGCGGCTTTTCGGATACAGACCGCTCGACGCGGATAAGGCCGAGAGGGGTACGGTGGGAATACCAAGGGTTCTGAACATGTACGAAAATTATCCCTTCTGGTTTACCTTTTTTACAGAGCTCGGGTTCCGCGTGGAGCTTTCGCCACGCTCCTCCAAAAAGATTTATGAACTCGGCATTGAGACGATGCCGTCCGAATCGGTATGCTATCCTGCCAAGCTGGTTCACGGCCATATTGCGAGCCTCGTAAACCGCGGAATCAGGTTCATATTCTACCCGTGCATTTCCCATGAGAGAAAAGAGGACGAGGGAGCCGACAACTGCTATAACTGCCCTATTGTTACTTCCTATTCTGAAGTTGTCGGTAAAAACATTGATATGCTGAGGGACAACGGTATTAAGTTCCTCAATCCTTTTTTGCCTTACAATAACCCGGAAAAGCTTAAAAAGCGTCTGTACCAGGTGCTGAAGGATTTCAACATTTCCGGGAGTGAAATTTCCAGGGCCGTCGACAAGGCCCTCGAGGAAGATCTGAATTTTAAAAATGACATCCGGAAAAAAGGCGAAGAGGTGCTTGAGTACCTTGAAAGGACCGGGAAACACGGGATTGTGCTCGCGGGCAGGCCATACCATGTAGATCCCGAGATAAACCACGGGATACCGGACCTCATAACGAAGTTCGGAATGGCAGTCCTGACCGAGGATTCCATATCCCATCTCGGAAAGGTGGAAAGGCCTCTCAGGGTCGTGGACCAGTGGATGTACCATTCCCGGTTATACGCCGCCGCTTCCTTTGTCAGGGAACACAGAAATCTCGACCTGATCCAGCTGAATTCCTTCGGATGCGGCCTGGATGCCGTTACCACCGACCAGGTGCAGGAGATTCTAAGCGCTTACGATAAAATCTATACGGTATTGAAAATTGATGAAGTAAGCAATCTCGGGGCCGCAAGGATTCGCATACGCTCCCTCAAGGCCGCCATAGAGGAGAGGAACAGGAACGGATTTACCCCCGAAAGAAAAGCCTCGCGCATAACAAAACCTGTCTTTACCGAAGAGATGAGGCACAAACATACAATACTGGCGCCCCAGATGTCTCCGATACATTTTGAACTGCTGCAGGAGGCATTCAGGGCTTCGGGCTACAATATAGTCGTGCTGCCGTCGGTGGACAGGCAGGCAGTGGACGAAGGACTGAAGCATGTAAACAACGATGCGTGCTATCCGTCGATTATTGTGACGGGACAGCTGATAGAAGCTTTAAAATCGGGAAAATATGACCTTAATAATACGTCGGTGGTTATCACCCAGACCGGCGGCGGTTGCAGGGCGACCAATTATATAGGGTTTATTCGGAAAGCCCTGGCCGATGCGGGCTTCGGATTTGTTCCCGTCATATCGCTGAATGCCCTGGGACTGGAAAAGCAACCCGGTTTTAAATTCACCCCGGGACTTCTCAACAAATGCCTTATTGCGCTGGTGTACGGCGATCTCCTGATGAGGGTGCTGTACAGGGTGCGACCCTACGAAAAAATCAAGGGGTCTGCTAACCTGCTTTACAGGACCTGGGCCGAGAAGTGCAAGGAATCCGTAAGAACCGGAAACCATAGGACATTCAGGGAGAATGTTTATAAAATAGTTGAGGATTTTGACAAGCTTGAAATTATTAATGTGAAAAAGCCAAGAGTAGGTCTTGTGGGCGAAATCCTCGTGAAGTTCCACCCCACCGCCAATAACGAGATTGTTGACATAATCGAGCGGGAAGGCGCCGAAGCGGTTATGCCCGACCTTATGAGTTTCTTTTTCTACTGCGCTTACGATGCAAATTTTAAGTACAAGTATACGGACGGAACTTTTAAAAAATTCATAGCGAGTAATGCCGCTATAGCGGCAATGGAGTATTACAGGAGGCATATGAAAAAGGCTCTGAAAAAGAGCCGTCGGTTCAATCCGCCGTCAAGTATTTACGAACTGGCCGAAGAGGCTTCAAAGATCTGTTCGCTGGGTATCCAGACCGGCGAAGGCTGGCTTTTGACGGCGGAAATGGTGGAACTGATACAGGAAGGAGCCAATAATATCGTATGCATGCAGCCCTTTGCGTGCCTGCCCAACCATATAACGGGAAAGGGCATGATAAAGGAAATTAAAAGGAAGTATCCCGAAGCCAATATTGTGGCCGTGGATTATGATCCGGGAGCCAGCGAGGTCAACCAGCTTAACCGGATCAAGCTGATGTTGTCGGTCGCCTTTAAAAACCTCAATGCCTCACCCAAGTACAAGATGAGCGATTCCGTCGATGAACATCTGCTTGACAGTGCCAGGACAAACTGAAAAGCTCTGGTTAACCAACCTGAAATCTGGTTAACTAACCTGAAATTTATCTTTTCGTGCCCGGGACCCTGCTCTCGGACATGTATTTATTTCTGCCTTTTTTCTTTTTTTGTTTTTGCTTTGCTTTTGATTCATACCTTTTGATTGAGAAGTACATACCAATTCCGAGCCCGGCAAAGCACAGAACCGAAACAGCGAGGAAAATAACCTGTGCAGTCTGCATGTTATCACCTTTTCGTGTAGATTTTCATTCGTCGGATAATAATTACCCTGTAAAAATTTTTTCATTGTAAACAATAATCCCATTATATAAGCTGAGACGCTGTAAATCAACACTCGGGGCAATACCTTCTTTTGTCATAATTCCTCGGCCGACGGAATAATATCTAAAGAAGATCGGTATTTACCAAACTGCATGTCCAAAATCTTCACGCCGGAGGAAGCAAATGAGGTACAAGCGTATGAACAAAAGAGAGAAGGTCCTTTACACGATTATCAGGGTTGCGGCATTCATAGCCGTATCCTTGCTTGCTGTCCAGGCAGGTGTTATTGCAGGGAACGCAATAAGCACGGTTGACGCGAAACTGATCGAAAATGTTGACGTCGTAACGTTTAAGTCGGCGCTCAATGCATCTCTTCCGATTATTGACACAACATATAACAGCGGCAGGGTGAATGTCTCCTATGGCTCTGAATTAAAAAGACTGGTAAATAGCATATTCGGTTTTGATATGGACACGCCCGCGACGATACTAAATGCGGCTTCGCCGTGGCTTGATTCCTATTACAGCGGGGCATACCTGGCCATGAAAGCTGAACAGGACCGGACGGCGGGCCAGGGTGAAATCGCATACTGGGAAATGTACGGCGATATTTACAGTGATAATGTTTCGAGAGGGGACTCGCGCGCAGACGGTTATCTTACGGATTACAGCAGCATCAGCACCGAGGATGAAGACCGGGAGAACCGGGACTATTCGCGCGACAACATAACACCCGTGGGGAAAATAGAGATCCGCAACAATACATCAAAAGTCATATCCGATTCGCTGATTAAAACCCTGCTCAATGAACCTCTGAAATTCAGCTTTGACAAGAACGGACCCAAGGTTTTGATCTACCATACGCATACCACGGAAGCATATCTTAAAAACCTTTCGGAACTGGGCAGGAATGTTCCCAACTGGACGCTGGATGAGCGCTACAGTGTAGTGAGGGTGGGAGATGAACTCGCAAACCAGCTTAGCAGGGTTTTTGGCATTGACGTGATTCACAACGGAACGATTCATAACTATCCCAACACCACCGGGTTTTATACAAGGTCGAGGGAAACCGTGCAGAGAATATTAAAGGGAAACCCGTCCATAAGACTGCTGATTGACTTGCATCGCGACGGCGTCAGCGGAAGCAAGCTCAGGGTGACCAGGAACATCGGCGGAAAGACTGTTGCCCAGATCATGTTTGTGGTGGGAACCGCCAATCCCTCATGGAGGGAAAATTTCAAGCTTGCGCTGAAGCTGCAGAACAAGCTGAACGAGATAGCTCCGGGCATTGCGAGGCCAATATATCTCGACAATTACACGTACAACCAGGACCTTGGTTACGGGGCGCTGATTGTGGAGATGGGCGGCGACGGAAACGTGATTACCGAAGCCGTGGAATCAGCAAAATATCTCGCCCAGGCCATCAGCGAGGTAATGAGGTAAATTCCATGGGTTGCGCCTTGTATAAATTCGGCCGGTTCATAAATTGTTTGGTTAAAGCCTGTTTGCCGGGGAATTTCCTGACACACTGAAAAATGCTGAACAATTTGAACGGAATAAGCAAATAATTTGAATATATTGCACAATATTGATAATAAAACCGTTTTCGGCGGGAATAATAGACAAAAGCGGAGCAAACGCAACGCACAGAAGAGAAATCGGGGGAAAGGGAATTCGATGGACAGCAGGGTGGAAAGATACAGGCAGGCCCGCCTGATGAAAAGAAGGTTCAGGCTTGTTATTTTGCTTTCATTTTTCATACTTGTGGCGGGAGTATGCGTAGTCGATTACTCCGTCAACGCGCTCGTCAGGAACGAGAGAAAAATCAGCGTCATATCTTTTTCAAAATACGATGAACACCGTTACACGGCGAGTTTTTTCAATAAAACTTTTTTGATAGACACCGGCAAAATTAGCCGCGATCTGTCGGGACTGAAAAGAAAAGCCGCAGAGGTTATCAGCGATATTCGCTTATTTTGACGCGCTTTCTTTTGCTTAAAAACCAATTATGCAAGGGTCCATCCGGTCCTGTGGCTGTTGTATGCTTATTTTATTCTATATAAAAAAACTGTCTGGCTTTGAACATAAAATTTTCGTCTTATCCTCATAAAAAATCCCAGTTTCTTTTTATGTATTCACGATTGTGTTATAATCTTATAACGTAATTTCAAACAAAAAACGTCAAATTTATCCTGACTATTGATTTGAAAGCCGTCGTTGTAGATAATGATTTTAGCCATGGCTGTTTTTTGATTCTATAGCCGGAACAGCTTCTTTGATAACACGCAATTGCAGCAGGGTCGGACCGTACCGGCCGCGAAAGCATCACCGGGGAAAGCAGCGCATAGGAGTTAATATTTTAATTTATACAAGTTTTATAAACATTATAATTATAGGTATAAATAATAAGAACAACATATAAATTATTCGTCATATTAGGAGAAACTATCAGATTTATGAACTTGACATTGATATAAATACTGACAAACTAAATGCAGATCTGTATGGAAGGGACAGGAAACATGATTGATGAAAGGCAGAAAAGAATCAGGAATTTTTGCATCATAGCCCATATAGACCACGGCAAGTCCACGCTGGCCGACCGGCTTCTAGAACTTACGGGAGCCCTGTCTTCCAGGGAAATGGAAGAACAGGTCCTTGACAGCATGGATATTGAAAGGGAACGCGGCATCACCATAAAGGCCCATGCCGTAAGGATGCTGTATAAAGCCGATGACGGGGAGGAGTATATCCTTAACCTTATAGACACTCCCGGGCATGTGGATTTCAATTACGAGGTGTCGAGGAGCCTTGCCGCGTGCGAAGGCGCAATCCTCGTCGTTGACGCGGCGCAGGGCATAGAAGCCCAGACACTGGCGAATGTATACCTCGCGCTGGAACACGATCTCGAAATCATACCGGTTATCAACAAGATTGACCTGCCGAGCGCCCAGCCCGAAGTGGTAAAGAGGGAAATAGAAGATGTCATAGGGCTTGATGCAAGCCAGGCACCGCTTATTTCCGCGAAGAACGGCGTTAATATCGAAGAAGTCCTCGAGAGAATTGTAAAGGATATTCCACATCCCTCGGGAGACGTGGACGCGCCTCTCAGGGCCCTGATATTCGATTCCTACTACGACAGCTACAAGGGCGTCATAGTTCATGTCCGCATCAAGGAAGGCTCGGTCAGGCCGGGACAGACCATCAGGATGATGAATACCCAAAAGGAATTCCTTGTAACGGAAGTTGGATATTTCAGGCCTGGGGCCCTGATCCCGGCTTCCGAGCTTCTTGCGGGAGAAGTCGGCTACATTGCCGCAGGTATTAAGAATGTCAGGGATACGCGCGTCGGAGATACGGTGACGCTCGCGGACAATCCCGCGGCACAGCCGCTTCCGGGTTACAAAAAGGTTAATTCAATGGTATTCTGCGGAATTTATCCTGCCGACGGCGCCAGGTACGAAGACCTCAGGGATGCCCTGGAAAAACTGCAGCTTAATGACGCTTCCCTTGTTTTCGAGCCAGAGACTTCGAATGCGCTTGGATTTGGCTTCCGTTGCGGTTTTCTCGGGCTGCTGCATATGGAAATAATACAGGAGCGCCTCGAAAGGGAATACGACCTGGACCTCGTGACCACGGCGCCGAGCGTTATATACAAGGTTATAAAAACCAACGGGGAAGTGCTGAATATTGACAACCCCACAAACATGCCGCCGCCGGCGGAAATAAATAAGATGCAGGAACCCGTGGTCAGGGCGTCCATCATGACGCCCACGGAATTTGTAGGAAATATCATGGAGCTCTGCCAGGACAGGCGTGGCGTCTACAAAGACATGACCTACATTGACGAAGGCAGGGTTATGCTTACCTACGAAATACCGCTTAACGAAATTATTTATGACTTCTATGATGCGCTGAAATCAAGGTCAAGGGGATATGCATCGCTGGATTACGAGTTTATTGGATATAAAGATTCGGACCTCGTCAAACTTGATGTGCTGATAAACAATGAGATAGTCGACGCCCTCTCGTTCATAGTGCACAAGGACAAGGCCTATGCAAAGGGCAGAAGGATCGCGGAGAAACTCAAGGAGACCATTCCGCGCCAGCAGTTTGAAGTGCCCATACAGGCGGCTATTGGCGGAAGGATTATTGCCCGGGAAACGGTCAGGGCGTACAGGAAGGACGTGCTCGCCAAGTGTTATGGAGGCGACATAACGCGTAAGAAAAAGCTTCTTGAAAAGCAGAAGGAAGGAAAGAAGAGGATGCGCCAGATAGGCACGGTGGAAGTACCCCAGGAAGCCTTCATGAGCGTTTTGAAGCTGGATACATGACAGGGGCCGGCGACTAGAAGTTAGAGATTAGAAATTAGAGAGAGAAATTAGAGATTGATAGCCAGAGGTTAGAAGTCGGAGGTTAAGGTTGGAGGAAAATCGTAAAACGAAGGCTAACTGCATATCCGAAAACAGCGACGAAGGCCGCGAAGTCGGGCTGTACGTGCACATCCCGTTTTGCAGGAGAAAATGCCTGTACTGCGACTTTTCTTCCTACCCTTCAATGGAGCGGCATATACCAGCATACCTGGCCGCGCTGAAAAAGGAACTGTCCGAAATAACAGGGGACCGGAAAGGCTTGGCGGTAAAAAGCATATTTATTGGCGGAGGAACGCCTTCCCTCCTTGGAGCGGAGGAAATTGACGGTTTGCTCAGGCACATAAGCCGTTGTGTTGTAATAAAGTCCGATGCGGAGATAACGCTGGAATCTAATCCCGGAACCCTCGACGAGAAAAAACTGCGTGGTTACCGCGCCGCGGGAGTGAACAGGCTCAGTATCGGGCTCCAGGCATGGCAGGACCGCCTGCTGAAAACCCTGGGAAGAATACATACATCTGAAGAATTTGTGGAAGGTTTCAGGTCCGCAAGAAAAGCGGGATTTGAAAACATAAACGTGGACCTGATATTCGGAATACCAGGGCAGGCGCCGGGCGACTGGGAGGAAACCTTAAGCAGCGTTGTGGCGCTTGGACCGGAGCATCTTTCATGTTACAGTCTCATTATTGAACAGGGCACGGTATTCGGCGATTTATACGAAAAAGGCGAATTGCAGCCCGTCGATGACGAACTTGACAGGGCAATGTACCGAAAGGCGATAGAATACCTTACAGCCAGGGGTTACCGGCATTACGAGATTTCGAATTTTGCCATGGAGGGCTTTGAATGCCGGCACAATCTTATTTACTGGAAAGCGCAGGAGTATATTGGGATAGGCGCCGCCGCCCATTCATATATTGACGGTGTGCGGCGCGCAAATACCGCTGACGTGCTGAGCTATATCGAATCAATAAACAACGGTGTGCTGCCGGTTGTTGAAAGGCAGAATATAGACACCCGCGAATCCATGTCTGAATATATGATACTGGGACTCAGGCTTATAAAGGGCGTAAGTTTTTCTGAATTTTTCCGGCGCTACGGCGTCGGCGTTGGAGACATATTCGGCGAGCGGATTGACAGGCTTGTTGAAAGGGGTTTACTTATAAAGGATGACGACAGAATATTTCTGACAGAAAAGGGACTGGACCTGGCAAACAGTGTCTTCCTGGAATTCATCGATTAGCTGTGATCTGCATCAATTTCAAATATTATCCTTAAACCTCTTGACAAAAAAAGTACGCGGTGGTATTTTTAAAGTATAATTAGCACTCTTCTTGGTCGAGTGCTAACAAAGAGGTGAGGCGATGTTGTTGGATGAAAGAAAAAAAAGAATACTGCATGCTGTAGTGGACGATTATATTAATACGGCTGAACCTGTAGGTTCAAGGACAATAGCGCGCAAACATGAACTTGGCCTCAGCTCAGCCACCATCAGGAATGAAATGGCAGACCTCGAAGACATGGGGTATTTGTCCCAGCCACATACGTCAGCGGGAAGGGTGCCTTCAGACAAGGGGTACCGTTTTTATGTGGATGAGCTTATGAATGTAAGGGAGCTTACCGCGGAGGAAGCCGAAAGCATAAAGGTCGCTCTTGAAAACAGGATAAATGAGATAGGCGAACTCGTAAGGCGAGCTTCCAAGATCATGTCGACGATCACAAATTACACGTCAGTGGCTGTTACGCCCCAGATCAGGCGCGTGACAATCAAAACCGCGAGGGTCGTGCCCGTGGATTCCGAAAAAGCGCTTGTTATTGTTGTAACAAGCGGGAATATTATAAAAAACAGGATTATAAAACTGCCTGAAAGTATTTCCGACAACACGCTCAACAGGATATCCAATATCCTTGAAGCTCACCTTGTTGGAAAAACGCTGGAGAAAGCCAATCTTCCTGCCATTGTCAGCACGCTGGAGCGCGATTATATGCCCCGGGTGCAGCTGGCTCCGATCATCGAAGCTTTGGAATATTGTTTTAATCAGCTCAATGAATCGGAACTCTACCTCGAAGGAGCTACGAACATATTCAACTTCCCTGAGTTCAGGGATGTATTCAAGGCAAGGGAATTTCTGAACGTCCTGGATGAAAAGCAGACATTGCGCAGGATTTTGGGATCAGCTGCCAACAAGAACGGCATCACGGTCCAGATAGGAGAAGAAAACGAGCTGGATGCCATCAAGAACTGCAGTTTAGTCACGGCCACCTACAGTTTCGGCGATAATGTCATAGGTTCCATCGGGGTTCTCGGACCCACGAGGATGGAATACTCCAAGGTGGTTTCATACATGAATTTCATCCGTAAAAGGATAAATATCGAAATAAACAGGATTTTCGGTGAAAATACCGACGAATAGCGTCTTTCAGTACAGATGAAACGGAGGTTTACTTTAGGAAAATGGATATAAAAAAAGAAACGACGGGCAAAATGGAACAGGGTGAAGGCAATACGGACCTAAATCTCGAAAAGGAATCCGGAGAGATCAGGTCTGAAACGGAGGTTTCAGAAAGCAGCTGCGACGCAGGCAATAATTCATGTAATGAAGCTGATGACGCAGCAAACAATGTAGTCGATGAAGCAGCAAACGGCGCAAATGAAGCAAAAACTGAGGATGAAATTGCGGAGCTCCGGAAAGCCATTGAAACAATAACCGCCGAGCGTGACAGGTATTTCGAAGCGCTTCAGAGAACCGCGGCGGAGTTCGACAATTACAGGAAGAGAACGGCGAGGGAAAAGGAAGCCATTTACATAGACGCTCTCAGTGATACGTTCAAGGCGTTCCTGCCCGTTATTGACAGCGTGGAAAGGGCTGTCCTGGCATGTTCGGCAGAAACGGAAGCGGACGCCAGGTCGCTCAGGGAAGGGATCGAGCTGATTTACCGTCAAATCAAGGATGTCATGAAAAATCTCGGGGTGGAAGAAATAAAAGGAGTAGGAGAGCAATTCGATCCCGAGCTTCATAATGCCGTGATGCACATAGAGGATGAAGCATACGGGCAAAACGTCATCGTGGAAGAATTCCAGAAAGGTTATAGGCACAAGGACAGGGTAATTCGTCACAGCATGGTAAAGGTTGCCAACTGACAACCGTTAGCCTTGATTTTTAAATACTTTGCTGTTGAGATTGCAATATTTTTTATTGTTAATATTAACAATATTTTTTAATGCAGAAAACACAGGAGGTTAAAAGCATGGGAAAAGTAATCGGGATAGATTTGGGTACTACCAATTCATGCGTTGCCGTTATGGAAGGCGGTGAGCCCATAGTTATACCCAATGCTGAAGGCAGCCGGATCACGCCATCGGTCGTGGCTTTCAGCAAAACCGGGGAAAGACTCGTGGGCCAGGTGGCAAAAAGGCAGGCAATAACCAATCCTGAACGTACAATAATATCCATCAAAAGGGATATGGGTACCGACAGGAGGATAAGGATAGATGACAAGGCGTATACACCGCCGGAAATTTCCGCCATGATACTTCAGAAACTCAAGGCCGACGCCGAGGCATACCTCGGCGAAACCGTAACCCAGGCAGTAATAACGGTACCGGCGTATTTCAGCGATTCCCAGAGGCAGGCAACCAAGGATGCCGGAAGGATTGCCGGCCTTGAAGTGCTCAGGATCATAAATGAGCCGACAGCTGCGGCGCTTGCTTACGGTCTTGACAAGGAAACGGACCAGAAAATACTGGTATTTGACCTTGGCGGAGGAACTTTTGACGTATCAATCCTTGACATTTCGGAAGGCGTTTTTGAAGTTCTCGCCACGAGCGGAAACAACAGGCTCGGCGGAGACGATTTTGACCAGAGGATAATCGATTACCTTGTAGATATATTCAAAAAGGAAAACGGTATAGATCTGAGAAGCGACAAAATGGCCATGCAAAGGCTCAAGGAAGCTGCGGAAAAGGCCAAGATCGAGTTGTCCAGCGTAACTACAACCAATATTAACCTGCCGTTTATCACGGCCGACGCCACAGGACCGAAGCACCTTGACGTGACGCTGACAAGGGCCAAATTTGAAGAGCTTACTGCCGACCTCGTTGAAATGACCATGGGACCCACGAGAAGAGCCATGGAAGATGCCGGCCTCACCCCGGACAAGATTGACAAGGTTCTTCTCGTAGGTGGTTCGACAAGAATTCCCGCGGTCCAGGAAGCCGTTAAGAGATATCTCGGAAAGGAACCGTTCAAGGGTATAAATCCTGACGAATGCGTGGCTATCGGCGCAGCGATCCAGGCCGGAGTTCTTTCGGGCGAGGTCAAGGACCTCCTCCTGCTGGATGTAACTCCCCTTTCGCTGGGTATTGAAACCCTTGGCGGAGTATTCACGAAACTGATTGAAAGAAATACAACGATACCTACGAGGAAAAGCCAGATTTTCTCAACGGCTGTTGACGGTCAGACCAGCGTCGAAATCCATGTTCTCCAGGGCGAGAGGGAGATGGCTGCCGACAACAAGACACTTGGAAGGTTCCAGCTGACAGGCATTCCTCCTGCGCCCAGGGGCGTGCCGCAGATTGAAGTTACATTTGACATAGACGCCAACGGTATCGTGCATGTTTCCGCAAAAGACCTTGGAACGGGCAAGGAGCAGAAGATTACTATAACGGCTTCTTCGAACCTTTCCGAGGAAGAGATACAGAGGGCCATCAAGGAAGCCGAGAAGCATGCCGCCGAAGACAAGAAGAGAAGGGAAGAGGCAGAGGTCAGGAACAACGCCGACTCCATGGTTTACCAGGCGGAAAAAACTCTCAAGGATCTCGGCGACAAAATTGGCGCCGATGATAAATCGAAGATTGAAGCCGAGATCAACAGGGTCAGGGATGCCCTTAAGGGCACTGACATCGAAGCCATCAGGAGGGCAACGGAAGGATTGACAAAAGCCTTCTATGATGTGTCAGCAAAAATTTACCAGCAAAATCCCGGAGCCGCCGGTGCATCAGGTTTTAACCCCAACGCTTCGGCAGGAGGACCGGGACAGGGTCCGGGCCAGGACAATGTATATGATGCCGACTACAAGGTTGTTGACGAGGACGACAGCAAATAAGCGCCGTTGTTTGTCCGATACCGATGATTAAAGCTTTTAAGCCGAAGTCATGCAAAGGTGGCTTTGGCTTAAAAATTTTTATATGATGAAACGGTTTACGAAAAAATTTATTTATCTACATTTTGTATTTTTTTGAATATGCTATAATATTGCAGGCATGTTTAAATTCAGAACGGAGTGTTGTCCAACATGGCAAACAAAAGGGATTACTATGAAGTCCTGGGGATTGATAGAAACGCTTCTGAGGCCGATATAAAAAAGGCTTACCGGAGACTTGCGAAAAAATATCACCCCGACGTAAATCCCGGCGACAAAGAAGCTGAAGCAAAATTCAAGGAAATAAACGAAGCCTATGAGGTGTTAAGCGACCCCGAAAAACGTGCCCGCTATGATCAGTTCGGACATGCTGGTGTGGATCCCGGAGCCGGTGGTTTTGACACCTCCGGGGCAGGCTTTGATTTTGATTTCGGAGGCCTAGGCGATATATTTGAAAGCTTTTTCGGAGGATCGCCCTTTGGAAGCCGCGCGAAAAGCAGGAGCGGTCCCAGGAAGGGCGCCGACTTGAAATATTCACTGGAAATAAGCTTTGAAGAAGCAGCTTTCGGTGTTGAAAAGGAGATTACCGTAAACAGGATGGAAATGTGCCATACCTGCCACGGAACCGGTTCCAGGCCAGGGACGTCGCCGACCACGTGCCGCAACTGCAACGGCACGGGACAGGTGCAATACAACCAGAACACGGCATTTGGTCGGTTTGTAAACATCAGGACCTGTGAAGTCTGCCACGGCGAAGGGAAAATCATAACTGATCCCTGCGCGACATGCGGAGGCAAGGGCAGGGTAAGGAAAAACGTAAAGATAAGGATCAAGGTCCCGGCAGGCATTGACGACGGTCAGACCATTTCGCTCAGGGGCGAAGGCGAGCCGGGGTATAAAGGCGGCCCCGCCGGCGATTTGTTTGTAACAATAAGGGTAAGGCCGCATCCGCTGTTCCAGCGCCGAAATTTCGACGTTGTTTGCGAGATACCGATAACCTTCGTTCAGGCCGCATTGGGCGCCGAACTGGAGGTGCCGACTCTCGACGGCCGGGTAAAATATACTATACCGGAGGGAACGCAGTCGGGCACCGTTTTCAGGCTGAAAAACAAGGGCATACCGTATCTCAGGGGCAGCGGCAGGGGGGACCAGTACGTGAAGGTTTATATAGACGTGCCCAAAAAACTTAATGAAAAGCAGAAAGCGCTATTGAGGGAGTTTGCCGAAATCAGCGGCGAGGAAAACTATGAACAGCGAAAAAGCTTTTTTGACAAGATGAAGGACGCCTTCGGAATGTAATGAGGCTTTCAGGACAAAATACACAGAAGACACGACAAAATATACAGGAGGAAAAATGAACTGGCGGGAAATAACGATAATTACAACCAGCGAAGCTTCCGACGCCGTTTCCGAAATGCTTAATTCCTTCGGCGCCGGCGGTGTTTCAATAGAGGACCCTTACGACATAAAGAAGGAGATAGAAAGGAAAGGTTTGCTGGATTACGCCGATGAGAGCTTTCTTTCGCGGCTGGGCGAAGATGTCACCGTCAAGGCCTATTTCAGCGAAGACAGCGACATTGAAGCAATTGTCGCGGGCATAAAGGAGAAACTCGGGGAGATTGGCAAATACCTTCCCGTCGGCAGGGGATTTGCCGGGGTTTCAATTGTCAACGAAGAAGACTGGGCCAATGCCTGGAAGAAATATTACAAACCTTTCCGCATCTCGGACCGCGTAGTGATCAAGCCTTCGTGGGAAGACTATGTACCGGAGGGAAAAGAGATAATTGTGGAACTGGATCCGGGAATGGCTTTCGGCACCGGGTCCCATGAAACCACGAGGATGTGCGCTGTTCTGCTTGATAAGCATATAAAGCCCGGCGACACCGTCATGGACGCCGGATGCGGATCGGGCATACTGTCGATCATTGCTGCAAAACTGGGAGCGGGCAGGGTTGTGGCTTTTGACATAGACGGCACTGCCGCAAGGGTTGCCCGCGATAATGTTGAAAAAAACGGCGCCGGTGACGTAGTGGAAGTGTCCAGGGGCACGATTGAAGATGTGCCGGATTTCGCTTTCAACATTATTGTTGCCAATATAATAGCGGAAGTGATTATCTCCATGGCGCCGCAGGTTCCCCGTTACCTGGAGTCGCGCGGACTGTTCATAACCTCGGGAATAATACGGGAGAGAAGGCAGGATGTTATAGACGCCTGCGAAAAAACCGGGTTTGAGCTGGCGGAGGAAAAGGCTGAAGGCGAATGGGTCGCCCTCGTATTCCGCAAACAGGGTGGCGCGAATGGCTAGGTTTTTTGTGAGCAGGGATGATATCCAGGGCGATATCGTTTATATCCGCGACAGTGATGCAAGGCATATCAGGCAGGTTTTGAGAATGGTTCCCGGAGAACGCCTGACTGTATGTGATGGCGCAGGCATGGATTATCACGGGCACATTGACGCCATCGACAAAGACATGATCATTGTCAAAATAACGGAATCCGAAGTAAACAGGACCGAGCCGCCCGTTGAAATCACGCTGTACCAGGGCATTCCCAAGTCGGATAAAATGGATTACATAATCCAGAAATGCACCGAGCTTGGTATCAGGAAAATTGTGCCGGTGCTTACGGAAAGGACGGTAGTCAAGCTCTCTGCGGATAACAGCGGTCCGAAAATAACAAGGTGGAGAAGAATAGCCGCCGAGGCGGCCAAGCAGTGCCAGAGAGGGAGAATACCTGATATTGCCGAGCCCTGTGGTTTCGCAGTTTCAGTGGAACAGGCATCCCGGGAGGGAATGGCGATAATTCCCTACGAAAATGAGAAAAGCACCGGTATTAAAAGCATAGTTGACAGGTACAGGGATGGCGGCATATCAATATTGATAGGTCCCGAAGGAGGTTTTTCGGAAAGGGAGATAGGGTTTGCCGTGGAATCGGGCATTATTCCGGTGACACTGGGTCCCAGGATCCTGCGGACCGAAACGGCAGGGGTTGCGGCTTTGACCGTACTGATGTATGAATTCGGTGACCTGGGATGAAACCGGGCATGAAACGGTTGTTTTTCGACATCGTTCATAAAACAGAGTAAACGGAAGAAAATAAGAAGAAACAGGGCAAATTTAATTAAACGGGCTTTATTTTCTGTTTTTTTGTGTTATAATACATAGATGAATCGGCAGCATTTTGCAACAAAGGAAAAGTTGCTTGACAAGGAAGGTTTTTTTGATGATTCGCAGCATGACAGGTTATGGCAGAGGGGTATCGCGCGACCAGGGGAAAGAGTTCCTCGTAGAGATAAAATCGGTGAATCACAGGTATTCCGATATTTTCGTCAAATTGCCGAAGCATCTGTCCTTCCTGGAGGACAGGGTCAGAGAAACGGCGGGGAAAAATCTTTCGAGAGGTAAAATTGACATATATATTACGTATACCGACACGGGAGAAGACTCAAAGGTTGTTTTGCTTGACGAACCTCTTGTAAGCGCATATATCAGGGCTCTCAACGAACTCAGGGACCGGTTCGGCCTCAAGGACGACATCTCGGTGTCACTGGTGTCAAGGTTTCCCGATGTACTCAGGGTTGAAAAAGCCGAGGAAGATGAGGAAAAGCTCTGGGAACTCCTAAAAAGGGCGCTTGACGAAGCGATTGATTCCCTTGTCAGGATGAGGGAGAACGAAGGAGCCAAGCTGAAAGATGACCTGTTAAACAAGACTGTATACATAGACAGCATCATCAGTGAAATAGCTTCAAGGGCTCCCGAAGTCGTAAAGGAATACAGGAAACGTCTTGAAAGCAGGATCAGGGAACTTATCGATCAGCAGCCCGTAGATGAGACGCGTATAGCCATGGAAGTAGCGATTTTTGCAGATCGCTGCAGCATAGATGAGGAACTGACACGGCTGCGGAGCCACATCAGCCAGATGCGGCAGGCTTTTGAGCTGGAAGAACCTGTGGGCAGGAAACTGGATTTCCTGGTCCAGGAAATGAACCGGGAGATCAACACCATAGGTTCCAAGGCCAACGATTTGTTTATATCAAAATGTGTTGTGGAATTGAAAAGTGAAATGGAAAAAATAAGAGAACAGGTCCAAAACATAGAGTAATGGAATGGAGGGATTTTATGAAGCTCATTAACATTGGATTCGGCAATATAGTTTCGGCCGACAGGCTGATAGCAGTAGTGAGCCCCGAATCCGCTCCTATAAAGAGGATTATTCGGGAAGCTCAGGACAGGGGTATGTGCATAGACGCCACGTATGGCAGAAGGACCAGGGCTGTCATAATTACCGACAGCGACCACGTGATTTTGTCCGCTGTTCAGCCTGAAACGGTAGCTCACAGGCTTAATGCAAAGGATACCGACGATACCACGGTTACAGGTATTGATGAATAGATAAACAGTTAACACAACAAACAACAGGATGTTGGATATGTAAAAATGAATACGCACCGATTTTCCCAGGAGGTTTTGCAAATGAACGATTTCGCTCGCAAAGAGCTTTCGATGATTGAGCCGCCGATTCATGAGTTGCTCGAAAAGGTGGACAGCAGATACACTCTTGTGGTAGAAACAGCAAAACGCGCGCGTCAGCTGGTTAACGGGGCGCAGAAACTCGTGGATGTAAATTCCGACAAGCCGGTTACCATAGCCGTACATGAGATAAACAAAAAAAAGATCACCTATTTGAGAACTAAGCACGGCATAAAATGATTTATTCCCTTTGACGCCGTTTTTTTCTGAAAAGACTGGGAAAAGTGTAGCCTTGCTACGGCTTTCTCAGCCTTTTTAATTTAACGATACATTTTCGACCGGATTGATACTATTATGTCGCATTGATATTGCAACGCGGCGAATTTTTGTACTATATTGTATATATTGTTTTGCATTGTTTTGGAGTTCATTGAATTTTCATATAAGATGTTGCATCAGCATTGCTGACCTGCATCATGGGTTTAAAACTGTGCCGATTGTGTTGAATTGCTGCGTTTTGACTATCCTGTATTATTTGATGTTGATTTGCTTTTACAGGACTTTTTCATGTATGACACAATTTGCGCACGGCCGCCAGGGGGTGATAAAAACGATGGCGGATTTGAAAGCCCTGGTTTCACAGATAATCAGGTTTGGCCTGGTTGGCGTGCTCAACACGGTTATTACCCAGGGATTGATTTTTCTGCTGCAAAATTTTGCCGGCGTGCATTATGTGGCGTCAAATGTCGTGGGTTATGCCGCGGGCATAACGAACAGCTACATATGCAACAGGATATGGGTTTTCAAAAGCAGGGGTTCAATCAGGACTGAAACGATGAAGTTCCTTGTTGTCACGGGAGCGTGTTATCTTCTGCAACTGGGATTTCTCGTAATTTTAAAGGAAGGTTTCAATGTGGGAAAGAACGCTGCACAGCTCATATCAATGGTTTTTTATTCGTGCCTCAATTTTGTAGGGCAGAGGACGTTTACATACTCTGACAGGGAACAATAATATTTTGATGATATACAAACATGATATACTAACCACATAGACTGGAGGGAATATTTTTGGCTGTTGAAAAAACCATGGAAAAAATTGTAGCATTGGCGAAGAACAGGGGCTTTGTATTTCCCGGATCGGAGATATACGGAGGATTGGCCAATGCCTGGGATTACGGACCGCTTGGAGTGGAACTGAAAAATAACGTGAAAAAAGCCTGGTGGAAAAAATTCATACAGGAAAACCCTTACAACGTGGGAGTGGACTGCGCCATTCTTATGAACCCCCAGGTATGGGTGGCTTCAGGACATGTCAAGAGCTTCAACGATCCGCTTATTGACTGCAAGGACTGCAAGGCGAGGCACAGGGCGGACAAGATGATAGCGGACTGGAACAGCGAAAAAGGCATAGATATAAAGGTTGACGGCTGGAGCAACGGGCAGCTGATGCAGTATATCCGCGACAATGACTTAACATGTCCCAAGTGCGGCTCGAAAAATTTCACCGAGGTAAGAGACTTCAACATGATGTTTAAAACATACCAGGGCGTTACCGAGGATTCCAAGGCCGAGATTTATTTGCGTCCTGAAACTGCCCAGGGTATTTTTGTGAATTTCAAGAACGTAGCGAGGACTACGAGGAAAAAGCTGCCTTTCGGAATAGGCCAGATAGGCAAAGCTTTCAGGAATGAAATCACGCCGGGTAACTTTACGTTCAGGACGAGGGAATTCGAGCAGATGGAGCTTGAATTCTTCTGCGAACCCGGTACGGACCTCGAATGGTTTGAATACTGGAAGGAGTTTTGTATAAACTGGCTGCTGGACCTGGGCCTGAAAAAGGAAAACATCAGGACGAGGGACCATTCAAAGGAAGAGCTGGCCTTTTACAGCAATGCGACCACCGATATCGAGTACCTGTTCCCCTTTGGTTGGGGCGAATTGTGGGGAATTGCGGACAGGACCGACTACGATCTTAAACAGCATATGGAGTATTCAAAGGAAGATCTTTCGTGGTTTGACCCTGCAACGAACCAGAAATACGTGCCCTATTGCATTGAACCTTCGCTGGGAGCGGACAGGGTAACGCTGGCGTTCCTGTGTGACGCCTACGACGAGGAGCAGCTTGCAGAGGACGACGTGAGGACGGTGCTCAGGTTCCATCCTGCGCTGGCCCCGGTAAAAATAGCAGTGCTGCCGCTTTCCAAGAAACTTGGAGATGAAGCGTACAAGATTTATGAAAAACTGATCAAAAAATATGTATGCGAATATGACGAGACGGGCAGCATAGGCAAGAGGTACCGCAGGCAGGACGAAATAGGCACTCCCTACTGTATCACCTTTGATTTTGATTCCCTCGAAGACGGCTGCGTTACAGTAAGGGACAGGGACACAATGCAGCAGGAAAGGATAAAAATAGACGCGCTTGACGAATATTTTAACGGCAGGTTCGATTTTTAGAACGAACAGGCAACAGGTATAAACGGAAGAAGAAAAGGGAAATTTTAAAATAACGATTATGAAGGGTTTTCCACGTAAAAAATAATGAAATTTCTGAAATTTATGTTATAATATTATAGGTTTTTTTGGTTTTTGTTTCAGTATGCGAACGGGGCAGTATCTGTTAATGTATTCTCATGTTGAATTAATTTTGGTATAGGAGGTAACTTATGACGAAATATGTCTATCTCTTCAGCGAAGGCAATGCCTCGATGAGGAATCTTCTGGGCGGAAAAGGCGCGAATCTGGCTGAAATGACCGGTTTGGGGCTCCCGGTGCCAAGAGGTTTTACTGTTACAACTGAAGCGTGCACAAGGTATTATGCCGACGGGCAGACTATTGCACAGGAAATACAGGATCAGATTTATGAGGCTCTGGCAAAAACCGAGCAAATTGTCGGAAAGAAATTCGGCGATCCCTCGAATCCGCTGCTTGTATCAGTGCGTTCCGGAGCGAGGGCTTCCATGCCGGGCATGATGGATACAATTCTTAACCTGGGTATAAATGACGAGGTTGTGGAAGGCCTTGCGAAGCTGACCAACAATCCCAGGTTTGCTTATGACAGCTACAGAAGATTCATACAGATGTTCAGCGACGTCGTAATGGAAATCGAAAGGCTCAAGTTCGAAAATATTCTGGATGATGTGAAGCGTGCAAAGAACGTGGAACACGACACGGAACTCACGGTCGACGACCTGAAGGAAGTTGTGCGCAGGTACAAGGAATTATTCAGGAAGGAGAAAGGTTTTGATTTTCCGCAGGATCCCAGGGTACAGCTGATGGAAGCCGTGAAGGCCGTTTTCCGATCCTGGGAAAATCCGCGCGCAGTCGTTTACAGGAGGCTTAATGACATCCCGAGCGACTGGGGTACTGCTGTAAACGTGCAGGAAATGGTCTTCGGAAACATGGGCAATGACTCAGGTACGGGCGTTGCATTCACCAGGAATCCTTCCACGGGTGAAAAGAAGCTTTACGGAGAATTCCTGATGAATGCCCAGGGCGAAGATGTCGTCGCAGGTATAAGGACGCCCCAGTCTATTGATCAGCTCAGGGAGATCAACCCTGAAATCTACAACCAGTTCGTGGAAATAGCAGAAAAACTGGAAAAGCATTACAGGGACATGCAGGACATGGAGTTTACCATTGAAAGAGGCAAGCTGTTCATGCTCCAGACCAGGAACGGCAAAAGAACTGCTGCAGCGGCGCTCAAGATTGCCGTAGACCTCGTCAGGGAAGGCATGATAACCAAGGAAGAGGCCGTTCTGAAGGTCGATCCGAAACAGCTTGATACGCTGCTCCATCCGACCTTTGATCCCGCGGCTTTGAAAAAGGCCGTGCCCATTGCGAAGGGACTGCCGGCTTCACCCGGAGCCGCAACGGGCAAGATTTACTTTACGGCCGAGGATGCCGTCAATGCGGTCAAGAACGGCGAAAGCAAGGTTATCCTTGTAAGGCTTGAAACTTCACCGGAAGATATCGAGGGAATGCATGTTTCCCAGGGTATACTCACCGGACGCGGCGGCATGACCTCCCACGCTGCGGTTGTAGCGCGCGGAATGGGTACCTGCTGCGTTGCGGGCTGCGGTGAAATCAGGATCAATGAAGAAGAGAAATACTTCATAGACAAGAACGGCAAGAAATACGTTGAAGGCGACTGGATTTCCCTTGACGGTTCCACGGGCAACGTGTACGGCGAACAGCTGCCTACGGTCGCGCCTGAAATGGTCGGCGATTTTGCGACCCTCATGAGCTGGGCCGATGAAATCAGGGTTCTCAAGGTCAGGACCAATGCCGACACGCCGGCAGACGCAGCCCAGGCTTACAAGTTCGGTGCCGAAGGTATCGGTCTTTGCCGTACGGAGCATATGTTCTTCGAACCTGACAGAATTCCCGCAATGAGGGAAATGATTGTTGCAAGGTCCCTGGAACAAAGAAAGAAAGCCCTTGAAAAACTGCTGCCGATGCAGAGGAGCGACTTTGAAAAGATATTTACTGAAATGAAGGGTCATCCCGTTACAATCAGGTTCCTGGATCCCCCGCTTCATGAATTCCTGCCCCAGGACGATGAAGACATAGCGGCTCTTGCAAAGGAAATGGGCATGAGTTATGAAGATTTGAAGGCAGTGGTCAATGACCTGCATGAATTCAACCCGATGATGGGCCACAGGGGATGCCGCCTTGCGGTTTCCTATCCTGAAATAGCCGAAATGCAGACAAGGGCTGTCATTGAGGCTGCCATCAATGTAAACAGGAAAGGCATGAATGTCGTTCCTGAAATCATGATCCCGCTCGTGGGCGACGTCAAGGAACTGAAATATATCAAGGATGTTGTGGTAAGGACTGCTGACGAGATAATCAGGAATTCCGGAATCAAGCTCGAATACAAGGTCGGAACAATGATAGAGATTCCGAGAGCTGCAATTACCGCCGATGAAATCGCACGGGAAGCCGAGTTCTTCTCCTTCGGAACCAACGACCTGACCCAGATGACATTCGGATTCAGCCGTGACGACGCAGGCAAGTTCCTCGAGGAATATTACAGCAAGAAGATCTACGAATTCGATCCGTTTGAGAAGCTTGACCAGAACGGCGTAGGCAAGCTGATGGAAATGGCTGTAAAACTCGGAAAATCGACAAGACCGGATATCAAGCTCGGTATCTGCGGAGAACACGGCGGAGATCCTTCGTCGGTGGAATTCTGCCACAGGATTGGCCTCGATTATGTCTCCTGCTCGCCGTACCGCGTGCCGATTGCAAGGCTTGCGGCTGCACAGGCCCAGGTTAATTATCCGAGGGAGAAAAAACAATAAAATTTTGCAGCAGAATAATAAGCAAAATATCAGCGGCAGATAAGAGACGGGGACGGATCTCATGTTTCATGAGGCATGAGACCGTCCCCTGTATTTAAAAAAATATAAATGCAGAGTCTTTATTTTTAACAAATGCTTAATTTAAGAAGCTCGTGAAATTCCGGAATTTATGCTATATTGCTGAAGACGGGATTGATCCGAAAGAGAAGATTGATACAGAAAAACATCCTGGTTGCCATGCATCCTGGATAAAATAAAGTTCTGAATTTTCTTTAAATTTCCCAATGGAATTTAATTTGATTGCACTTTATTAGCGGGAGGTGAAAAAAGTGGACTATGGGCGCATAACCGGCATGCTTGACAGGACTTTCGCGTGGTCGCTTGCCCGTACCTTTTCCCGGGAAGAGGCGGAGGAGCTGACACAGGAAATCCTGTTCCAGGCAATCAAAAGCATCGGAGAGCTTCGTGACGACAGCAAATTTGAACCGTGGTTCTGGCGCCTTGCCGAAATAACGTTGAAAGTTTTCAAGCGAGGCAGGGCAAAAAATCGCAGTACCATGTCCTTTTATGAAGTAACGTACCTGGCTTTTGAAGATGAATACAATTTTGAAGCCGACGAGGAATATCAGAATCTGCGCCGGAGTATAGCCCAGCTGTCCGCAGTTTACCGGGATATTATCGTGATGCATTATTATGACGGTTTATCCTGCAGGGACATCTCCCAAAAGCTGGGCCTGCCCGAGGGCACGGTCACGTACAGGCTCTCGCTGGCCAGGAACAAATTGAAAGAGAGGTGCGATCAAATGAATGAAACAGCATTAAAACCGGTAAAATTAATGATCAACATTATCGGGAGCGGCAATTACAACGGCGAAGACAGGCCATTTCCAAGCCAGTATATCAATGATGCGTTGTCGCAGAACATCCTGTGGTACTCTTACCGCGAACCCAAGACCGTGGAAGAGCTCTCTTCGATCACCGGAGTGCCGGCCTATTTCATTGAGGAAAGAATTGACAACCTCGTCCGGCGCGAAGCTGTAATCCAGCCGACGAGGAAAACAGTGCAGACCAGTTTCCTCATTTTTGACAAAGAAACAGCGGAATATGTTTTTAACAATTCAGGGGATTTTGTTTCTGCAGTGTCGGAAGATTTTTACCGCTTGTCCGTCGAACTCACTGAAAAAATGCTGTCATCAGGACTGAAGGCTGCCAATCGTACAAGGGGCGAGATCCAATGCCTGCTTTCAGTCAGACTTCTGGAAGAATTCGCGGCAGATTACAGTCCCGTCCCATACAGGCAGCTTGAAAGGCGATATGACGGCGGAAGGTGGGATTACCTGGGATTTACTGAAGACGGAATGGCCAGAGGCAAATTATTCATCAGTATAGAAAAGAGCATGAACGGGTTTGAGGCAGGAAAGCTTGCCCATTATTCCCATCATTTCGAACCCTTTGCCTACAGGAGGATGATGTATTGCAATGAAATTGATGTTTGCGATGCTGTTCTGCGGGGACAGGAATTGACAGACAAGCAAAAGGAAATTGCCGCAGAACTCATTGCGAACGGATACCTTTCAAGGGATGAGTCGGGCAGGATCTTATGCACCATTCCCGTGTTTACCAGGGAGCTGGATGAATTGTTTACCGCAGAGGCAAAATCAATATTTGCTGACTTCCTGCCTTTTTATGCAGAGGAAGCCGGGAAATACCTGGACGGTTTCCTGAAACTTTTCCCGAAGCATATCAGGGATAAGGCCAAATGGTTCAGTGCGTATATTTTTGTTTCATTATTCAAGGAAATTGCAAAAGACTGGCATGAAAAAGGCAGGATAAACATACCGCGCGGCGCGGTGTGCGATGTACTGGTTATGATGTAACATTTGCAGCGAAGGGCATTGTTCCCGGAAATCAAGGGGCAATGTCCTTTTTTATTTTGCCTGAAAAAGGGCTCCTGCCAAAATTAAGCAATAATATTAAGCAAAAATATTACGCAAAAAAAGGATGGCACATTTTGGTTAAAAAATAAAAACGGTGGTACAATCTATATTGAAGAATAATAAAATTTTATCCGGATTATTCGTCCAACTACATATCAAAGGAGTTAGTGCCATGAGCTCAAAGGATCTTTCGCTGATTTATGTATGGGATGCCTACTGCGGATGGTGCTACGGCTTTTCGAAAAGCCTTCGCATTTTTCATAAAAACCATCCTGAACTCCCGCTGACAGTATTGTCTGGAGGCCTGTTCCTGGGAGCCAAGAAGCTGCCCATTTCCTCTTTTCCAAGCCTCCAGGAAGGCTGGAAGAGAATCAGCCAGCTTACGGGCGCGGTGTTTGGGGAGCCTTATCTCAGGCTTCTTGAAGAAGGCTCCTTTGTAATGGATTCAGAAGCGGCTGCGAAAGGTTTTGCAGCGCTGCGCCACTTTGCTCCGGAGCGTGCCTATGATTTGGCCGCAGCCATGCAGCACGCGTTTTATTTTGAAGGAAAAAGCCTCAGCAGCCCGGAAACTTACCGCGAGATCGCCATTGCCCATAATCTTGACCCGGAAAAAGTACTTGCCCGGTTTGGGGATGAAGTTACCACCGGGGAAGCCTATGAGGATTTTGCAAGGGTCAAACAGCTTGGCGTCGACAGCTATCCAACGCTTCTGCTGCAAAAGGACGGCGAAATTATCAGGCTTGCCGGTGGAGCCATGACCGCGGAGAAAATAGAGGACCGGCTTAAAAATATCCTGGCCGCTGAACAAAGAGCTGAATAAACGGATTAATAAGCAAAAAACAGCGGTTTAATGAACAGCCTAATGAACAGGTTGATAAACAGCTTAATGAACAGCTTTATGAACAGCCTAAAAAACAGTTTACCAGGCGGCCCAGCAAGCGGCTCAACTGGCAGTTCCGGTTACTTTTTTCATGCATTATACAAAAAACCAGGAACAAACAAAAAATATTTGACAGCTTGCAAAAAATCGATTATTCTATCATTAAGTCAGGAAACTGCAAATTTATTAATTTGATTGCAATTTTATAAATTGACTGGTACAATTTTTATAGTTGACCAATAGTTGACCGATGCAATTTTTATAAATTGAAGCATTTCAGTAAGCGCAATTAAATAAGCTCCCTTTAATTTTAGTCCTGAGAGGCTGGAAAGGGGCAAAGATCAGCTGGTTTTTACCGGTTCATCCAGCCTGTCTCCCTTGGACAGGCCTTTATTTATAATATAACTCCTTTAAGTTAGTCCGGAGAGGCTAATAAGGAGGTTTTAAAAGGATAAGGTATAATACCGCGCTTTTTAGACCTCCTGCCCGGAGGTCTTTTTTCATAACCTTTTTGTCGTGGAGGTTCGCAATCATGTTAAGGAACAAGGATTTATTGGGACTCAGGGAAATGACAGCGGATGAAATCAACCTGATCCTGGATACTGCCGCATCAATGAAAGAGATTATAAGGCGCGATATAAAGAAAGTCCCCACGCTGAGGGGCAAGTCCATGGTCACGCTGTTTTACGAGCCCAGCACGAGGACAAGGACTTCCTTTGAACTGGCGGGCAAATATCTCAGCGCTGACACGACAAGCATCGCGGTGGCGACAAGCAGTGTTGCAAAGGGTGAATCCCTTATTGACACCGGCAGAACAATAGAGGCCATGGGTACCGATGTAATAGTCATCCGGCACAGTGCCGCGGGAGCTCCGCACCTGTTGGCGCGCAACGTGAAATCAAGGGTTGTAAATGCCGGGGACGGAATGCATGAACATCCGACGCAGGGGTTGCTTGACATGTTTACCATGCGTGAGAAAAAAGGGGATCTGGCGAACCTGAAGGTGGCCATCATCGGGGACATAATGCACAGCCGCGTAGCCCGCTCAAACATCTGGGGACTGATAAAATTCGGGGCCGAGATCCGCATAGCGGGTCCGTCAACGCTGATTCCGGCGGAGGTTGAAAAAATGGGAGTCAGGGTGTTCAACAGCGTGGAAGAGGCTGTAAAGGGCGTGGATGTCATAAATGTATTAAGAGTGCAAAAAGAGAGGCAGAAAAAGGGACTGCTGCCGTCCATGGATGAATACGCGAGGCTGTATGGACTGAACAAAAAGAGAGTAGCGCTGGCAAAACCCGATGCGCTCATCATGCATCCGGGACCGATGAACCGCGGTATAGAGATAGACGCCGAAACTTACGGGATGAGTCAATCCGTAATTGATGAACAGGTAACCAACGGTGTAGCGGTAAGAATGGCAATATTATATCTGCTTATGGGAGGTAGGAGCAATGAAGCTGTTAATTAGGGGAGGAAGATTGATTGATCCGGCCAACGGAATTGACGGCCAATATGATGTGCTGGTAGAGAACGGCCTGATAAGCAGGGTTTCAGAGCGAATATCCGATGAGACGGCCGAGGTGCTGGATGCGGAAGGGAAAATCGTCGCGCCCGGCCTGATTGACATGCATGTACATCTCAGGGACCCCGGTTTGCATCACAAGGAGACCATTGAGACCGGGACCGCCGCGGCGGCGGCAGGCGGATTTACCGCCGTTGCCTGCATGCCCAACACGGTGCCGCCCGTCGACAACCGCGCCGTGGTGCGCTATATAATCGAACGGGCACGAAATGCCGGCATTGTAAAAGTATACCCTATAGGAAATGTGACAAAGGGCGGCGAAGGCGGAGAACTGACGGAAATAGGGGAGCTGAAGGAGGCCGGGGTCGTCGCGCTGTCCGATGACGGCAATCCGGTGGTGAACAGTGAAATAATGAGGCGAGCGATGGAATATGCGAAAATGTTCGGGCTGACCATCATTGATCACTGCGAGGACCCCTATCTTAAAGCAGGCGGAGTCATGAACGAAGGATACATGGCTACATTGTTGGGCCTTCGGGGTATACCCGACGCCGCCGAGGAAGTCATGGTTGCAAGGGACATTATTCTCGCGGAAATGACGGGATGTCCCGTGCATATTGCCCATGTCAGCACTGCCGGCTCTGTCAGGATGATCAGGGAGGCCAAATCAAGAGGAGTGCGCATAACGGCGGAAGCCACTCCCCACCATTTTACACTGACCGACAAAGCCGTTGTCGGGTATGACACCGCAACGAAGGTAAGTCCGCCGCTGCGGAGCGAAAAAGACAGGGAAGCCGTTCTCGAAGGATTGGTTGACGGCACGATAGACGTGATTGCCACTGACCACGCACCCCATGCCAGGGAAGAAAAGGAAGTGGAATATGATTACGCGCCGTGCGGAATGGTGGGACTGGAAACGGCAGTGCCCCTGGTTGCAGAACAGCTGGTAAACGGGAATATCCTCAGCTGGAGCGACGCCATCAGGAAAATGACGGTGGAACCGGCCAGGATACTCAATTTGCCGCTTGGAACGCTGGGCACAGGCGCTCACGCTGATATTGTGATAATTGATCCCGAGATGGAAGCGGTCGTCGATCCGGATCGGTTTTACAGCAAGGGTAAGAACACTCCTTTTAAGGGATGGAAACTGAAAGGCTGGCCGGTGTGCACCATCGTGGACGGTCGCATAGTTATGAAGGACAAACGGGTCTTGGCAGGCAGGTGATTTACTTGGTTGTAAAAACTTCGGGAATGGTACTGGAGCATGTTGAAGTTGCAAACGGTATAAAGTATTTGAAACTTGAGGCGCCGGACATAGCCCGCAGCGCAAGGCCCGGCCAGTTCGTGCAGGTCAGGTGCGCAGCCGGCTGCAGCCCGCTTTTGCGGAAACCTTTCAGTATCCACGAAATTGACAGGGCAAACGGCACGATAGGTTTGTTGTATGAGATAAAAGGGCACGGCACGCAAATGCTTTCCGGTTCCAGGGCAGGGGAAAGCATGGAGATCACAGGTCCGTCGGGCAACGGATTTACGCTGCCGGGCGACCCCGGCGAAGAATGCAATGCGCTGCTTGTCGGAGGGGGATTGGGAATTGCGCCGCTTCTGCCGTTGGCCGCGGAATTAAGGGAAAAAGGCCATAAAACGACGGTTATACTGGGGTTCAACGATGCCTCCCGCCTGTGCAGGACAGAAGCCTTTGCCCGTGAAGCGGACCGGTTGATAGTTACCACGGTGGACGGAAGCAGCGGCGAAAAGGGATTGGTCACCGATCCAATGTCCGGGTTGATGAAACGGGAAAAAATAAATGTTATATACGCCTGTGGGCCGGAACCGATGCTGGCGGCTGTAGCGCGCATAGCGGAAGTTCAACGGGTGAAATGCGAGGTTTCGCTTGAGGCTTACATGGCCTGCGGCGTCGGAGCATGCCTCGGATGTGTATGCAGAACAAAAAGCATTGGAGGCAAGCCCTACGCAAGGGTTTGCACGGAAGGTCCGGTATTTGACAGCCGGGAGGTGATCTGGAATGGATGATGCGAGAAGTGACAGCGAAGCCGGTTTGAGGACTGATGTGAAAAACTGCGGGAAAACCGGTTTTATAACTTGCAGGGAAGACGGTTTGAAGGTTGAAGTGAAAGCTGGTATGAAAAATAAAATTAGAACTGATATGGAAGAAGATATGAAAACTGATATGACAGCAAATGCAAAGGTTAACATGGAAGTTGAAATAGCGGGTTTAAAACTGAAAAATCCTGTTTTGACGGCTTCAGGGACTTTCGGTTTCGGGAAGGAATATTCGCCTTTCCTGGACTTAAACCGGCTCGGTGCAGTCGTGGTCAAGGGACTTACCCTGAATCCCAGGGAAGGGAATCCTCCGCCGAGAATAATCGAAACGCCTGCGGGGCTTTTGAATTCCATCGGCCTGCAGAATCCGGGAGTTGATTATTTCCTTGAATACATACTGCCGGAACTGGCCGCCTACGATACGAATTTTATTGTAAATATTTCGGGCAACACGCCGGAAGAATACGGCCTGCTCGCAGCCAAACTGTCGGTGCCCGGCGTAGCGGCCCTCGAAGTCAATATATCATGCCCCAATGTAAAGGCGGGAGGCATGGCGTTTGGTACCGATCCTGAAATGGCCGCTGAAGTTGTTGCCAATGTGAAAGCCAATACGAGACTCCCGGTAATAGCAAAACTGTCGCCCAATGTGACCGATATCGCCGCTGTCGCTTCAGCGGTGGAAAAAGCCGGGGCCGATGCCGTATCCCTGATTAACACGCTGTTGGGCATGGCCATTGACATAAAGAAAAGAAAACCGGCGCTTGCCAATATTATGGGAGGGTTGTCCGGGCCCGCCGTAAAGCCCGTTGCGCTGCGCATGGTATGGCAGACGGCTGAAGCCGTTCGCGTGCCCGTTATAGGAATGGGCGGAATTGTAACGGCCGAAGATGCGCTGGAATTCATTTTTGCGGGGGCAAGGGCCGTTGCAATAGGAACGGGGAATTTTATCGATCCCCGGGCAACAATCAGTGTCATAGAGGGCCTGGAGAAGTATTGCCTGGAAAACGGCATTGAAGATATAAACCAGCTTGTAGGAGCGGCCCGGAAGTAAAGCCGTACAGGAATCCCGAAAGAATGAACAGGTACCCCGGAAAAACCTATCAGGGATTGTTTGCCGGAAAATCATTTAAAAATAACGCTGAAAAAAAGAGAAAGCTGATAGAGAACTGGCAAAAAAAGAATTTTGAAAAAAAGTCGCAAAAAAAGGCTGAGAAAAAAGCTGATACAAAAAAGGCTGGCAAATAAGAGGTTGGGAATTAAGAGGAACAAAGGAAAGGTGATTGACATGCAATCCATGAAAGAACGTTTAATTATAGCGCTGGATGTGGACACCGCTAAGGAGGCAATGGAGCTGGTCCGGTTACTGGGCTCCCATGTTGGAATGTTTAAAGTCGGCCTCCAGCTTTTTACGGCCATGGGTCCCGGTATCATTGAAATGATACATGCCCATGGGAGCAGGATATTTCTTGATCTCAAGCTGCACGACATCCCGAACACCGTGGCCCGGACCTGTCGCGTTTTAACGGGTTATGGAGTGGACATGTTCAATGTTCACGCTTCCGGCGGTTTTGCCATGATGCAGAAAGCGCGGGAGGCCGTATTTGAAGAAGCGGAGAAAAAGGGAATTATTAAACCGGCGCTGATTGCCGTGACGGTTTTAACAAGCCTGGACCGCGACGAACTGGCTGAAGCCGGGTTTGCCGGGACTCCGGAAGAAACGGCTGTAAAACTGGCTTTACTGGCACAGCGCGCTGGGCTGGACGGAGTGGTTTCTTCTCCGAGAGAAACCGGCCTCATCCGGGATGCGTGCGGCAGTAAATTTTTAATAGTGACGCCCGGGGTGAGACCAGCCTTTTCGGAATCAGGAGATCAGAAAAGGACTGCTACGCCGCGTGAAGCCGTCGCAGCCGGCTCATCCTGCCTCGTCATAGGAAGACCGGTTACCGCCGCGGCGGACCCGCTGGAGGCGGTTGAAAAAATAATTGCTGAAATGGAGGATGGATTGTGTTAAGCGCAAAAGAAACCGAGAAAATATTCATGAATTCTGAAGCCCTCTTAACAGGGCATTTCAGGCTTACTTCCGGAAGACACAGCAACCGGTATATTCAATGCGCCAGGGTGTTGCAGTATCCTGCATACGCGGAAGTTCTGTGCAAAGGCCTGGCACAGAGATTTATGAATGATCGGATTGACGTTGTGGCCGGCCCGGCCATGGGAGGGATTATAGTTGCCTATGAAACGGCGCGCCACTTAAATGTAAGGGCAGTTTTCTCCGAACGTGAGGAAGGCATCATGCAGTTCCGCCGCGGATTTTCCATCAGGCCGGGAGAGAGAGTGCTGGTGGTGGAAGACGTTATTACAACGGGAGGATCGGTTAAGGAGGTAATCGAGGCCGTAAGGAATCTCGGCGGAGTTGTGGCCGGCGTGGGTGCGCTTGTGGACCGCAGCGGCGGAAAAACTGACCTTGGCGTAAAGACCGAAAGCCTGCTGACGCTGGAAGTGCAGTCCTTCCTGCCGGAAGAATGCCCTTTGTGCAGAGAAGGTTTGCCCCTTGTAAAACCGGGAAGCCGAAAAATATAATATCATTGCACACCAAGGCCCTTATTCCGAGAAATGAGGGCTTTTTTGCCGTAATAACAGTTTTTTACAATCATGTCGGGTACGGTTCAGGGATATGCGGATTTCTGCAGAGGCAGATGGTTTATTTTGATGTTTGTTTATTGCAAGAATTGTATGTCTGTTTATTACAAAAATTATACTAAGTTTTTCATTGAATTAAATGGAAAGGGAACATATAATATTTATAATAACTGGTTTTTGCCGTTTGGAAGTTCAATTTGCCGAACAGGGAATCTCAATGGCGAAAGGAGATCAATAAATGCAGAAGTACCGCGTGGTTAAAGAACGCTTTACTGAGCACGGAGCGGTTGCCATTACTTCAATTGTCAAGGGCAAAAATAACAAGCTCTATATCGGATTTACATCCATGGATCATACCGTTGTGGAGTATGATACAACGACCGGCGAATACAGGGATATCGGCCTGATGTTCAACGCGCCGGAGAATAAAATGCCCCTGCACGACAAGGTGCACAACTCGCTGGCCATGGATGAAAACGGTATATTGTACATAGGACAGGGATTAAACATCAACTGGGACGCCGGACCGTACAGGTATGACCTTCGCAGGTTCGGCGGCGGGCACTTGTACGCTTATGACACAAACACCGGAAAGATTGAAGATTATGGCGTAATGGTTCCGCTCAACGCTATCCACGGTATCACATATAATCCGGAAACAAGGCGCATATACGGATACACCATTCCCGACAACCATTTCTTCCGTTTTGATATAGACACAAGAAAGGTTACCGATTACGGCAAGATTTCAAACTATGCATGCCATAACCTGATCAGCGACAGCAGGGGCAACTGCTATGGCGCATGGCTCAAAATCGGCGCCTACGATGAAAGCGAAAAAGGCAGAAAATTTATTCCAAAGGGCACTTTCCTGCTGAAATACGATGCTGAAAAGGATGAACTGGTAAGGACAAGGAATATGATAGTGTACGGCCTCGAATACGATATTTTCGGCAACGTGGGAGTCGATACATGGATAAGGACGAAACGCGGAGAAATATTCGGAGGAACGGCCATCGGCGGCGGAATATTCAAAGTTAACCCCGATGACAGCATACAGTTTGTAGGCAAGCCGGTGCTTGGTCCGAGGCTTACTTCCATGACCGAAGGAAACGACGGGTTGATTTACGGCTGCGCCGGATTCCCCCACATGTCACTCTTCTCGTTTAATCCTGAAACCAACGAAATAAAGGATCTCGGCGTAATATCCACCGAGAGCGACCACTGGTACCTGCACTGCATCACCATGGGCGACGACGGAATCATTTACGGCGGAGAGACGGACGGAGGCAATGCGTGCCTGTTTAAGATCATTCCGGAATGATTGCGTACTTTCCCGGTTATGCATTTCAAGCCGATTATAGCAGAGATATTCTGCCGGCAGGAGGGGTGTTGTTATGTGGCTGAAAGAAAACGGATTTGTGCTTGCTTCATCCCATGAACCGCTGAGCTTTATGATCCGGTCGGGCAAGACGACGATTTATTCGGCAGAGAATTATGAAAAGCTCCATTCGGAAGAAACCGTGCTGAAGCTCAAAAAAATGGGAGTTACGATGCTCAGGTTTCATTTCCACAAGGGAATGGGATATGAATTTGAAAGGGAAGACCGCGAGCGGACGCGTGAATTTGTCAAGCTGTGCCACAAGCACGGTCTCAAGGTCCAGCTGTACGTTCAGTTCGGCACGCTGATGCCAGAAACCTACAGGGTCGAAGAACCGGATTATGACAACTGGATCAAGAAGGATGAGCACGGCAAGCCGGTTACGCTGCTGTATTCCCATCAAAATTTCCGCAACCACCCGTGCCTGAATCAGCCGGGTTACTGGGAGCATCTGAGGAAAATTCTCAAGGAGGCCATAATTGATTGCGAGGCCGATGCAATCGGATTTGACAACGTTTCAGGGGCTGAAGAACCCGATATATGCCATTGCGATGCATGCAAGAAGGCTTTTGTCGAGTTTCTCAAAAAGCGCTATCCCACGGAAGGAGCAGCAAAGGCAAGGTTTGGCCACGCCAACCTTGATTATATAACGCCGCCCGTATGGAATTATTACAATCATCACTTCAACCTGACGGAGATAAGGAACCCCGTGATCCAGGAGTGGGCCGAATTCAGGGCGGCCAGTCTGAAGAGACGCGTGGACGAATTGTATGCCGCGTGCAAATCCCTGAACCCCAACGTGTTTGTTGAAATTAACGCTTTCAGGCAGACAGGCCAGAATACTACTTTCCATACGGGCCTTTATGTTGACGACCTCAGCAGCGGATGCGACGGTTTCTGGGGCGAGATGGAGCCAAGGCCGGGATACCGCAACGGGGTTCTTCATCATAAGGTCAGGGCTTACAAGAATACTGCATCGTTGGGCAAATTACTGTTTACCGGCCACGGATGGGATGGCTCCGCTGAAAACCTGAAGTATTACAAGCTTGCCATGAGCGAAAGCATGGTATTTGAATACGGAAGCATCAACTGCATTAAGGCGATAGTCAATTATAAGCTGGTTGATGATCAGGAGATGCCCCACGTGCCCCTGTGGAAGTTTTCCCAGGCCAACCGCGACATTTATCTCGCGGAACCTGTGCCTTTCGTGCACGTGTATGAATCCCGGGCATCATTGTCCTACAGCAATTTTGAAAGCCATTACCAGAACATCCTGGCACAGCAGGTACTCCTGAGGGAAAAACTGCCTTACGCGATACTTCATAACCTTAACTCGATAGATAATTGCAGGACTATATTACTTCCCGGCTCGATGTGCCTGAGCGACGACGAGATAAACAGGCTTGTTCGGTTTGTCGAAGAGGGCGGCGGACTCGTAATAATCGGGGAAGCGGGAGAATACGATGAATGGTACCGCGGATGGGAAGACAGGAGCCTCAGGGCAAGACTCGGCATCAACAGGTCCAATACGGCTAAATTGGCCAGGGTAGGCAAGGGAAGGGTTGCATCTTTCCCGAGACTGTCTTCAAGGCATGATTTCAACTCGTACCAGTGGGTGTATACGGCCTTTGAGCAGTCGCAGCTCTGGGTCAAGCACGACAGCTGGGAAGCCCCGTTTAACATGCGCGAAGTTGCCGACGCAATACGCTGGACCCTGAAAAATGAACTGCCGGTGGTTGTAAAAGGTCCGGAAGCTGTTGTTTGCGAACTCACGAAAAATGACAAATATTTATACCTGCACCTGCTGAATTATGATGTAGACAACAAGGCCAGATCCGTGACCGCCGCATTTGGCGATAAAATTGAAAAAGCCGAGCTCCTGATACCGGAAACCGGTGAATCCAGGGAACTTGATATTGTATCCGGCGGCGTGGTCGTTGATGAACTGGATATATATGCCATAGTGAGAGTAATGGTTAAGAAGGAGCATTAACAGTAAATTAAATTGAAAAGACTGTTCATCCATCCGGCAATGAACAGTCTTTTCAATTGCGTTATTAAAGCCTGTTTTGGGTTTCGAATGTTCAAAAATTGTTCATTATTTTGATACAATATTGCTGACTTTTATCGCTATTTTTAGATGGAATTGTTTTATTTCCTTCCCGATGTTAGAATAATATTAACCTCCAATAAAGGATATTCAGTATTTTCGGACATGAGAGAAAAATTATGGAGACTTGCAAGAAAAATGTTTGGGGCTGTATAAAATGTTCTGCCTTTTTATTGAAAAGGACAGACGGCTTTAATACGGCTCCGACTGTGGGAAGGAGAAATGGCAATTGAAAGCTGACCGTGTTAAAGTCACCGAATTGATGAATCAGTACTACAACGGCAATTACAGCAGATTTGCCAAGGATCTGGGAGTCGACATTTCCCAGCTTCACAGATTTCTCACAACTGGCGTAGGAGGCGGTAAAAAGATACTTGGCGCCATCATCAAGTTCTGCATTAACAAGGGACTGGATTTTGAGGATTATATCGAACTTTAGAGCAAGTTGTCCGTAATACCGTCTGGAGCAGCGCTATACGGATTTATCCGCAATAAAACACCAAAAATAAACTCTTGCAATGAAAACATGCATGTGATATAATTCTCTACGTCGCTCGGAAAAAAGAGCGAATGTATTGCGGGATAGTGTAATGGTAGCACTACTGACTCTGGATCAGTCTGTGAGGGTTCGAATCCTTCTCCCGCAGCCATTCAGGTCCACAATGCTGGTGTATCCAAAATGGCATTGTGGGCCGTTTTTTTTGCAAATGTCAGCTGCACGAAAGCATAAAAAAACCAGTAGGTCCTGCGGCATTTAAATGCTGAAAACATGAGAAGAGCCGAATAATCACTTATTCAGCTCCTGCTCGTTGAGTCAGTTTTTAACATCCGGGTTAAAGAGAGATTCCGTTCTTTAGAGAAGTGTTTATATTATACAAGTCTGAAGCTTCGTTGTCAATAACCAGAATGCCAGGATTTGGCTCGCGGTGGAAAAACTTCGTAATGTGATATAATAAATATGGGTATATTACAATTTGGGAAATTCGCATCGCTGGCTGATAATAATTATGTTTGTCCCTGAGTTGTGATATAATATATTAGCTGTTTGCCCTTTAACAGGTTGCGGACCTGCCATACACCCTGCTCCGGTTTACGAGGATGTATGTTTAGTATACAAAATATGGAAAGTGGAGGTTAGATAGTGACAAAGAACAAAAACAAGTTAAAAGTCGTGCCTTTGGGAGGACTGCAGGAGATAGGAAAGAACATAACAGTATTTGAGTACGATGATGATATTATTGTTGTGGACTGCGGTTTGGCTTTCCCTGAAGATGAAATGCTGGGTATCGACCTTGTCATACCCGATATTACTTATTTGCTGAAAAATAGGGACAAAGTGCGCGGAATAATTTTAACCCACGGCCACGAAGACCACATAGGCGCATTGCCTTATGTTTTGAAAGAAATCAATGTGCCCGTTTACGGTACAAAACTGACACTGGGACTTCTTGAATACAAGCTTGAAGAGCATGATATGCTGCCCGATGTTACCCTGAAAACCGTAAATCAGGGAGATACGATTGAACTGGGAGCTTTCAGGGTGGAATTCATACGCTCGACCCACAGCATCGCCGATTCCGTGGCGCTGGCAATCTATACGCCTGTGGGGATCATTGTGCACACTTCGGATTTTAAAATTGACTACACCCCCATCGAGGGAGAACCGATGGACCTTTCGAGGCTGGCTGAGCTTGGCAGGAAAGGCGTCCTGCTCCTCATGTGCGACAGCACAAATGTCGAAAGGGAAGGCTACACGATGTCCGAGAGGACCGTGGGAGACACCTTTGAAAACATATTCAAGAATGCGAGAAGCCGTATACTTATAGCGACCTTTGCATCCAACGTCCACAGGGTGCAGCAGGCTATAAACGCCGCCGTAAAATTCGGGCGCAAGGTGGCAATTTGCGGCAGGAGCATGATAAACGTGATGAACGCGGCGATAAAACTGGGCTATCTCAATGTCCCCGAAGGCGTCCTGATCGATATTGACAGCATCAACAGGTATAATCCCGACCAGCTTGTCATAATCACCACGGGAAGCCAGGGCGAGCCCATGTCCGCGCTGACGAGGATGGCGGCTTCGGAACACAGAAAAGTTGAGATTGTCCCGGGAGATCTCGTGATAATATCGGCCAACCCGATACCGGGCAACGAAAAGCTGATTTCGAGAGTAATAAACGAACTGTTCAAGAAGGGCGCCGATGTAATATATGAAGCGCTTGCGGATATACATGTGTCAGGCCACGCCTGCCAGGAGGAACTGAAACTCATTCACTGCCTTGTTAAACCCCGTTATTTTATGCCGGTGCACGGTGAATACAGGCACCTGATCCAGCATGCGAACCTTGCAAAGAAACTCGGCATGCCTCCGGAAAATATTTTCGTAGTGGAGAACGGCAAGGTTATTGAATTCACACAGAATTCAGCCAAGGTAAACGGCAGTGTACCTGCGGGCAATATTCTCGTAGACGGACTGGGAGTGGGCGACGTGGGCAACATCGTCCTGAGGGACAGGAAACTTTTATCCCAGGACGGCCTGATCATTGTCGTCATCACGATTGAAAACGAATCGGGCAATATAGTGGCCGGTCCCGACATTATATCGAGGGGTTTTGTATACGTTCGGGAATCGGAGGATCTCATGGAGCAGGTCAAGGAAGTGGTCAAAAACGCCCTCGAGAAGTGCGAGGACAGGAAAAGGATGGACTGGGCAACAAGGAAAAATGTCATAAAGGAAGACCTCAGGGACTACATTTACGAAAAAACCAAGAGGAAGCCGATGATCTTGCCGATAATCATGGAAGTATGATGTTACAGCCTAACAATATTGGACGTGTATTCCTGGCCCCCTTTTCTGAAAAGGGGGTTATCATATCCCAGGACATATATGTCCGTAGCTGTCGCTTCAATTTCCAGCATTCTTCTTACATAAGGATTGTCGCTGTTTTTGTGGTCGGCCGTTTTTGTGATCACGGGCAGCGACGCCTTTTTCTTTATGCGTGAGAGCAGATCTCTTCCTTTTTGGCTGAAACCCAGGATCCTGATATACTGGGGACCTCCGTTCTGCATGAAATCTTCAAGTTCTGAAGCCCTGAGTCCCGTCAGCATGCTTATCAGCGCCCTCTGTATCCTCGTGCGCGGATATCTTTTTGTTGAGGCGTTTTCAAGGAACTCCGCGAGGTTTCCGGAATTTTCGGCGGCGGTTTTCATCCTGTTTTCAAGGCCCTCGGAAACGTAGGGGAGCGCAGCAATCTGCTCCAGGGCCATTTTTCTCAGTGTCATGAAAATTAAGTTTTCAAAGGATTCGAGGCGGACAGGCCCGCGTCCCTGTTCCATTTCCCTGGTGAGAACGCGGCGGGAGCACTCGGGCATTACTTCCTTCAAAACCGGGTCATCGGCCTTCAAAACCGCGTTGTCTGCCGGTGGCGATTTATCGCTGTCCGAGCTTGTGTGCATGCAGCCGGTAAATATGTAGTTTCTTATAGCCGTGGCACTTGAAAAGGTGCCCGTCAGGTTTTCATCGTTATAGGAGCTGGACACTCTTTTGATGGACGTTGGGCGGATATTGCTACCGATTTTTTTCAACGCTTTAAGATACTCAATTGCCAGTATGTTATTTGACTGCGCGAGCAAACTGGATATCGATCCGGGTTCTGCGCTTTTGCCGCCTGAAGACGACAGGGACCCGAGCCTGGAACAAAGGTCGGGAGCATGAGCGCTTATATAGTCGGCGAGGGCTTTTTCCCTCGCGGAAGGGTAGGAAATGCCCGTGGAAAGGTGCTGTTTCAGCAGTGATTTGTAGTTTTGCGGCTCCGACACGAGGATGTCCGCAATGGCATTCAGAATGTCAACATCTCCGGCCTCACTGCCGAAGCAAATATAGTCAACGATACCCAAGCTGTCGAGGATTTTGACGGCCCCAAAGGCGAAATACTCCGCGCTTGCGGCAGCAAAAACAGCCGGCAGCTCAATTACAAGATCGGCTCCGGCGGAAAGGGCGATTTCGGTCCTTGCCCACTTGTTAATAATAGCGGGTTCGCCGCGCTGGATGAAATTGCCGCTCATCACGCACACAACGCCATCGGCGCCCGTAATCTCCCTTGACATGCGCATGTGGTATGCATGGCCGTTGTGAAAGGGATTGTATTCGGTGACAAGTCCAACAACAGTCATAACATCTCTCCGCACAACAATTACAGATTAAACCCGGACAAAAAAGCCGCCAGGCTGCAAAGCGGCCGGGGAGCGTCAAACTTCCGTCGCCTGCTGGAAATATTATAACCGATAGCCGTTGCTTTAGGAAGAAGAAGGTTGTCAAAGCGGCTCCGGTTACGAATTGACCGTTATTGGATTTGTCCTATCTCGCTTTTTTTCTGAAGGTCCTTTTCAAGTACCCGTATATTGGCCAGCATTACATTGCCCTTTATTTCGGTCAGGTTCTGGTTCTTTTCGGCAACAACCTTTTCCAGTTCATAAATCGAATAATCTAGTTTGCCTGATGTGGTTTCGTGTTCCTTGTCCAGCGTGTTTTTGAAAAGCGACCATGATGACCTCAGGTTGGTGATTGTTGTTTCCACGCGCGACCATTCGCCGGTTTTGGAATATAATATGATTTCCCTTGTATAGTGCCTGATGCGCTTTATTTCGGGAGAAACACCCGATTTATACAGCGAATAGAAATCGGGAATGTTGGAATAAAGCTCGCTCAGTGCCAGCAGGCTTTCCGCGGTGTTCTTTTTGGAAATAATGTTTGTGAACTTGTTGAGCGAGTTGCCGAAATTATCTATAAGCGCCTTGTTTGCGCCTTTTTTTCCTGCTTCGGGCATAAAACCGTTCCATTTGAAATGCAGGCCGTTAACCAGCGTGGATACCTTTTGCCACGGATCGGCAGGCTGTTGCTGTTTTTGCCCGCCCTGCGCCTGGTTCGGCCCCGATTCGCCGGTCTGGTTCTGGCCTCCGCCTTGTTGTTGTCCCTGCTGTTGCTGTTCGCCGTTCTGCCCCTGGCTTTGATTCTGTCCGCCGGTTGTGTTTTCCGTTTCTTCGTGTTCTTCGTCCCTTTCTTCCAGTATTACGGCGGGACCCTTAAGCTCCTCGAATATTTTCTCGATGTCGTTTTCAATATCCTTGAGCAGCTGCGGTATTTTTTCCTGCTGGTTTTGCTGATTCGTTCCCTGCTGCTGGGGCTGCGGCCCGGATTGGTCCCGGGAGCATGCGGACAGCAGAAGCAGCAGGACAAGTATTGCAGCAGTTTTTGCGCATATTTTTGCTATCATGGCGTTTCCCGTGCCGGACGGCATTTTTTTGGCTCCGGGCTTTCGTACGGTTAACAAGTTTTTCATTTTGGCTAAAGCTGTTCTCCTCCCGTGATTTATATGGAATTGCAGTATTATTATTTCAATACATTAAATAATCATACCTTTGTACGGATGAGCGCGACTGCAAGAAAAAATTACATAAAGGGATTTTAAAAGATTTGTCTAATAACATTATGTAAACATGCTTTTTATTTTTTGCCCGGATGCAAATCCGGCTTTAAAAATTTATACGGAAACCAGGAGGATAAAATGGCTATTACGGTTAATTTATGGTCCGACAAGGCGGGAGAGATCAAGCGGTTCCTTGAAAAGTATTATGAAAAGGACATAAAGATGGACGATGACGTTGAACAGTTGATATACGTTTATGAAAAGCCCCTTGAAGCCGTGGACCTGATAAGCGTGGTTATGGACAATAAGGACAAGTACAGGCTGTCGCTTTGCATACAGGTTGATTCCCATGACATTCATCCTGTAACTGCAGAAAACCACAATGACATAATCAAAGGGATGTTCTGCCTTTATTACAAGGAGCCGGAGGATTCGGCGCAGAACTGAACGCGGTTTTTACATAGCAGGCTTATTGGCCTGCTTTTTTTTATTAAAAAAGCATATAAATATATCAGACACAGGATGAATTCCTTCGTATATTAAATTGATTAAAAAAATTAATACAACTATTGAATATATTAATAAATATATTTAAAATATTAATTAGTGGTATATATTGATATTGAAAGAATAAAAATATATCTGAAAGGAAGGTTTTATATGACGTTATTTGACAGTTTCACAAGGAAGGTGACCGACAAGGCCAGGGCCGCGGCCAGGAAATCCTCTGAACTGGTTGAAGCCACAAAGCTAAAGATGAGTATCAGCGTTGAAGAAGACAAGATTGAAAAGCTTTACGGGGAAATAGGAAAGGCTGTCTACGAAAGCTACTGCGCCGGGAAAGAGGTAAGCGACGAGGTCAGGGAATTGTGCGACCGCATAGAGGCTCACTTTGCAGCGATCGAAGACATGAAAAAGAAGATAATGGAACTCAGCAGGATCAAAAAATGCCCGGCCTGCGGAGCGGAAATAGACCTCGACGTTGCTTTCTGCCCGAGATGCGGCGAAAAACAGCCTGAACCCGAACCAGAGCCCGAACCGGAAGAAACAAGGGAAGAGCAGGGGCCGAAGGTCTGCGCTTCATGCGGAACGGAAAATTTCCCGGGTTCGAATTTCTGCAGGGAATGCGGAGCAAAACTTTAAAGAGTGCGCCAGGTTACTTATTGCGAAAAGGGAAAAGATTACCTGTTACAGCTTAAATAAGGAAGGGAGGGAAAATGCGCCCTCCCGCCTTTTCTTTCCGGGTTGTTTTTTGATTTAATAACGGGTTTTTGATTTTTATTTTGATTAATTAAAATATTTATTTTACTTTCTTACTATTTCACCCGTATTATCGTTCCATGCCTGTTCCGCCGACCAATATTACATTTTCTCGATTACATTTTCGCGGTTCGGCCCGTTTCCGATATACCGGATCGGCACGCCGACATTTTCCTCGATCAACCGTATATACAGTTTTGCGTTTTCAGGCAGTTCGTCAAAACTGGAACAACGTGTTGTATCGGTCATCCAGCCCGGCAGTGTTTCATATACGGGCTCCACGCGGTAAAGATCGCGGGTGTTTGGCATATTGGTGATTATCCGGCCGTCAAGCCTGTAATGGGTGCATACCCTGATTTCATGGAGCGTATCCAGCTTGTCAAGCTTTGTCATCGCCAGTTCATCAAAACCGTTAATCGCGTTGGCATACCGCAGGACGGGAAGATCAAGCCAGCCTATACGGCGCGAGCGCCCCGTCCTCGCCCCGTATTCATCGTCGGGATTGGCTCCCGTTCCGCGCAGCAATGCCGCGTCGGCTTCATCCATCTCGGTGGGAAACGGTCCGGCGCCCACTGCGCTGGAAAAAGCCTTGAAGACACCGATTACACTGTCAATCCTTTTGGCGGGAAATCCGCCGCTGACAGCTGCATAGGCGGCAACAGGATGGGACGACGTTACATACGGATATATTCCGAGGTCGATATCCTTCATTGCACCGAGCTGACCTTCAAATATTATGTTTAGATTATCCGACAGTGCGGTATGAATGACTTCAAACGGATCCCGGAGGAGAGGCAGCAGTTTTTCCCTCCAGGCCAGGATTTTCTCCATGTTTTCTTTTTCTGAAAAAGGAGCGGATCCGTAATAGGCAAGCTGCGCATTTACATATTCCAGGCAAGGATTGAGTTTTTCGCGAAAAACGTCCGGATCGCGCAGATCTTCGGCACGGAAGTTCCTGCGCAGGTACTTGTCGGCATAGGCCTGCCCGATACCGCGCTTTGTCGTTCCTATTCCTCCTGTACTTTCCATCGCTTCATCGAGGGCGGGATGCCATGGCATGATAAGTTGCGCTTTTTCCGAAAGCATGAGGTTTTCGAGGCCGATGCCCGCATTTTGCAACGCTTCCATCTCTTCAATCAGTACGTCGGGATTTACAACGGTGCCCGTTCCTATAAGGCATTTGCAACCAGGCCGGAATATCCCGCACGGAACCAGGTGCAGCCTGAAAACTCCGTGTTCGTTTATAACCGTGTGCCCTGCGTTGTCGCCTCCCTGGAAGCGCACCACCATATCGGCACAGCCCGAGAACCAGTCAACCATCTTACCTTTTCCTTCATCTCCAAACTGAGCGCCTACTACCACTTTAACAGCCATGAACTTCATCTCCCCTCTTAGAATTTCGCTTTTACACTTGCAGTATACCTGATTAAAAGTGATAAAAATAATATATATTATATATAATATTGATAAATCTGATTTATGGATGTGAGTAGCATGAAGGGAATTTCCCTTGAATTGTACAGGATTTTCCGCGAGATCGGCAGGACCGGCAATCTTACGCGCGCCGCTGAAAGACTGTACGTATCCCAGCCGAATATCAGCGCCGCGCTGAGATCCCTGGAAGAGCAACTGAACACGACTCTATGCGTCAGGACAAAGAAGGGAATAACGCTGACCTACGAGGGACAGGTACTGTTCGAGGAACTCGAAAAGGCTTTTTACCACATTGAACTGGCCGAAACCAGGATAGAAAAGCTCGTCCACATGGAAAGCGGCAAAATATCCGTCAGCGCCGGCGATACGATCTGCAACTATTTCCTTTTGCCGTACATAACCGCATTTACCAGGAAATACCCGGGAGTTCGGCTCGAGATAACAAACCGGACTTCGCTTGAAACCGCTGATTTGCTGAAAAGGGGCCAGATTGATCTTGGATTTGTAAACCTGCCGTACAGTGACGACTCGATTCGCGTTACGCAATGCTGCGAAATTCACGATATACTGATCGGCGGCACGGATTACAGGCATCTTTCCGAAACCGGCATATCAGCCGCCGAACTGTACGGGTATCCGCTCGTCATGCTTGAACGCAAAAGCATCAGCCGGTTATTTATAGACGAGTATTTTGAAAAAGCGGGAATAACGCTGTCGCCCGTTCTTGAACTGGGAAGCCTCGATCTGATCGTGAGCTTTGTGAAGAACAACATGGGCCTGGCTTTTATCCCGATGGAGCTGTGCGGACATTACATAAATAACGTGGACATATTTCAAATCCCGATGGAAAACCCGCTGCCCGTGCGCGGCATAGGTCTTATTGAGATGGTGAATCCCGTGTACTCCATTGCGGCAAAGAAATTCAAGGAATTCATTTTAAGCGGACCGCAGGCCGCCGGCCTTTAGTTTCCGCCGGGGCCGGCAGTTTTTTATTATTGCGGGGGAAGGCTGATGTGGTATTATATTATATAATATAATCTCACTGATTACGTAAACAAGTCATCAGGGTCAGGCAGGTGGAAATACAATGAAACTGGAAGAAGCGATTTCTTCGATAGGCGAACTGGACACCGACGCGATGGCCAAAGCGTCAAAGAGGCTCGACAGCCTTGCAAAACCCCTCGGCAGCCTCGGAAAGCTGGAAGACCTGGTAAAGCAGCTTGCCGGCATTACGGGGAAAGTTTATCCTGATGTGGACAAAAAAACCGTGATAATAATGTGCGCCGACAACGGCGTCGTGGAAGAGGGAGTCAGCTCCTGCCCGAAGAGTGTGACTGCTGCTGTTACTCGCAACTTCACGAGGGGCATTACGGGCATAAATGTATTTTCGGGCCTTGCGAAAGCCGATATCGTTATAGTGGATATCGGCGTGGATGACGACCTGGAGTATGGCGTCATCCTGGACAGAAAAATCAGGAAGGGAACCTGGAATATTGCAAAAGGGCCTGCCATGACCCGGGAAGAAGCGATCAGGGCCATTGAAACGGGGATTGAAATAGTCGCCGGCCTTCGCGAAAAAGGCGTTAACATTCTCGGTACCGGAGAAATGGGAATAGGCAACACGACCACGAGCAGCGCCGTAGCCTGCGCGCTCACCGGCAGACCTGCCTGCGAAATGACGGGCAGGGGCGCGGGTTTAAGCAGGGAGGCCTATGAAAATAAAAAGCGAATCGTGGAAAGGGCAATTTCCGTAAACAGGCCTGATCCCGGCGATCCTCTTGATGTCCTGGTGAAAGTCGGGGGTTTTGACATCGCGGGGCTCGTCGGATGCTATATAGGAGCGGCAGCTTACAAGATCCCGATAATGCTCGACGGGTTTATTTCTTCGGTCGCTGCGCTTGTGGCTGTAAAATTCAATCCGAAAATCCGGAATTTCCTCATACCGTCCCATACCTCGGCAGAACCAGGAACCCGCGCGGTAATGCAGGAGCTGCAGTTTGAGCCCATGCTGAACCTCGGCATGAGACTCGGGGAAGGAACTGGCGCCGCGCTTGGATTTCTGCTGATTGATGCCGCAATGGCGGCATATACGCGCATGGGCACGTTCGACGATGCGAGGATTGAGCAATATGTCCCCCAGGAATAGCAAAATTCTGCAATAAGGAGCTGCGAAAGTGAAATACAATATTACGGTCAATTACAACGGACGCACAATCAGCAAAAAAGCGGAGGCAGGTGCCAATCTGCTTGATTTTCTCAGGAGCTGCGGATTTGAAATGGACTTTCCGTGCGGAGGCAAGGGCACGTGCGGCAAATGCAGGGTCAAGGTCAGCGGGATGACGGACACACCGTCGGACAACGAAAGGAAACTGCTGGGCAAAGCCCTCGATGAAGGAATAAGGCTTGCGTGCCACTGCACCGTTAACTCGGACATTGAGGTATACATGGAATCAAAAAGCGACGGCGCGCAGATTTCCACCGACACAAGGCAGTTCGTACAGGAGCTCGATCCGATTGTAAAAAAACGCGCGGTAAGGCTTGAGAGACCGGACATTGAAGACCAGAGAACGGATATTGAGAGGCTCATGTCCGCGGCCCGGTGTCTTGAGAACCGGCTTGGCATTGACGCGGTCAGGGAGCTTCCTCGCATATTGAGGGACGCTGATTTCAATGTTACGCTTGTATACTCGGGCAGTGACCTGTTTTGCGTCGAACCCGGCGATACCGGCGGGAAATGCTTCGGAATCGCCGTTGACATCGGCACAACGACAATCGCGGCCTACCTTTATGACCTGGTATCGGGCAGGCGAGCCGATGTGCACTCAACGCTCAATCCCCAGAAAAAATTCGGCGCCGATGTTATTTCGCGCATTGAATATGCGTCGTCCTCCACCGAAGCCGCACGGGAAATGCACCGCGAGATCGTGTCGTGCATTAACCGCATAGTTTCCGATTTTTCGGAGAGAAACGGCATTGGCGTTGACGATATATACGCGATTACATTTGTGGGGAACACCACGATGATGCATTTTCTTCTCAATCTGCCCGCAGGCAATATCGCCGTGTCTCCGTTCATTCCCGTTTCCACCGACACGTTTTTGATAAAGGCTGCTGAAACAGGTCTGCAAATAAATAAAAACGGACTGATAGCGGTTCTGCCGGGAGTTTCGGCCTACGTTGGCGCCGATACGGTAGCTGCCGTACTTTCAAGCAGTATGCACGAAAGCGATGAAATAACGCTGCTCGTTGATATCGGAACAAACGGCGAGATAGTCCTCGGAAACAAAAAATGGATGTATTCCTGCTCCGCGGCAGCCGGCCCGGCTTTTGAAGGGGCAAATATCCGGAACGGGATCGGGGGTGTACGCGGCGCCATTGATAAAATTGAGATAGGCGACAGCGTCAGGTACACCACCATAGGCAAAGAACGCGCCAAAGGCATATGCGGCTCGGGAATTGTGGACGCGGTGGCGGGACTTCTGAAGGCGGGCATAATTGATGAAACGGGCAGAATAATAAGCCGCGATGAAGCGGACGGACTTCCGCCGAGACTTCTTGAAAGACTTATTGAAATTGACGGCAGGAATGCCTTCCTGTTGCTTCACAGCAGCGAGTGCGACTCGGAAATTGATATAGCCATAACCCAGAAGGACGTAAGGGAACTGCAAAATGCAAAGGCTGCAATTGCCGCGGGCATTAAAATACTGATAAAACAGGCCGGCATCGACGTGTCGGATATTGACAGGGTTTACCTTGCCGGGGGTTTCGGCAATTATATAGACAGGGACAATGCAGTAGTTATAGGGCTTTTGCCGCGCGAACTGAAGGACAGGATCGAGTCCATAGGAAACGCGGCTGGAGCAGGAGCCGTCGGAGCGCTGCTGTCACAGAAGCAGATCGCTCGTGCCGCCGAGATAAAGAAAATGATAAAGTATGTTGAACTGTCCGCGTGTCCCGAATTCATGGACGAGTTTGTAGAATCCATGCTGTTTGGGTGAAGGGAAAAAATCCAGGTAACAGGATGGGAACCAGCATGGCGCCGGGACTGACAGGTCCGGTGCTGTTGCGTATAAAGGCGGGAGGATGAGAGCAATAGACAGGCAAGATTTTAAAACGACTAACAAGGCTGAATTAAGAAGGGAAGCCAGAAAGCGAAGGGACGAACTTTCCGCCCCGGACGTATCCCAAAAGGGGGAGGAAATCACAAGGCGCCTGCTGGAACTGGATGAGTTTGTCAACGCAGGAACGATAATGTGCTACTTAAGTATCGGCAACGAGGTTCCCACGTGGGACCTGGCCAGGTACATTCTCAATGCCGGCAAGGTTCTCACCGTGCCAAAAATAACGGCGCCGGCGGGAGAGAGCAAAAGGATGATCGCGTGCAAAATCACCGATCTCGAAAGCGGTCTCAAACCTGGAAGTTTCGGAATAATGGAACCGGCTGACGAGTCTTTGCAGCCCGTTCCGATACCGGATATCGATCTTGTAATCGTACCGGGGCTCCTTTTTGACAGAAGGGGCTTCCGCATTGGCTACGGAGGCGGATTTTACGACAGTTTTCTGAGAAATAAGGGCGCCGGCTGCACCAGCGTGGGAATCTGCTATGAGTTACAGCTTGTGCCGGAGCTGCCCGCGGAAGAGCATGACGTGCCAGTGGATATTGTAATAACCGAGTCGGCGGTCTACAGAATTTGATACGCTGTGTCCTTTTTTGCTGTTTTTGGTTTGTCACTCCTGTCCCCCGATAATAAGCGCGCGTCGAGGGCTATATAATTATAGTGTATAACCTTTTAGGGGTGACAGCCTTGGATTTCAATGTAAATATTGATCTCGTCCGGTCCCAGAAACTAATACTCACTCCCCAGTTAAAACAGGCAATTGACTTGCTGAGCATGAATTCCCAGGAATTATTTGAATACGTGGAAGAACAGCTTGAAGAAAACCCCGTCCTTGAAGCATACGACGCGGAGGGACGGTGGGATGACGAAGACATGGAAGAAGCGTTTTTTTTCGAATGGGATGATGTTAATTACGACACGGAGAACGGAGAAAACGGCGTTGCCGCCGACGATGAGGAAGCAGGCGGTACAACGGAGAGAAAAATATATAAATTAAGCCTCAAGGAACATCTGCATTTCCAGCTCTGCACTTCAAAACTTCCGAAATACCTTTATCCCCTGGCGGAATACATGATCAACTCAATAAACGAAAACGGGTTTATTGATATTGATCTTGACGGGGCGGCATGTATTTTCGGCGCGTCGAGAGAAGATGCCGAAAGCGTGCTTGAACTGCTCCAGAGCTTTGATCCGCCGGGCATCTGCGCAAGGAATCTCAGGGAGTGCCTGATCATACAGCTTAAAGCCATGAACAGCGACAGTGAACATATTGTGAAAATAATCCGGGACTACCTCGATGAACTGGCACGGGGAGACTTTGACCTTATCTCCAGGGAACTTGATATAAGCACTGAAAAGGTTAAAGCGGCGTTCGACCTACTGAAGAACCTCGAACCCAAACCCGCAAGAGCTTATTATAAAAACGACGGCGCCAGGTTCATTATCCCGGACATCATAATAAAAAGGGAATATGAAGGTTTTGCGGTATACCTGAATGAAGACGCCATACCGCTCGTGGGCATTAATAAATTTTATGAAAGAATGGCCCACGGCGACTTATCGGCCGAGACAAGGAAATTCATTCAAAACCGCCTTGACAGTGCTACTCGACTGATCGACTGCATAGAAAAAAGGAAGGAGGTGTTGAAAAAACTCGCCCATTCCCTGGTTTTAAGGCAGCAAGAATTTTTTGAAAAAGGAAAGGAATATTTAAAACCCCTGGATATTGAAACCGTCGCCGCCGACATAGAGGTCCACGAATCCATATTGTCGCGGGCCCTTTCGGGCAAGTACATACAATGTCCATGGGGAATTTTTGAAGCGAGATATTTTTTCGGATAGGGAAATGTCAGCAGCCGGCGAATCGTGATGCCTGAAGCCCGGAGTCCGGTGAAATCGGGACAAACCGTGCGGCATATATTTAATGTGTACATGACGTTTAATTTTGTGTACATGACGTTTTATTTGCACATGTCGGATCGGGGGTGTCCGGATTGCCGGCAAATACGCCGTGGAACATGCACGGGCCTGCAGAAATGCTTACAAACGGGGACATGCTGAAATTCGGCAGGCGGAAGGTACTGCGCGGAAGTGAACGGGCAAATAGGCGAAGGGTTGCTTATATTTTTTACGGTAAACAGGATCCTTCCGACATCCTTGCAGAATTCGTAAATTCGCTTATTGAAAAAAAGGGAAGTAACAGGGTGTGAAACAATGAAAGTGGAAACCTTGCTTGACGAACAATACCCCGGGTGCCTGCAATGCGCAAGGGTCGGGATATATGTAAGAGAGAGCCGCGACGACAATGACGAAAATTACGAAACGATAGAAACCCAGAGGGAGCTCTTGATTGATTTCGTGGCAAAAAACAGGCTGGGCGAGGTTGTAAAGGTTTACGAAGACAACAACGTTTCGGGCACGAGTTTTGAAAGGCGCGGCATAAGAGAGCTCAGGGAGGACGTCATATCGGGGGAAATAGACATACTCGTCCTCAAGGATCTTTCGCGATTGGGACGCAACAATGCCAAAACGCTGCTCTTCCTGGATTACCTGGAGGAATACGGGATAACGGTAATCACCAGCGACGGCAGGTATGACAGCAGGAAAGACAATGACATCGTGGGAATTGAAACGTGGTTCAACGAGCGCTATGCCAAGGACATTTCGAGGAAAATCAGGGCGAACCTGCGGTTTAAGATCCAAAGGGGAGAATACATAGGACGCGCGCCCTTTGGATACAGGAAGAGCGATGAAGAAAAAAACAGGCTCGTTGTAGACCCTGAGAAGGCGGCAATTGTCAGGGAGATTTTCGATTTGTACCTTGAAGGATACGGCTATTCAAGCATAGCGAAAATTTTGAATGACAGGGGCTGTCCTCCTCCCGGCAAATCCGCCCGCGGGGAGGGCTGGAATGCCGTGGCCGTCGGGCGGATCCTGGGCAACAGGGTGTACATCGGCGACACGGTGCAGGGAGTAAGTGAAAAAATCAGTTTCAAAAGCAAAAAAACGAGGAGGCTTCCAAGGGAAAAGTGGGTGTTGACGCCCGGCACCCATGAACCCATCATAAGCAGGGAGAAGTTTGAAGAAGTCCAGAAGCTCCGCAGAAGCAAAAGAGATGCCCTGGGGCCCCACAAGGGGGAGATACATGTATTCAGGGGGCTGTTGTTTTGCGGAAGGTGCGGGCAGACAATGGTGGCCCGTTCGAGAAAAAACAGGCCGATGGGCTATATTTGCTCGCAATACGCGAGGTACGGAAAAAAGGGTTGCACAAGCCATTACATAAATGAAAAGGCGCTCGGGGAAGTTTTGACAGGCGAAATACTCGATCTGCTTTACGATGAAAAAATTAAACCGCTGGTTAAGGCCAAACTGGCTGAAAAGTATTCGGGCAAAACCGATCTTGAGAAGGAAGCGGAGAGGCTTGAGCTGCAGCTTGCGGCGAGACAGCGCCAGCAGGACATACTTTACAGGGACAAACTGGAGGGTAAGATATCAGAGGAACTTTTCACAAGGACCAACAATTATATTGAAAAAAGTATAAGCCTTTTAAAAGACGAGATCAGGCAACTCAGGGAAGCGGCCGCGCGCTGCTTTGATCCCGAAGAGGCTCTCAGGAAAGCGGCGGAGATTCTCTCGGCCGGAGGGCTTACCAACAGGCTTGTACGAATGCTTGTCGACAGCGTGTCGGTGTACGAGGCGGGGGAATTGCCGGATAACCGGGAAGAAAAAGCTGATAAAAACAACGATGCATTCCCGGAAGTACGGGAATGCACGCTGCCAAAAAACGAAGGCGCTGTAATAATCAGGCTGAAGATTAATAATCACTGCAACTACAATTATAAAGCTGGGGTATAGAGACTGCCAGGCAGTTTAATGCACAAGCCGGCAATCCTTAAAGCTGCAAGTCAACAATCCCAAAAGCTGAAGCAAGAACCCGGCTTCCAGTATCCGGCCATAACCAATGGCCCGTAACATCTGCCAGTCTCCAGTTACAAACCTCTGCCTAAAGCTTATTATTGATAAACATCTCCATCAACCGATGTCCCTCTTCAATAAAAAGACCCGTTTTACGCGCAGCTTCTTCGTCATAGCTCACGGCACAGCAGCCGGCTGCGCCGCCTTTCCGGTATATCACGAAGGGAACGGGATCCGCCGTATGAGTTCTCAGGGACAGCGGCGTGGGATGGTCGGGAAGCAGCATAATGCTGTAATCATCATAGTTTTCAAGTTCTCTCAGGATTATGCTGAGCATCTGCTCGTCAATAAGTTCAATGGATTTAACCTTGTTTTCCGTTTCATTCCTGTGACCGCACTCGTCGGGGGCCTCCACGTGAATGTAGACAAAATCGCTGCCGCGCTGAAGCTCTTCAAGAGCTGCGAGCGCTTTTCCCCTGAAATTGGTATTTATATTTCCCGTGGCGCCTTCAACGTCAATTGATTTGAGACCTGCACATATGCCTATTCCCTTGATCAGATCCACGGCGGAGATAACGGAGCCTTTCACGTGGTATTTTTCGTAAAAGCCTGACAGCCGCGGTTTTTTTCCTTCGCCCCACAGCCATATGGAGTTTGCCGGCCTCAGACCTCTTTCCATGCGCTTAATGTTTACGGGATGATCTTTTAACAGCCTGTGGCTTTCTTTCATCAATTCCAGGAGTTTTTGCGAGTTTTCGCCTTCGGGCAGGAACGGCGTTACCTTTTTTTCCAGGATGTCATGGGGAGGCGTAAGCCTGAATCCCGAAGGCCCGTTACGCCATACCATGCAGTGCCTGTAGCTTATGCCGGCATGGAAGGATATTTCATCGTCGTTAAATTTGTCCGCGAGCGATGCAATGAGTTCCCTGGCTTCCCCGGTGGTTATCTCGTCGGAACTGTAGTCGATCATCGTTTTATTTTCATATTCCGGTTCTTCTGACAACGTGACAAGGTTACAGCGAAAGGTTACATCGCTTTCCGAAAGATTAATGCCCATGCTTACGGCTTCGAGCGGTGAACGACCGGTATAATATATTTCGGGGTTGTATCCCATTACGGAAAGGTTGGCGACATCGCTGCCGGGGGCTATTCCCCTTGGTATTGTCCTGACAAGCCCAACCGTTCCGTGACGCGCCATAAAATCCATGTAGGGTTTCCTGGCGCATTGCAGCGGGGTTTTGTTTCCAAGGGCCGGCAATGGATAATCGGCCATTCCGTCACCCAATAAAACCACGTATTTCATAGCATCCTCCGTATCCGGCTGTTAGCCTGCTGCCGGTTAAAATGCAGTATGAGCCAAACGGCTTTCATGTTTTTATTATTATAACAAAAAATAACGTTACATAATAAGATTGCAATAAAAAATTTTCTTTAGGGAATTTGCAACTTCTTATCAGATATTCTATAATCTATTGAAAAATATTATATATTCGGTTGAGCCTGATACAATTTCATATTACAGGATAAACAGCCAACGCGAGGGAACTGTCCGGCAACCAGCCCGGACAGGCTCGATAATATAACATGGCAGTATAAATCAGTATGTAGTATAAATCAGTATTATAAAAATAGATGAATGTATCAAAACAGGTAATATATATTACGTTGTTTAATTAATTTATCAAAAACGGAGTTGATGGGATGCTTCATGCTTTTTCTCGTACGGAACTGCTTCTGGGAAGGGAAGCGCTTGATATTTTGTCAAAATGCAAGGTAGCCGTTTTCGGCGTGGGAGGAGTAGGCAGCTTCGCTGTTGAAGGACTGGTCAGGGCCGGCGTAGGGAAATTCGTCCTCGTGGATGATGACTGCGTTTGCCTCACCAACCTGAACCGCCAGCTGCATGCGACGATGAAAACCATTGGCAGGCCGAAGGTTGAAGTTATGCGCGACAGGATTCTCGAGATAAACCCCGGGGCGGAAGTCGCGGTGCACAAGAAATTCTACCTTCCCGAGAATGCCGATGAATTGCTGAAACCGGATTATGATTATATTGTGGATGCCGTGGATACGGTGACTGCAAAAATAGATCTTGCAGTAAAAGCCCATGAAATGGGAATACCCATAATTAGCTGCATGGGTGCGGGAAACAAGCTCGATCCGACAAAATTTGAGGTAGCGGACATTTACGAGACGTCGGTGGATCCGCTCGCGCGCGTCTTGAGAAAGGAACTTAGGGAAAGGGGCGTCACGGCTCTGAAAGTCGTTTATTCAAAAGAGGAGCCCTTAAAAACTGTTGAAACGGAGACTTCAAGCTGCGCTGCCGGGTGTATCTGCCCCAAGGGTACCGAGAGAAGGTGCACTGACCGCAGGAACATCCCCGGAAGCATTTCCTTTGTGCCTTCCGTCGCGGGCTTGATTATTGCGGGAGAAGTGGTCAAGGATTTGATTAAAATTAAAAGCAGCAGTAAATAATTTAACGCAATCGGGCAACATGGCAGAAACCAGTATAACCAGGGACAACGCAACAGAAACAGCCAACTGAAACAATCAACTGGAACAACCAACTGAAATGACTAACTGAAACAGCCAACTGAAACATCCAAATGAAATTAACCAACTGGATTAGCCAACTGAAACAATATAAATAATAAAATATAAGCAACATAATTAAAAATGATGCAGCTGAAACAACAAATAACGCAGCTAAGACAACATTTAAAAACAAAAGGGCAAAACCTTATCAAAACGAATCAACAGGAGAAAGGTCATGTTTAAAAAAAGGATAAACATATTTACCGGGTACTTCGGCAGCGGAAAGACCGAAGTATCCGTAAATTATGCGCTGAGAATGGCTGAAGCCGGATATAAAACCGCCATTGCCGATTTTGACATTGTAAATCCCTATTTCAGGACAGCCGATGTAAAGGACTTTCTTTCAGATAGGGGCATATGGGTAGTGCTGCCGGTATATGCCAATACCAACGTGGATGTGCCGGCGCTTTCGGGCGAGGTAAACGCGCTGTTTCAGAAAAAGGATTATAAAGTGGTCCTGGACGTGGGAGGCGACGATCTGGGCGCCAGGGCCGTTTCAAGATACCGCAATGAAATAGTGCAGGACGATTATGAGCTTTTTTTCGTTATAAATACAAAAAGGCCGCTGACGGAAACGGCCGATGAAATTTGCGAAGTGATCGCATCAATAGAAAACAGCGCGAGGATGAAAGTTACGAAACTCGTGAACAACACCAATCTCCTGTCGGAAACCCACGCGGATATTATAAGGGAAGGGTTCAATATCGTTAGGGAGGTATCCGACAGGCTGAACATACCGATAGCGTTCACCAGCGGCATGAGGGAGTCCTTGGCCGGATTCCGGCCTGAAAAAGGCGATATACTTATCATGGATAAAATGATAAAACTTCCCTGGGAAGAATGATTGACGACAGTATGCCCGCGAGACTTGCACAAAATGTACAGGAGTTTTATAATTAAATGGTCGTTAAAAACAAAACTAACAGATTGTGAGGTCAGGAAATGGCAAAAGTAACTATCCTGGAAGAAAGATGCAAAGGCTGTAAACTATGCACAACAGTATGTCCCAGGAAAATAGTTGTTATAAATTCCGGCAAACTGAACAGCAAGGGTTTTCATCCTGCCGGCGTCACCGACATGGACAAGTGCATAGGATGCGCGTTCTGCGCTACAATTTGCCCTGATTGCGCAATAGTTGTCGAAAAATAGAGGGGTTTTTTTTGTAATTACGATTTTCGCTTTAATTTTAAGGGGGATTTGGTAATGGGAGAAAAACTGCTGATGAAGGGGAATGAAGTAATAGCCGAAGCTGCTATCAGGGCAGGCTGCAGGTATTATTTCGGATACCCCATAACACCTCAGACCGAGATCATGCATTATATAGCGAAGAAATTCCCTTCGATCGGAGGAACCTTCATACAGGCCGAAAGTGAAGTTGCCGCCATAAACATGGTTTACGGGGCTGCCGCAGCGGGAGCGAGGGTAATGACATCTTCCTCAAGCCCGGGAATAAGCCTCAAGCAGGAAGGTTTATCGTACATCGCGGGAGCTGAACTGCCCGCAGTAATTGTAAATATTGTACGATGTGGTCCCGGACTCGGCGGTATACTTCCGTCACAGGGAGATTATTTCCAGGCGGTCAAGGGCGGTGGACACGGAGATTATAAGATGGTGGTTCTTGCCCCTTCAAGCATACAGGAGCTCTATGAATTGACGGTTGAAGCGTTCAACATTGCCGACCGCTACAGGATTGCCGTCATGATAATGGGAGACGGCACCCTGGGACAAATGATGGAAACCGTTGAATTCAGGGACAGGGAAGAAATTGAAGAGGCGGACAAAAGCTGGGCTGTGACCGGGACCCGGATGGAAAGGGAACATAACGTAATAACTTCAATATATATTGACCCGGAAGTGCTGGAGGATCTTAACAACAGGCTGCAGGCCAAGTACAGGATTATCGAGCAGAGGGAAGTCAGGGTCGAAACCTATAACTGCGACGGCGCAGATATTATAGTATCCGCTTTCGGAACCGTCGCAAGGATCGTAAAGAACGTCATTAGAATGGCTGAGAAGGAAGGCATCAGGGTCGGTCTTATCAGGCCCATAACCTTATGGCCATTCCCCACGGAGACTTTCAGAAAATATGCCGAGGTGCCCGCGGCATTCCTTTCCGTCGAGCTCAATGCCGGGCAGATGGTCGAAGATGTAAGGCTTGCGGTTAACGGCAAACGCGAGGTTTATTTCTACGGAAGAACCGGAGGAATGATTCCGACCCAGAAAGAGATCCTGGATAAAATCAGGGAGATTTATAAAAATAGCAGATAATTCCCCGGACCGGAAAGTCGGTTCAGTAATCAGGTCCAGGAAGGAAGCAACTCAGAAAACAAGTCAGGATCGGGAAATAAGTTCGGAAATAAGTTCAGGAAAGGGGATAAAAATGGCGATAGTGTTTCAGAGACCGCACGCTTTAAAAGAAAAACCGTTGCATTATTGTCCCGGATGTACCCATGGCATCGTTCACAGGCTTGTGGCCGAGGTAATTGATGAACTGGGGATAGAGGGCATTACAATAGGCGTTTCGCCCGTAGGATGCGCATACAACAATTATGAGTATTTCGAATGCGACATGGTCCAGGCGGCCCACGGACGCGCACCGGCAGTGGCCACCGGCATCAAGAGGGTTCATCCCGACAAGGTGGTTTTTACCTACCAGGGGGACGGTGATCTCGCTGCCATCGGAACCGCCGAAATAATCCATGCCGCCAACAGGGGAGAAAAAATAACCACGATTTTTATAAACAACGCCATATATGGAATGACTTCGGGCCAGATGGCTCCGACAACCCTTGAAGGCCAGGTTACTACCACTACTCCGTTTGGAAGAAAACCCGAACTTCACGGTTACCCTGTCAGGGTCTGTGAAATGATTTCAACGCTCGGGGGCGCAGTTTTCGTCGAAAGAGTGTCCGTATGCGACATCAAAAATATCAACAACACAAAACGCGCAATCAAAAAAGCCTTCCAGGTCCAGATGGCGGGAAAGGGTTTCTCCCTGGTGGAAGTGCTTTCGACCTGTCCGACAAACTGGGGTCTCGATCCTGTGGAAGCGCTTCAATGGCTGAAAGATAACATGGAGCCTTTCTACAGGTTGGGCAATTTCAAAGGCAAGGATCTGGAGGTGTAGTCATGCAGCATGAAATAATAATAGCCGGTTTTGGCGGCCAGGGCATACTTTCTGCGGGCAGACTTCTCGCCTATGCCGGCATGCTTGAAAATAAAAACGTTTCATGGTTGCCTTCCTACGGCCCGGAAATGAGGGGAGGCACTGCAAACTGCCATGTGATTATTTCCGACGAAGCGGTAGGTTCTCCCATACTCAACAGCTGCACAAGCCTGATTGTCATGAACGGACCTTCGCTCGAGAAATTTGAAAACATGGTTGTACCCGGAGGAATCATCATTACCGACAAGTCCCTTGTGCCGGAAGGGCCCCAAAGGAAGGACGTCGACGTATTTGAAGTGCCGGCAACACAGATGGCCTCCGATATGGGAAACCTGACCTTTGCCAATATCATCCTGCTGGGAAAACTGGTTGCGGCAACGGGAATGGTTTCCGTGGAAAGCTTTGAAACGGCGCTGTATAAAGTCCTGCCGGAAAAATACCATCACCTCATACCCAATGAAATGGAAGCCTTCAGAAAAGGAATGGAATATTAATTCAGACGGAATATTAAAACAGAATATAAGGGTCCGCGCGGCTGCCTGCTCCTTTTATCGCGATGAAAGAAACCTTCACGAGGGGCAGGACGCCGACGGTATCGTTTAAAGCGTCGCAGTGATAAACATACCCGTCTTCTCCCACGTACCTTACCATGCTTTCACTGTTGACATAGGGCGTTCTCAGCCAGTACGGCATATAATGATTTTTTCCCGCTTCGTACTTGATGTCAAGATTATCGGTGAAAAGAGCCCTTTTTCGTATGCTGAGCCCATTGTCATAAACCAGTTCCTTTATTTCGCGCACATCGGGTATAAAGACCCAGTCTTCAGAGATCGAAAAATACGCATCATCATAGTTCTGCAAAAGCAAAGGAACACTGTTGGTCCAGAAATAGGGCGACGATCCGCCCTCCCGGATATCGGCGTCGTACAGCGACAGCAGGAATTTATTGCGGGATTTAACCAGCATGTTTTTTTCCTTTTCGCTGAAATAGCTGAGAAATCCCGGCTCGCCGTTTACAACGCCTTCGCTGTTGAGCCATGATCTGAGCAAAGAGCTTTCCCAGAGGTTGCTTCCGAATTTTCTCCTTTCGGGAGTTTTCTCGCCGGCGTCGGGAATGTCAAATGGCCTGAAACAGATTATCCTGTCTGCCACAAGCAGAAGATTGCCATTTTCCGTTCCGGCGACCTGCCACAACAATTCCTTTCCACGGTATCGGCCAAATTTGACATAACTGCCGATCTTTATTTCTTCCCCGGCAACAGTACGGGACAAAAAACCGACCCTGGAGATTTCAACTTCGGAATTGCCGGAAAGAGGGCCTTTTTGCGCGAACAGGACAATGGCTACGGACAGGATGACGGCAAAAGCAATAACATATTTGAATACATATCTGAAAAATTGCACGAATTGAAAGGGCATGGCTTCCTTGTGCCCGTATTTATATGAACGTTTGTATGAACGGTTAAAATTACGGAAATTCAGTATTTTCAGCGCGGAAACCGCGGCGCTGACAATCCCTATGGCAGCAAAGGCAAACAATAAATCAAAGCATACGTTATAAAGAAAAAGATGCTTTGCTATATCAGCTTCTCCCGCGGCCAGCACCGGTGTCACAAAAGCGACTGCGGCGGTGCACCAGAGGAAGCACAAAACCGCGGGCTCAACCAGGGCAAACCTGTCTGCCTTATTTTTCACGGCACGGACGAAAAGCCGGATGATATAGAGCAAATATGCGGTAAAAAAGAAAATAATGAAGGAAACGCTCCTGGGCATGTAGACCTTTTTAATCCTGCTCCACAGTGTTGCCCGCTCGGCGAAAGCAAGCCTACTGCCGGTTTCTTCGTAAATGAAGTTACCCAGGTAGGGCGGCCGGATGCTTACACTGTTTTCAGCGCTTATTTTCAGCTTGTCATAAAATCGCGACGGGTTCATGATGTAATATTTCAGTACGTCGGTATAGGAAATTCTGCTGAAAAATTTGCTTTCCATGTATTCACTGTCATTTTTGACGGGAATTGACCTGTCGTAGTACGTGGTGTTGGCAAGAACTTTCAGTTCAGGGTCAAGGCCGAGCTTTTCGAGATCTTCTTCCGGCGACGGGGAATCCTTTAATATTCCGAAAAATACAGAATGATACTGGTTCACCTGTCTTAAAGGTTCGGAAACGGATGCGAACAAAAGCACGGAGACAGCGATCAGCGCGACGGTACAGACTGTCACGGAAGCAATGACCGAACGTTTCGGATTCGCGAACATGAATGCCAGGCTAATGACGGGCACAAAGAGAACTGTCGGAAGGTTTGCCTGTTTTGAGCCGGCAAACATCAGGGCCGCGACGAAAAACAGGAGTATCCATACCGGGGTAACCTTTTTGCGCGCAGCCATGTACAGCGCGATGCCCGTCATTGATAAAAGAAAAACAAAAGTGGGAGCTTCACCGAAAAAGGAATTGAAATACGCAAGATAGCCCATGTCGCAGAATATGAAAACCAGCAGCGCCGCCGCCAGGAATTGTAGCGATTTGCTTTCCGGCACTTTGCCGGATTTTACCGTGGCCGATATAAGAAGCGTGAGACCGGCAATGTGAATTATCGAATATAAAAGGCCCAAAAACCGTATGTCAAATATGTCGCCGCTGAAGAACAGTTTGTTTACAGCTATGGCTATTTTAACGGGAATTATATGTGTCGTGGCATAATTTGAAAAGCCGCTGAGAGAAAGCAGCCTGCCGACAATCCTGTAATGGGGAACGACATTGGTGAAACGCGATTCGTGAAAAAAATCAAGACCCGCCACGGACATAATCCTTGCAAAATCCGAGTTGTCAGCGATGCCAACCGTAGGTTTCGCAAACAGCAGGACTGTAAAAACCGTTGCCGCGATAAAAGAGCAAAATACAACAGGGTTATTAATTTTTTTGAACAGCTTCCTTTTCACCTTAGCATGGCCTCCGGCTTAATAGGACATCATGGAGGCAATGGCATGGTCTTATTATACGAACGCGCCGTCTATAGCTCCGTTCGAAATGTACTCCACATCTTCAAAGGTGTAGTTTAAAAATTTATGTTTATGGCCGTTTGTTTCATCGGATTTTCCCGCGATCCTGTGAACGTGTCCGTTTTTGGTTTTGACTGGCCTGCTCGTCACGCCCGAATAGTAATGGCTGTGACCGTTGAAGGTCGTGACGCCGCGGAAATAATGCACATGGAACGCGGGTATGCCTATCATTTTTTCAGTATATCCCGACATTGTATGTTTATGATTTTCCGCCGTTCTACATTCGAACTTATATTTATGCATGTGAGGAACCATGTCAGCCTCCGGACAGATATTGCTGTTATCTATATAAATTGCACAAAATGCGGAAAATTATTAAGCTTTTTTATTGTCAAAAATATTTTAACGCTTTCGGCCCTTTGCGTAAAGGCGTTGTTGCCAACCGGCAATTAAATGTCATGAGTTGGAACGGTAAAATACGATGTGTTATAATGGAAATGAAAAAGATTGTCAGGAAGGACCCGGCTCGATGACCAGGTGGCTGGATGAGAAAGATATTGGCAGATACTTAAAAATGTCAGGCTTTATCGGGCTCTTTATTCTGGTTTATGTCATGGCCCAGCTGTTTGTCCGCGCGGCCGCTGAGATTGTTTATGAATTCAGGTCCGGCGCAGCCGGCGGACCAGGGTTGGGTTACAGATTGTTTTTTTCCGGATTGCTTGCGCTGCCGGCCTATTTCGTAATTCCATCCTGCAGGGGGGAGACATTCCGCGAGGCGGCAGGCTTCAGAAAAACGGAGGTAAAAAAGATACTGCTTTCAGTGCTGCTGGGTATCGGAGCGGCCGTTTCGCTTATAATGATTTTGAATTTTATGCCGCTGGAGCGATGGTTTCCGGATTATGTCGAGCTCATGAAAAAAATGAATGAAAGCGGAGGTCTCATTCCCCGTGTGCTGGGAGCGGGAATCATGGCGCCGGTCATCGAGGAAATCATATTCAGGGGCTTCATATTCAGGGAGCTCGGGAAAAATGTTCCAAGGAACGCGGCAATCCTGGCACAGGGGCTTTTGTTCGGCCTTTACCATTTTAACCTGCTCCAGGGCATTTATGCGGCCATACTGGGAGTTCTGCTCGCGTACGTCCTGGTGTGGACCGGGTCGCTGTGGGCCCCGATAGCCATGCACATGGCTGTCAACAATACGGGCACCTTTTTGCATGTGGTTTCGGGTAAAGGCCTGACGGGATACTATATGCTGCTGGCCCTCGCACTGGGGCTGACAGCGTCGGTTTTCGCCGTTAATCTTCTTCGGACGGAATACCGGGATGAATTTTTAATGAAGCAGGATTATAATAATACTGTTTTTCACTAAAACTACAGCTTATTTTGATGTTAAAATTTAGCCATATATGGCTAAAATACAGCAAAAGTACACCCAAAGTACAGTAAAATAAAGCTACAAAAAGTAAATAAGCTGTAAACACAGCAAAAATTAGCTATAAACACGGTAAATTATAGCTTTTATCAGATAAGTAAATTATAGCTTCAGCTTTATCAACCAATTACTTTTATCAGGCCTTATGTCTGATAATTTTATGGAGGTAAAAATGAAAATAGCATTTTCAACGCTGGGTTGTCCCGAATGGACTTGGGAAGAAATTATCGCCGCTGCCAGGGACCTGGGGTATGACGGCGTCGAGGTCAGGGGTGTGGAAGGGGAAATGTACGTTCCCTCCGCAAGGCCTTTTACAGGATCAAATGCTGAAAAGACCAAACTCAGGCTTAAAAGCCTCGGTCTTGAAATTCCGTGCCTGACATCTTCGTGTTACCTCTTTGAAGCCGATGACCGGAATGCTATCAAGGAAGGGACTGACTACATATTGCTCGCAGAAGAGCTTGGCGTTCCCTATGTGAGGGTGCTGGGGGACAGGGATCCCGCTCCCGGAACCGGCATTGACGACAACATCGTTTCGGACAATCTTGCACGGCTTGCCGAATTTGCCGGGCAGCATGGTGTTACTGTATTGATTGAAACAAACGGAGTATATTCGGACTCGGGCAGACTTGCCGCTCTCATTGAAAAAACAGGTCATCCAAATGCGCAGGTTTTGTGGGATATACACCATCCCTACAGGTTTGCGGGCGAGCCCGTTGAAAAAACCTATGAAACCCTGAAAAACCATATAAGAATGGTGCATATCAAGGATTCGGTCATGGAACAGGGAAAGCTGAAATACAAGATTACCGGACAAGGAGACGTGCCTGTCAGGGTGGCTTTAAAGTTATTGAAATCGAGCGGTTATACGGGCTATGTTTCCCTCGAATGGGTGAAACGCTGGAACATGGAACTTGAGGATCCGGGCATAGTCATACCGAATTTTATTAATTTCGTTAAAACGGTGGTATGATTAATCAGTAAATGTTAACCACTAATTTTAAACCAGGTAATAATAATTTTGAACATTTAATATACAGCAAACGAACAGTAATACTCAACGCGGATAAAAAGGCGGAAAAACGATGAGAACTTTTATCGGCATAGGATTTGACAGTAATGTCAGGAAAAGCCTCGAAGAACTTTCTGAGTCGCTGAAAAAATTTGCGACCAGGGGCAGATGGAAACGCACGGATAATTTCCATTTAACCCTTAAATTTCTCGGCGAAATAAATCCCGCGCTCGTAGGTCCTATGGCAAAGTCCCTCGAAGAAGTGGCATGTTTCGGGCGTTTCACGCTCAGACCCGGCAAACTCGGGTATTTTGCGGGAAAGGGCTGTATAAGAGTACTTTGGCTCGGCATTGAAGGAGAAAGCGACAAGCTTTTTTCATTGCAGAAGGAAGTTGACAGGATAATGGAAAGGGAAGGGTTTCCGCCGGAGAAAAGACCTTACAGGCCGCATATTACGCTGGCGCAGGACCTTTTTACAGATTTGGGATTTGACGCGCTGCAAAAACAGGCAGAGTGTTTCAGGCATCCTGAAATACGCGTTGACAGGATAACCATATTCAGCAGTGAACAAATTGCCGGAAGAAGGGTTTATACTCCAGTTGCGGAAATACCGCTGAAATAAGTTTTTATCAGTGTATATCATACGATCATCCGGGGAGGTCCCATGAAAAAAGAAAAAACAGTGTTGGCGGCAGTCGCGGCAGTATTGATCGTGGCAGTTGCCGTGGCGCTGGCGCTTCATATCCGGCCGGACTGGATTTCAAATATCCATGAGAATGCCGATGAAGCCGCGGATGAGAGCGCCGATGGCACTTCCGGGGAGGCTGCCGAAGAAGAACCGGCAGAAGAGCCGGCTACGGAAAAGCCCGAAGAGAACCGGACGCTTAAAATAATGGCGGCGGGAGACATTCATCTTGCAAGGGGTGTCGAATACCACATAAACAGGATTGGCAAGGGCTATACATATCCTTTTGAACTGATTGTGGACATGTTGAAAAAGGGCGACGTGATATTTGCCAATCTTGAAAACCCGTTTACAGACAAGGAAAAGCCGGTCTACGGGAAAATAGCTTTCAGGAGCAGGCCCGAGGCGTTCGAAGCGGTGAGGTTCGGAGGGTTCAACCTCCTTAATATTGCAAATAACCATATTATGGACCAGTATGAACAGGGCTTGTTTGATACCATTGCGCTCCTGGAAAAAGAAAAGATTGCCTTTGCGGGAGCCGGCAGAAATCTCGACGAGGCGAGGAAACCGGCGATCATTGAAAAAAATGGCCTGAAGATCGGCATGCTCTCCTACACGGACATGGCTTATGACGTTTTTGCGGGCAATCCGCCGATGAGCTTTGCAGCTACTGCTGAAAAGGCTGGTGTGGCACCGCGCGAGTTTGAATACATAAAGGAAGATATTGAAAAGCTGCGCGACAAGGTTGATTTGCTCATCGTTTCGCTTCACTGGGGTGTTGAGTATGTTTACGAGGTTTTGCCCGAACAGGTGGATTTTGCCCACCGTGTTATTGACCTGGGCGCCGATATTATCATCGGGCACCATCCCCACAGGATGAAGGGAATTGAAATATACAAGGGTAAACCTATAATTTACAGCCTCGGCAACCTCATATCGGACCAGAACGATCCGCGCAACCAGGAAGGTTTTATCATTGAGATGGATTTCAGGGGCAACAGGCTGGAAAGCTTCTCGGCAATACCTTTTGTAATAGAGGGCAAATCGCGCGTGGTGCCGGTTTACGGCGATGATGCCCGGTTCCTGCTTCAGAATCAGAAGAAAATTTCTGAAGAACTGGGCTCCAAATGTTATATTGAAAATGACAGGCTTGTTTTTGTCATTGAACACCCGGACGACGGGGAAAACTCTAATATAATAAATTGACGGAGGTCCAAACAATGAGTCGACGCAGTCCATTTGCTTTTTCCTACAAAACGTTGGAGCAACTTAAAACAGACATCGAAAAGCTAGGCCTTGACCTTCCGGTGGAAGAAAACGTTAAGGACAAAATGCATTTATTCAGGCAGGGAATTGAAATCGAAGGTGTAGAAGTTCCAAACCGCTTTTGCGCCCAGCCAATGGAAGGGTGCGACGGTGATCACGAGGGCAATCCCGGTGAACTTACCTTCAGGAAATACATCCGTTATGCAAAGGGCGGTTCGGGCATGATATGGGTGGAGGCCACCGCCGTTGTGCCCGAGGGCAAAGCCAATCCACGCCAGCTTTTAATAAATGAAAAAACTGCGCCCAAGTTCAGGGAACTGGTCGAAGTTATAAGGGAAAATGCCGTTGATGAAAACGGCAAACCCTACAGGCCATATATCATACTGCAGCTTACCCATTCGGGACGTTACAGCAAGCCAGAAGGCAAGCCTGCACCGATGATTGCCTATCATTCGCCGATACTGGATCCGAGTCACAATCTTGACGAAAACTACCCGCTCGTTACCGACGAATACCTTGACGCTCTCCAGGACAAATTCGTGGAAGCCGCAAGGCTTGCACGCGAATGCGGTTTTGACGCCGTTGACGTCAAGTCGACCCACGGTTACCTGCTGCATGAACTGATGTCGGCTTATACAAGGAAAGACAGCAAATACGGCGGGAGCTTCGAAAACCGGATGAGGATGCTCACCGAGACCGTAAGCCGTATCAGGAAAGAAGTTCCCGGCATAGCCATTACTTCAAGAATAAATGTTTATGACGCCTATCCCTATCCGTACGGGTTCGGCATGAAAACCGACGGATCAATGGAACCGGATCCTGCTGAAGCCCTTGAAATCATAGGCATCCTGAAGGGGATGGGCGTTGAAATGCTCAACATAGCATTCGGCAATCCCTACTACAATCCCTATGTCGAAAGGCCCTATGACCTGCCGAGCGAGGGGATTAAGATCCCCGACGAAAATCCCCTTGTTTCCATTGAGCGCATGATGAAACTGAACAATATCATTGCCGAAAAATACAGCGACATGGTTTTCACGACTATCGGCTTCACATGGCTCAGGCAGTTTTTCATCAATATTGCCGCCCCGTTGCTGGAAAGGCACGGCAACCTGATCATCGGTCTCGGCAGGGCCCTGCTGGCATACCCCGATCTCGTCAATGACTTTTTCCGCAACGGCTCGATTGAAAGCACAAAGACCTGCATTACCTGTTCGTGCTGCACGCAGATAATGAGGGACGGGGGCATGGCCGGCTGCGTGATAAGGGATGCAGAGATTTACGGACCGATTTACAGGGAAGGAAGAGCAAAAAATAAGAAATAAACGTGGATCTTCCTTGAGCCCTTCGGCAGGTCCTGGTAAGCTGTTATAAATATAAGATTTAACTTAAAAAGTAAAAAGCAGGCGTCGAATATTGAAATAATTGAAAAACTATATTAATATCAAAACAATCCGGTAACCTGGCAACAAAATACAAAGTAAGGGAGGACGTTCAGATGATTGACAGGAGAGTTGCGCTTGTGACGGGAGCCGGCAGGGGCATAGGCCACGGAATTGCCTGCCAGCTCGCAAAGGACGGGTTTGCGGTCGCTATTATGGACGTGCACGATGAAAGCGCTATAGAGGAAAATCTCAACAAGGTCAGGGAAGCGGGCACACCCGTGATTTATGTAAAAGGAGACATAACTTTGGCGGACAGCAGGAAGGCTGTGGTAGACCGCGTATTGGACGAGTTCGGCAGGATTGACGTGCTCGTGAACAACGCCGGGGTCGCGCCCAGGAAAAGGATGGACATACTTGAAACCACGGAAGAGAGTTTTGATTTTGTACTTGGAGTGAATCTCAAGGGTACGTTTTTCATGACCCAGCTCGTGGCCAACGTTATGATCAGGCTGGTGCAGGAAAACAAGATTGAAGGCGTCAGGCCGATAATTGTCAATATTTCTTCCAATTCTGCCTACACATCTTCAACTTCGAGAGGCGAGTACTGCATATCAAAAGCCGGCGTAAGCATGGTTACGAAGCTTTTTGCCGACAGGCTTGCAGAGTTCGGCATAAATGTTTATGAAGTCAGGCCGGGAATCATAATGACCGATATGACGGCGGTTGTCAGGGAAAAGTACGACAAGCTCATAGCCGAAGGAATAACACCGATAAAGAGATGGGGCTATCCCGAAGACATCGGCAATGCCGTGTCGGTGCTTTGCTCAGGCAAGCTGGCATTTTCAACCGGCGAAGTTATAAATGTTGACGGAGGATTCCATATAAGGAGACTGTAGAGGAGTGCAGATATGAACAAGGTTACGGTTAGAATCAACGATCTGGATTTTGATGTTTACAGCATGAATACCATTGTGGTCGGCACGGGCTGCGCAGGATTCAACGCGGCGGACAGCCTGTACAATCTTGGCCAGAGGGACATCGCCATTTTAACCGAAGGTATAAACATGGGAACTTCAAGGAATACCGGTTCCGACAAGCAAACCTATTACAAGCTGACGCTTGCGGGAGATTCGCCGGATTCCGTGGTTGAAATGGCCAAGACGCTGTATTCGGCCGGATGCATGCATGGGGACATCGCCCTTGTGGAAGCTGCTCTTTCAGCGAGATGCTTCTACAAGCTCGTGGATATCGGTGTTCCGTTCCCCCACAACCGCTATGGAGAATACATCGGTTACAAAACCGACCATGACCCGAGGCAGAGGGCTACCTCGGCGGGACCGCTGACATCCAAGTTCATGACGGAAAAACTTGAAGCCCAGGTTAAAAGTAAGGGCATCAAGATCTTTGACGGATTTGTAGTTATAGGAATACTCACCGCTCCCGATGCCGGCGGAGGCAAGAAAACCGTGGGTCTTGTGGCAATAGACACTTCAGCCATGAATAAACCCAACATGGGAATTACGCTGTTCAACTGCACCAACGTGGTTTACGCGACGGGCGGTCCGGCTGGAATGTACGCCACATCGGTCTATCCCGAGAGCCAGATCGGTGCGACGGGAATAGCCTTTGAAGCAGGCGCGAAGGGCGTGAACCTGACCGAGTCCCAGTATGGCATAGCGTCAATCAAGTTCCGCTGGAACCTGTCGGGTACCTATCAGCAGGTTATTCCGAGGTATGTTTCCACCGATGCCAACGGCGGCGATGAAAGGGAATTCCTCAATGAATACTTCGAGAGCCCGGGCAAAATGATGGATGCCATTTTCCTCAAGGGTTACCAGTGGCCCTTCGATCCGAGGAAAATACACAATTGGGGTTCTTCGCTTATCGATATACTTGTTTATTATGAAACCCAGATAAAAGGCCGCAGGGTATTCCTGGATTTCATGCACAACCCTGAATACGGCAGCGTAAACGGGGAGCTCGACTTTTCGCTGCTGGGCGAAGAAGCCTACACCTATCTGAAAAATTCCAATGCGCTGTTCGGCAGGCCCATAGACAGGCTTGCCCATATGAACCAGCCTGCGATAGACCTGTACAAGAACAACGGCATTGATTTGCACAGGGAATATCTTGAAATTGCAGTGTGCGCACAGCACAACAACGGCGGACTTGTCGGCAATATTTGGTACGAAAGCAACATTAAGCACCTGTTCCCCGTGGGAGAAGTCAACGGAACCTTCGGCGTTTACAGGCCCGGAGGCTCGGCATTGAATTCCACCCAGGTGGGTAGCCTCAGGGCGGCGCAGTTTATTGCCGCAAACTACAGGGAAGAGCCCATGCCTACGGAAGAGTTCGTCGGCCTGGTCCGCGACCAGGTAGAGGACAGGGTGTCGCTGGCCAGGGGATTCATGAATAACAAGGCCCAAAAGTCCAATGTCATTGAGCTCAGGAGCAGGGCGCAGAAGAGGATGTCGACGGTCGGAGCCCATATCCGGTCGCTTTCCGGCGTTGAGCAAGGTATCGAGGAATGCAGGCAGGACCTTGAAAAGCTTGTTGACAACACGAAAATTTCCTCGATATATGATCTGCCCCACGCTTTCAGGAACAGGGACATCCTGCTTTGCCAGTTTGTATATCTCAACGCGATAAGGGAATACATCATTAAGGGCGGCGGAAGCAGGGGTTCATACCTCATCCAGGATGAAAAGGGAAAACTGCCGCTCGAGGGTCTGCCTGAGTCTTTCCGCTTCAGCCTTGATGACGGAAAGCTGCTCGACAAGGTTTGCGAAATTGAACTTGTAAGGCAGGGCGGAACCTATGGATGCGTTGCCGAATGGAAACCCGTGAGGCCGATCCCCGAAGAGGACAACTGGTTTGAGAATGTCTGGAACGAATACATGAAGGGGAATGTTATAAAGTAACGTCAACAATATTAGGCGATATTAAGAATATCAGGTAACATTAGAAATATTAAGTAAATCTGAAGATATTAATTGGCTTAATAAATCCGGTGGGAACCAAGTGATGATTGAATGAATCCAAAAGAAAGAATGGCCGCTGTTGCCCGGGGCGAAAAGGCGGACAGGATACCTTTTATGCCCACTGTTTTTGAGCACAGCGCAGCGCTTATAGGAAAGACGCCGAGCGAAACGGCCACCGACCGCAAACTGCTGGAAGAAGCCCAGGTTAGAGCCTATGAAACATACGGGCATGACGTGGTAACCGTGGGCATCGACGTGTACAATATCGAAGCCGAGGCTTTGGGCTGCTGCATCCGGTATCATGAGGACAACTCGATTCCGGGTGTCAGCAGCCATCCTTTGGAAGAATCCCTCGATGCTTCCGGTATTGTCTTTTCTCCTGGCAAGGGAAGGATTTCGCTGATCCTTGACGCCGCTGAAGCTGTAAGCTGCAGGATAGGAAACGAAGTGGCAGTGGGAGTCGGCATATGCGGTCCGTTCTCGGTGGCTGTGGAGCTCGCGGGATACGGGCGCATTATAATGGAATGTCTTGACGGCGGAAAAAGAGCTCACAGGCTCCTCGAAAGAGTCCTTGAGTTCCAGAGGGAATATTGCAGGGAGATTGCGGCAAGGGGACTGGGGATCACTGTTTTCGAATCCTGGGCGACGCCGCCTCTTCTTTCGCCGGAAGTTTACAGGGAGTTTGTTGCGACCTATGAAAGGGAGCTAATAAATTACATAAAAAAAGACCTCAGGATGGCCTCGGCGCCCCTTGTCATAGGAGGGGACACGACGCCGATAGTCGACGACATCATAGGCACCGGGACGACGCTGCTCGTTGCTGATTACAAGGTGGATCCCAGGGCCTATGCGCGAAAAGCCAGGGAAAACAACCTGATGCTGAGATGCAACATCGATCCCAAGCTGGTTGAAAAAGGACCTGCAAGCGACATCCTGGCAGCAGCGGAGAAACTGGTTGCAGCCGCGGATGGTTATGAAAAATTCGTGCTCGGCACAGGCGTGATACCCTACGGAACACCGCCGGAAAACCTGCTGGCAATTAAGCGGTTCCTGGTGTCGATAGCGGACAAATATCAATAACCGGCAAGGCATAAAACAAAGGCAAAAGCTAATACGAAGGCAAAAGCTAATACAAAGGCAAAAGCCAAAACAAAGGTAATAAAATAAAGGCTAAAACAAAGGCTAAAACAAAGGCAAAATAAAGATGTACATAATAAAAGGTATGCATAAATACATAAATGCATAAATAAATGAAACATTTTGGGAAACGGAGTGTTTGCCATGTTAAAGGAACAGGTTATCAGCAGGATAAAAGATTGCGGTCTTGTAGCCGTGGTAAGAGCCGAAAGTCCCGAGCAGGCTGAAAAAATAACTGAAGCCTGTATTGCGGGAGGAGTGGCTGCCATTGAAATCACATTCACCGTGCCCGGGGCTGACGAGGTAATCAGGAGGCTGGCTTCGAGGTATAAGTCCGGAGAAATCATTATAGGCGCCGGCACCGTCCTTGACCCGGAAACGGCGAGAACGGCCATACTGGCTGGAGCCCAGTATGTTGTCAGCCCCTGCCTCAATGTAGATACGGTGAAGCTTTGCAACAGGTACAGGGTGGCATGCATGCCCGGCGCGATGACGCTTAAGGAAGTGGTTGAATGCATGGAAGCCGGAGCAGACATTGTTAAAATATTCCCGGGTGAGCTTTTCGGACCTTCCATAATTAAGGCGATAAAGGGTCCCATACCATATGCCCAGTTAATGCCTACAGGTGGCGTAAATATTGATAACGTGGCCGACTGGATCAAGGCGGGAGCCGTAGCCGTCGGTGTGGGCAGCAGCCTTACCGCAGGCGCCAAAAAAGGAGACTATGAATCGATAACGGCGCTTGCCAGGGAATTCATATCCAGGATAAAAGAAGCGAGGAAATAAACCCCGTTTTGGAACAATGGGGTTGATTCAGGATAACAGGACAGGGAGGAACAGAGATGGGTAAAGTAGTGTGTTTTGGAGAAATAATGCTGAGGCTTTCACCGCCGGGATATCAAAGGATTGTCCAGGCAAGCTCCTTTGACGTGGTATACGGCGGAGGGGAAGCCAATGTAAGCGTTTCACTGGCCAATTATGGAATGGAATCGGTGTATGTGACAAAAGTGCCGGACAATCCCATTGGCCAGGCGGCTATAAACGAATTGAGAAGATATGGGGTGGACACGCGGCACATAGTAAAGGGAGGCGACAGGCTGGGTATTTATTTCCTTGAGATCGGCGCTTCCCAGAGGCCTTCGAAGGTCATATACGACCGGAAACATTCGTCCATATCCGAAGCCAGCAAAAACGATTTTGACTGGAATGCCATATTTGAAGGAGCACAGTGGTTCCATTTCACCGGAATAACTCCCGCCCTCGGCGACAATGTAGCCGAAATTGTTCTCGATGCATGCAAAACTGCCAAGGCAAAGGGCCTTAAAGTAAGCTGCGACCTCAATTACCGTAAAAACCTCTGGTCCACCGAAAAAGCGGGGAAAGTCATGGGAGAACTCATGCAGTACGTGGATGTTTGCATAGCCAATGAAGAGGATGCGGAAAAGGTGTTCGGCATCAAGGCTCCCGATACTGATATTACAGGTGGAAAGCTCAGCCATGAAGGCTATAAAAAAGTGGCAGAGGAACTGAAAAAACGGTTTGGCTTCGAAAAGGTCGCGATAACGTTGAGAGGTAGTATTTCCGCGTCGGACAACAACTGGGCGGGAATGCTTTATGACGGCAACGATTTTTATTTCTCAAGGAATTACACGATACACATCGTAGACAGGGTAGGGGGCGGAGATTCGTTCGGCGGAGGACTGATTTACGCCCTGATGAACAATTACGACTGCCAGTCTGCCATTGAATTTGCCGTTGCTGCATCGTGCCTCAAACACTCCATCCATGGCGACTTCAACCATGTTACCCTTTCCGAGGTCAAGGCGCTGATGGCCGGTGACGCATCGGGCAGGGTCCAGAGATAGGAATGGCAAGCAATTTACTTAAAAGCCTGATATATAATTTACTAAAAAGCCTGAAATATTGAAATAAAAACGGGAGCTTATGGCTCCCGTTTTTTGTTGTCTTTAAAATTAATTATTAATTAATATTCATAAATCATGCTGACTGAAGCCGTGACTTCAAGCGTACCCGGAGAAATCGGCGTGGTGACGGATTGTTCTGCCATGTCAGCAGCGGAGATTGAACGGGAATAGGTAGGTATGCTGTAACCGCTGTTTTCAGTTACATTAACAGGCACGGTGAGCTTGATACCAAGGGTATCGGCGATAGTTGCAGCTTTGCTCTTTGCGTTTTCAACCGCTGCTTTCAAAGCCTGGTTGTAAACCTTGTCGTAATCGCTGAGTCCGAACGTAATGCTCGAGGATTCGTTGGCTCCTTTATCTGCGGCGATATCTATTACCATACCTACATTCTTGATATCTCGGACGGTTACCTGGATGGAATTGCTGACCGTATACCCTACAATGTTGCTTATGCCTGTATTCTTGTCATAACTGTATTTAGGCGAAATATTATATCCCTGGGTTTTAATGTCTTTTTCGGAAATTCCCGCATTCTTGAGAGCTGCAATAACGGCGTCCATTATCTTGGCGTTTTCCTGCTGGGCCTTTTTAGCGTCCTTGTTTTCCGTTACAGTACCCAGTGTGACATATGCAATGTCAGGCTCTGCTTTTATTGTTGCTCGACCGGAAACATTTATGGTCCTTTTTGTTTCCTGCTTATCATCTGCGGCTGCGCTGGAGAAGTTAAACGGAGCCAACAGTGCGGCAACAAGCAATAACACTACGAGGATCGCCGCGCCGGCAACCATTCTTCCTTTTGAAAGGGTAAAGCTCATCAAAGATCACTCCTTTGTTTTTTGTAGTTTGTTTTTTGCTTTTTACTTCTTTTGACTGATGGGCGAAGAAAAATGTTCCAGGCTTTTCAGAAAATTTTTCACAACATGTGGCAAACGGAAGTGCATCGGCATAAACTGCTATATGCCCTTCATGGAGGTTGATCATACCATGAGGAATTACAGTGTAAGAACCGTGGGATTCTGGAATTACCTGAGACTTGCTCCGCGCGGCATTGCAAAAAACATGCTGGAATTTGCCGAACGGTATTTCCATATAATCATCATTTTAACCGTATTATTTCTCATGTATAAATACCTGGTTTCACATTAAAAAAACTGGGACACGGGGACGGTTCTTCTGTCCCGTTTTGAAAGTGATAAAACCTTTCCAATGTCTCGCTTTAGCTTCATTAATTCTTGAGGAAAGGACAAAGGAACCGTCCCCTTGTCCCACTTTGGGACAAGAGAACCGTCCCCGTGTCCCGAAATGGGACAAGAGAACCGTCCCCGTGTCCTGCCGGGAAGTTCCTGTGTCCATCAGCGTAACCCTTCCGCCTCGCCCATGGGAGAACCGTTTTCCTGTCCCGGATCTCCTTGTCCCGGTGATACGGTGGCCGCCGGGGAAGGCAACAATGTCGGAGGTATCGGAGAGGGAAGTGTTTCCAGTTCTTTTGCTTTCTCCAGTATTTTGTTATATGTAGAAATATTCACGACGCCGGTCTGGTAAAGACCGTGATCTTTTTGGAATTTCTTTACGCTTTCTCTTAAAATGTTGCCGAATTTGCCGTCGGGATAACCCTGATAATATCCCAATTTTTTCAGCGCTTTCTGGATTTCAAGCACGTCGGATCCCACGTCGCCGCTTTTCATCGTCCTGAACGGGCGGTTTTTATGTACTATTTTGACGATTGTCCCATGAGGCACAATCCTGTACAATTCCCTTACATCGTTGTTTTTCATGCGGATACAGCCCTTGGACTGGTTGGACTTTCCCACAAACCAGGGTTCAACAGTGCCGTGAATGCCGTATTTGCCCCAGGGTACGTTTAAACCCATCCAGGCACCGCCAAATCCCTCGCCCCACGTGTCTTTTGTAATGATTTTCCATGTGCCCAGCGGAGTGGGAGTTGAAGGCTTTCCTCCCGATACGGGATAAATTTTGAGAAGTTCTCCGTCCTTGTAAACATACATCTGGCAGATGTCCAGGTTTATATAAATATAATAGCCTTTTGTTATTTCAGGTTCTTCCGGCAAATTGTCGTTAATGTCCTGATCATTTTCATGATATACCGCTATCCCATTCTCGTTACTGTGGAAGCAGTCATTGAGATGCGTATAGCTGTATGCGACAAAAATAAATATAACAAATATTGATAATACCGCCGCTGTAATTATTCTTTTCACAGCCACTTACATACCTCCGAGCAAATGCACGGCAAAGTGAATTATTGTTTTCACTGCTTATATATATGAAAGAGAAATACGAATAATAATCTTTTTAAACAAAGGAGTAAGTAATGGAAAATAACCGAATAACAATTGGCGGTTTGCGAAATATATATGGAAAAGGTCGAATGTTTGCACGTGGTTTTATTGACCAAAATATTTCAGTAGTATATACTATTTTAATAGTTAGTGTCAAAAAGTCAGTTTTATCTTGGCTCACGGGGGAATATTGATGAAGAAAAAAAATACCTTAATGTATGCCCTGGCGCTGGTTATAGTGCTGGGTGCAGTAGTAGTCGGGTATTTTGCGTTGAGGGAAAGCGGGACGGATTCGTCACGCAAACCGGACACGACACAGAATGGTACCGCTGAAAACCCGGAAGAAACCGGGAAAAGCGAAACCGGAGACGAGGACACAACCCTGAAGCCCGATGAAATCATTAAGGATTCCACGCTTACAAAAGAACTCGGCGATGAAAAAATAGTCGAAATAGGCCAGATATATGTTCGCGGAGGAATTGCCTACGGCGCCATCGTTGTCAGGGATAACGCAAGCAACAAGGAAGCCCGGAAGGTGGCCGAGAAATATATGGAAAAATTAAAGAAGAAATACAAGGATATGAAAATAAACGTGCAGGTTGTCAGAAACGGAGAGAACATTGTTAACCTGACGCACGGGTTTTAATTACGTGCCGAAAAAACAGCAGAAAAAATGAGAAAAACAGTTGAAAACAACTGTTTTTTCTTTTTGTCAAAAATCCTGTATTCCAAATTGGGACAAAAACAGCTAAAAAAACGACGTGGATATTAATTCAAACGACTTTCAATTCTAAATGACTTTCAAAGCTGCATCGCATCATGCTGCATATGAACTATGACTTGAGGTTATGTTTCAGTGCATATATGGCTGCCTGGGTCCGGTCGGAAACGTTGAGCTTCTTAAATATGTTGGAAACATGGTTCTTTACCGTCTTTTCGCTTATGTACAGATGCTTTGCTATTTCCTTGTTTATCATTCCCTCTGCAATGAGGTCGAGTACTTCTATTTCCCTTGAAGTCAGTTTGTTCTTTACATAGCTGTTCTTTTCGCGAAGCGTTACCCTGTTGAATTCTTTAACGAGTTCCGTTGTCATATTGGGCTGGATATATGTCTGACCATTGTAGACATTCCGTATGGCGTCAATCAGAACAGAAGGTTCCGCGTCTTTGAGCACATAACCCTCGGCGCCCATTTGTATTGTTTTTATAAGGTACTCCCTGTCCTGGTGAATGGTAAGTACAATGATTTTGAAAGCGCTGTTTTTTTGCTTGAGTTCCTTAATTGCCTGCAGGCCGTTGGTACCGGGCATGTTTATATCCATCAGGATGACGTCGGGTTTTCGTTCAAGAGCCAGTTTAACGGCATCTTCCCCGTTGGATGCCTGACTGATTACAGTAATATCGTTTTCCAGCTCAAGAATCTGGGCCAATCCCTGCCTGACCATTACATGGTCATCTGCAATCAGTACTTTAATCTTGTTCATCTGGTACCTCCTTCTCATTTACCAAAGGTATCATTATTTGTAACCGGGTACCTTTACCCGGTTTTGAATAAATGGCAAATTCGCCGTCCAAGAGCTCTATTCTTTCCTTGATGCTTATCAGGCCAAAGCCGTTTTCAAAATTAACGTTGCATTTGGCTTTCAGCTTCTCCGTATCAAATCCAACGCCATCATCGTAAATGTACAGTCTTAGCATCTGTTCGCTTATATCAAGATTTATGGCAGCATTGAGAGCATGTGCATGCTTGCATATATTACTCAGGGCTTCCTGCACGATCCTGAAAACTGTCAGCGAAACAGCAGGTTTGAGATCGCTGCAGTTGCCGTTGGCCTTAAAGGAAACTTCAATGCCCGTTTCGTCCTGAAAAGTAATAACATACCTTTGAAGCGTCGGGATCAAACCCAGGTCATCGAGCGACATGGGCCTGAGATTGTATATGATCCTCCTGATGTCCTGGAGGCTTTCTCGTACAATCTTTTTCAGCTGCTGCAACTCTTCTTTTGTCCTGCCGGGATCGGCATCGATAAGCCTTTCACAGATCTCGGCCTTTAAAACCACATTGGACATGGACTGGGCAGGACCGTCATGAATTTCACGGGCAACTCTCTGCCTCTCTTCTTCCTGGGCCTGTATAATGCGGAAACCTAACATTTGTTTTTGCTGAATATTTTCGAGTTGTTTACTCATTTCCGTCAGATCGCCGGTGAGGTAACTGAGAGCGACATTCACATTCTGAATAAGATTTTCGGCTTTCTCTATGGTCCTGAAAGATTCCTTTAGCCTTATTTCAAGGTCATTGCGCCTTTTTACCAGGAACTGCTCGTTCTCTCGCTTTACCGCAAGTTCCACGCGGAGGTTGTCGGCTTCTTCATAGGCTTTCCTCAGCTCTTCCTGGGTGTATTTGCTAAAATCCCGGTTGACAATGAGGAGTCTTTTTCTGCTTTCCTTGAGCTTCTTCTCGGTATCTTCTATGCTTTTAATAAGATCGAGAATTTGAGTCTGAAGCAATTTCAGTTCTTCATTGAGTTTTTTGTTTTCATTCCGGGCGTTTTCGGCTATATCGCATATTTCCTGTTTTCCTTTTTGGATCGCGTCAACGGTTTTCTTAATAATATTATCCAGTTTTGCTATATCAAGTTTATAATTTGCCACTCCCAAACCCCTCAACTTTTTTGTCAGAAATCGGATAGGCGAGCTGTCAAGAAAGCAAATAAACAGAAAGCACTTTTTTCCTTTTTCATGAGTTAATTATAACACCTTGTCCTGTCCATATCAAATAGGATTTTGGCATAATTCATTGAAAAAGGTCGTAATTTTGACGAAGTTATATCAATAAAAACTACTTTATTTTACAAAAAAACATAAAAATTTACACTGGTAGAATCTTCAGCATTATTGCTTATTAAATTTCCAGAAATAAAAGCTGGTTACATTTTTTTCACTTGTCCTTTTTCAGGGTAGTCGATTATTAATTGAATTTTTAGCTGGCTATAATAGATTAACTGTATAATCCATGTACAAGCGCAGGGTAATGAAAGCCATGACACTTTTTCTGTGCGTACTTATGACAGGATGCACTTCGTCAGGTAAAAAGCCTTCGCCGGATTCTTCGGATTCGGCGGAAAACTCCGATCCGAATGGAAACTCGTATGGTCCGATGAATTATTTGCCGATGATTACCTAACGGAATTTCACAATGAACATACCTGCGCCTGGACCTGGCCGTCGGCGGCAACTGGCACGGCAGTCCCGACGATACGACCGTTTTTCCGCAAAGGTATAATATAGACTGGGCAAGGGTGTATCAGAAGAAATAGGCTTGATAGGCTTAATATCTGGTGTGACGCGAAAAGCACGGTAACCGTTGCCGGAACCGTGCTTTCAGTTTACAGGACTTTGGGGTCAATAATAGTACTGCCGTACCTGGAGCAAATTGCCAGGAAATTCTTCATGTTTTCAATTTCCCTTTCGGGAAGTATAACGCCGGCTTTGCCGCGGTAAATTCTCAATGCTTTCTCCAGGGCTTCAAGATTTTCGGTTTTTAAAATAAACGGTTCGCGGATATAGCCCTGGGCTTCATTAATAACCCTGGCATACAGTTCCGCATCCGCGCATGCCGAATCTATGTCGATATATATGTAATCATAGCCCCCGGCGGCCAGTTCCAGCGCTTTGTCCGCAATAAATCCCAGGTCGCGGGATTTCAAGGCATCGGCAAGTTCGCCGTCCTGTTCGCTGCTGAGATATCCGGCGCTCAAATTGCCGCTTTCAAGGCACAGGCTCTTTGTTCCCGAAGTAATGACAAGCGCCGGAGAATAGTCGATAGGAGGAACTTCAATTTCAGCCAGCTCTTTTTTAAGAGCTGCTATAAGCTCGGGAGTTGTCCCGCAGCAACCTCCAATCAGCCTGACGCCGGCATTTACATAATCTTTGACAAGGGCGGTGAACTGGCTTGTTATGTCGCAGTAAACCGTTTTCCCGTCAACAACTTCGGGCAACCCGGCATTTGGCTTGACGCTGAGATATACTCCTGCTTTTGACATTTCCCTGATAATGCCGAGCAGGTGCTCCGGACCGAGGGAGCAGTTGGTGCCGACCATATCGGCCCCGAGGGATTTAAGGACAACAGCCGCAGTGTAGGGGTCTGTTCCCATCAGCGTTTTTCCGTTGGCTTCAAAGGTCATCGAACAGATTACGGGAAGGTCGCAGGTCTCCCTGGCTGCAATCAGAGCGGCTCTCATTTCCGCAAGGTCCGTGAATGTCTCGAAATTAATGACATCAACGCCACCGTCCGCAAGAGCCTTTATTTGCTCCTTATACACGTTGTAGGCTTCTTCAAAGGTCAAATCACCCGCTGGTTCAAACATTCTGCCCGTGGGACCGACCGATGCAGCTACGAAACCCCTGCTGCCCATGACTTCGCACGCCAGCCTTGCGCCTTCAAAATTTATTTCATAGGTTTTGTCTGCAAGGCCGTATTTCTCGAGCTGGCAACGGTTGCCCGGGAAAGTGTTGGTCTGGATTACGTCAGAGCCCGCATTCCTGTAGGAAAGATAGACTTCCCTGACCTTATCCTTTTTTGTCAGGTTCCATTCTTCAGCGCACTCGCCGCCTCCAAGGCCCATTTTTTGGAGAAGGTATCCTTTCGAGCCGTCATAAACCAGCACCCGTTCCCTTATAGCCTTTATAAACTCGTTCATGTCAGTTCGCTTCCTTTCAGTTCAGGCAAATTATCCAGGCAGATTGATCAGGCAGTTTCTATTGAAGCAGCGTCGTGAAGATTGAATTTTTCAATGGCCATTTCGCGAAGCCTGAATTTCTGGATTTTCCCGCTTGCCGTCATGGGGAATTCATCCATGAACCATACGTATTTCGGAGTCTTATGTCTCGCCATATGGCTTTTTACATATTCCTTGATTTCCTCTTCAGTAATTTTAACATTATCCTTGAGGATAATACAAGCCAGAACCTCTTCTCCGTAATCCTTGCTCGGCACACCGACCACCTGGACGTCCCTGACTGCGGGATGCGTGTACAGGAACTCTTCTATTTCCTTGGGATAAATGTTTTCGCCGCCGCGTATTATCATGTCCTTAATGCGGCCCGTGATTTTAAAATAGCCGTTTTCGTCCATCACTGCAAGATCCCCCGTATGGAGCCATCCTTCGCTGTCGATGGCCTGGGCCGTGGCTTCGGGCATTTTATAATACCCTTTCATGACATTATACCCGCGTACCACGAATTCACCCGGCGTTCCGGGCGGGACGTCCTTTCCGGTCGCAGGGTCTATAATCTTGCATTCCATGTTCGGAAAAGCCTTTCCGACAGTGGAAACCCTCAGTTCTATGCTGTCATCGACGCTCGTCATGGTGCAGCCCGGCGAAGCTTCGGTCTGCCCGTAAACGATGGTGATTTCCCTTGCGCCCATTACATCGATGACCTGTCTCATGACTTTTATCGGGCACGGGGAACCGGCCATTATACCGGTCCTGAGCCTGTCGAAACGGTATTTGCGAAAGTCCGGGTGTTCAAGCATTGCGATAAACATCGTCGGCACACCATGGACTGCGGTGCATTTCTCATTTTGGAGCGCTTCCATAACTTTTACGGGGCTGAAGTATTCTATGGGAACCATCGTGGTTGCGTGGGTAACGCTGGCCATTACGCCAAGAACTGAACCGAAACAATGGAAGAAAGGTACGGGAATGCAAAGCCTGTCTTCTTTTGTAAGTTTCATGCCGTCCCCTATGCTTTTTCCGTTGTTTACAAGGTTGAAATGAGTCAGCATGACCCCCTTGGGGAATCCCGTGGTACCCGATGTATACTGCATGTTTATCACATCATGCACATCGAGGCTTTCCTGCCTGCGCCTTAGTTCCTCGTCCGTAACCTGTTTCGACATTTCATAAAGGTCGTTCCAGTTGTACATGCCTTTATGCTTCTCGTCGCCTATGTATATGACGTTTTTGAGAAATGGAAGGCCTTCATTTTTCAGTTCTCCGGGTTTGCAGTGGTCAAGCTCGGGACACAGCTGCCGGATTGCCTCAACGTAGTTGCTGTCCTTGAATCCGTCAATAAGGATAAGCGTTGATGAATCCGACTGCCTTAGCAGGTATTCCAGCTCGAATACTTTGTAGTTGGTGTTTACTGTTACCAGGACAGCGCCGATTTTGGCCGTAGCAAACATGGCAAGAAGCCATTCCGGCCGGTTGGTTGCCCATATGGCTACATGGTCTCCCTTTTTGATTCCCATTGCCATTAAACCCTTTGCAACCATGTTGCACAGATCCCTGAACTGCGAATAGGTTTTTCTGAAAGGCCTGTCCGTGTACACTACTGCTTCATGATCGGGATGCTTTTCTGCTACCTGGTCAAGCAAATCTCCGATGGTGATATTCCACAATTCACTCATTTTGACCTCCGTTGCTCCTTGTGCTTGATACGATCTTCTTATGTAAAATAAAAGCCTTTCATCCCATGTTGAGACGAAAGGCTGACTTCCGCGGTACCACTCAAATTGATACTTAACGTATCCGGCTCGAATCTTTTAACGGTAGAACCGTCCGTACCTACGCAAACATGCATTGTCCTTCGGCACGGAAACTCCAGGGCGAGGTTCTATAATCCATGTTACCGGTCTCGCACCATCCGCCGGCTCTCTTGAACATGAAATTATATACTGCTCCCTGTCATCGTCCTTGGCGTTTTGACAATAATATTACTATAATTTTGTCGAAAGTGTCAATAGCACAGGTTTCACGAATGCGCTTGAAGCTGGAAAATTATTTAATTATAATATTTATAAAACCAATTACATTATTTTATAAAACCAATTATATTACTTTTAAATAGTCATTTAAAAGGATTTGATCCCGGGCATAAAATTTTGCCGGTTTTAATCCTGGAAAGCCAGGTTTAAAAATCAGAAAGCCAAGTTCAAGAATCAGAAATCCAGGTTCAAAAATCAGAAAGCCGAGGTTAAAAATGAAAAAGCCCAATGTACTGATCTTATTTACCGACCAGCAGCGTTTCGATACGATTCATGCAGCGGGATATTCCCACATGATAACGCCGAATCTTGACCGCCTGGCAGCAGAAGGCTGCACCTTCGAATATGCCCATTCAACCAATCCTGTCTGCATGCCCGCCAGGCATGACATGTTCACAGGTCTGCCGGGCAGGGTCCACGGTTATTTTGGCAATCGCAGGAAACCTATAAACGATTATGACATTCCGACGCTGCCAAGGATTTTCTCGGAAAACGGGTACCGAACAGCCGGCATCGGCAAGCTGCATTTCTTCCCGGCACGAATGCATCACGGGTTCAATGAGCTTCATCTCATGGAAGAACTGCCCGAACGCTGGCAGGATGATGAATATTTGAGGTACCTAAGGGAGAACAATCTTGGGCACCTGCAGAACATTCACGGGGTACGCCCCCATATATACCATGTGCCCCAGAATTCCCAGACGGAACTCAGGCACCACGGATCGGTCTGGGTTGCCGACAGGGCAATCAAATGGCTTGAAGAAAACGGGGAAGAGCCCTTCTTCCTTTTTGTCGGATGGATTCATCCTCACCCGCCGTGGAACATACCCGAGGAGTACAAGGGACTTTACAGAAATGTAAAGCTGCCGGATCCCGTACCGGTTTCAAGGTGTTTCCCCGACACAGAAGGCGTATCGGCCTGGCACGGGGATACGGACACGGAAGAGCAAAAGCGCAGGATACGAGAAGCTTACTTTGCTTCCATAACGCTTGTTGACCACAACATCGGCAGAATACTTGATTACCTGGAGGGTAAGAGTTTGCTTGACAATACCCTGGTAATATTCACGTCGGACCATGGCGAGATGCTCCAGGACAAGGGCATTTACAGCAAGGAAGTTCCTTACGAGGGGTCGGTCAGGATACCTCTTATTATAAGGTACCCTGAAAAATTTAAACCCGGTTCCGTCAGAAGGGAATTTGCGGATCTTTTTGATATAATGCCGACATGCCTTGATGTTTGCGGACTTGAGTACACAAGCGAAAAATATCGCCTGCCAGGCGAATCCCTGTGCGTCGAAAATCCGAAAAGGGACAGAAGCCACCAGGTTTCTTCCTATGGCTCCGGCAGCATGAGATGGGTTATGTGCCGAAATTACAGGTACAAGTATGTCTACAACTACCTGGGCGGATACGAGGAATTCTACGACCTGCAGAACGATCCGGGAGAGACAGTTAACCTCGTAAATACGCGCGAAGGGCAAAATGCCGGCAAATACCCCCAGGGCGAATTCGAGGAACTGAAAAGAAAGGCCTTTGAATATGAAGAAAAATGGGGACCGGAAGGGTCGGTTGAAAACGGCCGGTTGAAAGTTTATGATGGCCCGGCGCTGCATCCTTCGGCACGGGGGAAGTTCCATCTGTGGGCCAACAGGCAGTTCCAATGGTTTGACAAAAGGCCGAATGAAATCAGGGGAGCTCAATTTATCAGGGAATTGAGGCACGCTGTTTCCGATTATGATCACAGCGGCGTGGAACTGAAAAAAGTCTTCAACGACCCGGAATGGATAAGGAGTTTCATGGACAACTGGCGCAATTTCGGCAGCGGCGACGAAATCTGCGACATGATTTTTGATGAAGACATCAACAGTATAGGGAAGTAATTTCGGTTTTGCAGGTTATTATAAATTCAAAGGCTATTACCATCATGAATTGATGGGGATTTTAATGAACAAATAAACCGCCTGAAGCAGGCGGTTTTGTTAATTTAACTTGGTACGCCATCGGGGACTCGAACCCCGGACACCCTGATTAAGAGTCAGGTGCTCTACCGGCTGAGCTAATGGCGTGTATTCAGAACACTTCTTTATTATAAGAGCTAACGTTGTTTATGTCAATATTAAATTTAGCATTCCTGCTGGCAATATTTTGACTTCTGTTTATTCCGTTAATTGTCAATACAGCCTTATGGCGGCAGACTTGCTTGTTTAATGATGATAATTTTAACTGATGGACGCAAAGTATTAATTACTGATAATTACTGATCAAAAAATAATTACTGATCAAAAAATTAATTACTGATTAGAAAATTTAATTACTTATCAGAAAGTTAAAATAAGCAGGTTGTCATTTTAGCGGCTGAGTAGCTTTATTTGTCGTATTACGAGGAAGTAAAACGGGGAAATATTCCATCAGGAAAGTTGACACGCACTGCAAATGCATTTAAAATATGATTATCAGATAATAGTACTTGGTAATAATAGCTGATCAAAAGGAGACATGTCATGGGTGAATTACTGAAAAACAGGAACATTCTAATTATGGGCGCGAGAAACAAGTGGAGCATAGCGTGGGGAATCGCAAAGGCGGCTCTCGACGAAGGCGCGAACCTTATATTTACATACCAGGGCGACAGGGAGAAAGACGGAGTAAAGGAGCTTGCCGACCTTGCTGGAGGAGCGCCGCTGCTCCAGTGCGACGTTTCATACGATGAACAGGTTGAGGCCCTCTTCAAAAATTTAAAACAGGAAGTGGGAACATTGCATGGTGTTGTGCACGCCATAGCCCACGCAAAAAAGGAGGACCTGCAGGACAGCTTTGTAAACACTTCAAGGGACGGTTTCCTGCATGCCATGAATATCAGCGCCTATTCGCTGGTTGCCGTTGCCAGGATGGCGAAAGAACTGATGCCCGGCGGCGGAAGCATTCTGACACTGACCTACATGGGCTCGGAAAAGGTTTTTCCGGGATACAACGTGATGGGAGTAGCCAAGGCGGCGCTGGAAGCCACGGTCAGGTACCTGGCCTCGGACCTCGGACCGGACGGCATCCGGGTTAACGCAATTTCGGCGGGTCCCGTGAAGACCATATCCTCGAGGGTAATCAAGGATTTCGGAACAATTCTCGATGTGGTGGAACAAAAGGCGCCTCTGAGAAGGAGAACAGACCTCGAGGATCTGGGGAAAGCCGCGCTGTTTTACCTCAGCGACCTGTCCTCCGGGGTTACGGGAGAAATTACCCATGTAGACTGCGGGTTCAACATTATGGGTATATAACATGGGACAAGTGGGACAAGGGGACGGTTCTCTTGTCCCGCTTTTCACATTTTATCGTAATGACGTGATGCATCGAACGGTTCACTTATGCCACTTTTCGCATTTTATTGGAGCACAGGAACTATTCCATTGTTCCAATGTCAGACAGAACAAGCGAATCTCCCCTGTATACCTTTTTTCTGTCGAAACCGGGACACGGGAACCGTCCCGTGTTCCACCTGTGGGACAGGAGAACCGTCCCCTTGTCCCGGGAACCATCCTCGTGACACCTTTTTTCTGCTGAAAAAAGGGACACGGGAACCGTCCCCGTGTCCCACTATATGATACCGAGAATATATTTCATCAGCATGAACCTGTATTTGCCGAGTCGGCTTTCGGTTTCCGAGAGCAGGTAGTCCAGGAATTTTACATATTCGGCTTTTTCATCCTCGGACATTTCGTTTATGCTGTATCTTGCCTTCATGAAGATGTCAGTGATGGCTGCAAAGGCGTTCATATCGCCGCTGTAATTCGTGATCAGCCTTTTTGAAAAGTCAGCGGCGGTTTCGTGGCTGTCAAGATTGAATCCGAGCAACGACAGCAGTTTCAGGAAATACCTGTACATCAACAATACGCATTTGCGCGGCTCGGCTGCCGTCATTCTTGAAATTTTCCTCCTGAAGCGCACATGGTTTATAAACACAATCGACGCCACGAGCGCTACAGGCGCGGCAATAAAGAGCACAATTCTCAGGATTAACAGCAGGGCTGCCAGCAATGCCCTGAACAATGCCGCAAGGTTCTCCTGCACAGAGCGTTTTGGCTGTTTTTCCGTTACCGTTGTTTCTTCAATCTCTTCTACAATTATTTCTTCTTCCGGCAATTCCTCCGGAATTTCCAATTCTTCGTCCTGCTGCGGCGGAGGTTCCATCTCATCCGGATCGGGCTGAGGGACATATAAGTCAAGCTTTTCTTCTGCGTCCTCGTCATTTTGCAGCGCATCAGGGGTCGATGTCGGCGACGGCAGCGGATCGTTCCCCGGTATTACGGGAATAGGAATCTCCTGGTAGCCTTCGCCTTCATCCGACGGACCCACCTCGATGGGAGACTCTTCCACCGGTATGGGAGAAGGCGACGGTGACGGAGACGGCGCCGGAGCCGGTTTGGTGTACGCCTTGTAGAAATGCTCCGTGTAACGCGATGAAGGTTCAAAGGCAATCCAGCCGTATCCCTCGAAATATGCTTCCGGCCAGGCGTGGGCGTGGACGTTGGTCATATTGTAAACAGGCGGATCGCCTGCATTGACGGGCAGACGGTAGCCTTCCACGTACCGCGCCGGTATGCCCGAGGAACGCAGCAGTACGACCATCGCCGTGGCATAGTGAACGTTGTATCCCGCTTTTGATTCGAACAGGAAGTGATCGGCAAAATCATAACCTTCGGGAGTGTTTCCCGGACGCAGCGTATAGGTATAGTTTTCGGAAAGATATTTTTCAATGGCCCTTGCCTTGTCATAATTCGTTGAAGCGTCCTTTGTTATCTCTGCTGCCAGGTCCCTGACCCTCTGCGGAAGAGTTCCGGGAAGCTGCAGGTAATCCCTGTGTATCTCATCGGCTCTGCGGGCCAGCGATTGCAATTCGCCGAGGGGCATGCCGTAAACGTCTTCACATATGTCTTCAGGGGATATTTTTTCTCCGGTTCCCAACTGGACCCTGACAACGGCTGCGGTACGTTCTTTTAAAGCCTGCAGGATTCCGCTGACGGCGGCTTCCTGTTTTGATGACATTGATTTGTTGCCCTGCAGGTCCACTATGATGTATTCCCTGTCGTCTTCCCTGAAGGAATATATGCCCAGTTCCCTGTCGCGAACAGTTATAGCGTTTTGAGACTGTCCGGCAACGGTGGCAGCGCTGATGCCGTTGATTTTTTCAGCGATAGCCTCAAGTTTTGCAACGGCATTTTTATATAGGCCGTCAGCGCTTTTGCGCAACAGATCCTGCAGGGATTTGCTGTAATACTTGGGCGTGTAGGCGACAAAGGAATAGGAAAAATCCCTGCCGTGCTTTCTCCGCGTGGAAAATGCGGAGTTGGCATCCTGGAAAAGTTCAACCGAACCCGGCTTTCCGAAAATTAACCTCTCGGCCAGGGAAGGCAGGAAAACGGATTTGGTTTTCAGACCCTTGAAAGTCACCTTTACATCATCGCTCAGGAAATAGGCGCCGGGCTCCTGGGGAGAGAGCAGGATAGTAGACAACCCGTTCATGGCTTCGCCCAGGTCGGATTTCAGGGCACTGTTTTCTTCAGTGGACTTATAAAGCCTCCTGTTGTGTTTTCTCCATGAATTCCCCGTATAAAAATCCTTTATCGTGCCCCTGAGGTACAACACCCTTTCAGGGGACTCGACAACGAGAGCAAGAGACCGGTCGGGCTCCGCATTGCCGCCGAGCCATTGCTCATTTACGCCGTAACCGGCATACGGCAATGAAAAATACTCCACGCCGTTTATCTTTTTGAGCAGGTCGTAAAGACGGTTCCATTGCCTGTCAAGCCATTTGAGTTCAAGGGGATTGCTGCTTACCGGGATAATAAGCGTTGCGGCAACCGCTGCAGCGCATACAGGAACGGCGACGGAATAGAATATTGACCTTGACTTGCTGTCGTCGGCATGGTTTTTGGCGAAATTTTTCCGGTATACATGGGTGAAATAGGACAGCAGCGCAAAAAACATGTAAATGGCAAACGGCAGAATCCCGCCGTCCATTTCATTTACCCTGAGAGATATGAAAAGCGCCAGCCCCGAAGCAAGGATGACATAGACATTGAACCTGTGGACGGCGAAATAATACACAAACCAGCAAACGACGGCAGAGAAGAGGTACACGGTAAACAGCTCACGGTAGAAATGGCCGGTGTATTTTCCGAAGAAACTGTCACTGAGCCATGAGAAGTAGTTCCCGATAAAACGCAGAGATCCGCTTGCCAGCACGTTAAATAAAACGATCAGGAAAAGCAGCGCGCCATGGGCTGCAAGGTATATATAAACCCGCTTTTTCCTGCCGATTACGGCAAGGCACGAGCATGTGGCTGCCAGTGCCGCCATGAAAATAATGATCGAAGACATGCTGAATGAGAAAAATGCTGCGATTGCTTCGACAAAGCTGTAACTGATAAAAAGCACGGCTGAAAACCCTGCTATTTTGCTGATATCCACATTGGGCACGCTCTTTTTGAAAGGCATTTGCATAATCGGCATTTGGATCTCCACCTTCTGAAAACCTGCAGTTTAGACTCTATTTCTCCAACACGGACTTAATATCGTCATTGATGTCTATCCTGTAAGTGTAGATGCCCGCATCGGCGAGCCCCGAGATAAACTCGCCTGCTTCGCGCGGCTCTTCGCCGGTCAGCTGCGCCGGCGAGACGTATACTGGAATAACATTGTATCCTGCGCCTGCGAGCTGGCATATTCTCTCGTAAAGACTGCCGTCGGGTTTTCCCGTTATTATGACGAGGTCAGTTTTGTTGACAAAATCGCTGACGTGGCTCCCCAGCAACCGGGCCATGCTTGTTTCTGACTGAAAGGGAATTTCGGCCAGGTCCTTCAGCAGGAGATTGAATTCATAGTTGCCCGAAATCCGCTTTTCTACTGGACTTCCCGCGTCATAAACCACCCTGACGCTGATGTTTCTTGAAACGCAGTAGTTTATTATGGCAACAGCGGCTTCGATCAGTTTATCCTCGAAAATCACGGATTTTGCAAATTCAAGAGGAGGGAGCGACAGATCCATGAACACGTTCACGCCGGCTTCAGAAGCCCCATCATAGCTCTTTACAAGGAGCTTTCCGGTTTTTGACGAGAGCTTCCAGTGAATGTTTTTCATGCTGTCGCCGTACCTGTATTCCCTTATTTCGCTGATTACATTACTGGAGTTGCTTTTTTTGCCGGGCTTTGCGGCGATTTCTATTTCGACGTTGGAAGCGGTTGTCCGAAAGCGCGCAAGAGGTATCACCCTGGGATATACGATTACATACTGGGGTTCAGGCACGGGGCGGCTTAAGGACAACAGTCCCAGCATGTCGAGCACCTCAATTTTTTGTATTCCCACATCATAGCGCCCCCGGTACCTGCAGGGCAGTTCAACGGCATGGCGCTCCACGGCTCCGGGAGGCAGGGAATAGGTGTCTTCAACAACGTCGTTGCCCATGGATGCGGTGGAAAAGAACTTGATTTTTATAAACGGAAAGAAAAAGGGACTCGTGTTTTCAAGAAAAAAACTGTAGCTGAGGGCTGTGCCTTTCGTCACCATGTGTTTGTCCAGTTCCTGCCCGAAGTTAAAACGCTTGTATGTAAGAAAGGCATAGGCAAAGGAAAGCACGGGCAGCGTCAGTAAAATATAAAAAAGCATGAAAGGCATTTTGCCCCCGTAAAAGTAAACAAAAACGAAGGATACAACAAAAAGGGCTGAATATAACAGCCTATTTAGCAACATTGTAGTCCACCACCGGCACCCTGAGTTTTTTGACTATCGATTCGAGAATATCGGAGGCGGTGATTTTTTTTAGCCTGGCCTCCTGTTTTACTATAATCCTGTGTGCCAGCACGGGAACAAGCATTTTCCTTATATCTTCGGGAATGATGTAATTCCGTCCGTTGTACAGTGCCCATGCCTGGGCAGCTCTCGACAGGTACAGCGAACCCCTCGGGCTTGAACCCAGCAAAATATCGCTGTGATTACGCGTTTCCGTAATGATGTTCACGATGTATTCCATCAGGCTGTCGTCCACGTGGACGCGCCTTACCTCTTCCTGGATGGCAAGTATGTCGCTGGTTGTAGCCACCGGGGTCAGGGTGTCCATGGGGTTGGTTATCTTGAATCGCTTTACGATTTTCTTTTCATCGTCGGGGGAGGGATAGCCAATGGTGACTTTCATGAAGAACCTGTCCAGCTGAGCTTCCGGAAGCGGATATGTGCCGTAGCTCTCGATGGGATTCTGGGTCGCGAGCACCATGAATGGCCTCGGAACTTCATGGGTTACGCCGTCCACCGTTACCTGGTATTCTTCCATTACTTCGAGAAGGCTTGACTGGGTTCTCGGGGACGAGCGGTTTATCTCGTCTGCAAGCACTATGTTGCACATTATCGAGCCTGGCCTGTATTCAAACTCGCCGGTTTTGGGATTGTACATGGAAAAACCCGTTACGTCGGAAGGCAGCAGGTCGGGATTAAACTGGATTCTTTTGAACGAGGCATCCATGGATTTGGCAAGGGCTGAAACCAGGCTGGTTTTGCCGACCCCGGGGACGTCTTCGATAAGAACATGCCCGTTGCAGATCAGGCAGATAAGAGTAAGTTCGATGGTTTCCCGCTTACCGGCAATAACCTTTTCTACGTTTTCAACTATTTTTCTTAAAATTTTAACCGAATCTCCCAAGACTATGTCACCCTTTACTATAAATAATTCCGGCGCTTGCCTGCCTGAAAACAGTATAAAGCCCGGTTTTGTCCAAGTTTAATGATATATTAACTTATTTCATTTTTAAAGTAGACAATTATCGGATGAAGGAGGATTTTTTTCAGTGAAATACGGCCAAAAAACGAAGACCGTTTTGTTAAAAATTCAATACTCAAAAAATGAAAAGCATTAAAAATAATTTACATAAACCATTATAAAAAAACATTAATATAAAAGTATCAAATAAAAACATAAGATAGAAAACTTCAAAATAAAAAACATTAATCAAAAACATCAAATAAAAAACATTTAAAAACATTTAATAAAATTATAAGATTAAAAAAGACGGGAGTCAAATAAATATCAATTCTTTGCCTCTACAAACCACCGCCCGTTGTCCAGGAAAAGAAACGTTTCCCTGCCACAGATGCGGCATGTGTATCTCCAGCCGCTTCCGCCGACTTTAAGACTTGCTGCTTTTCTGACATCGATGATCCTGTCGATGTCAAATCTCCTGCCGTCCTCCCATACCACCGAGAGGGGAATAATCCTGCCGTCAGAAGTATACCTTGCGATTACATCCACAAAGACCTTCCGCACGAAAATCACCTGTCTGGAAATTCACGATGTTGTTCGAACACGTGTTCGCATATATATATTATATGCGCGGCGATTTTTTTTGTAAAGGGTATTTTAAGGAAGTCTTGTTAGCACTCGTTTAAGACGAGTGCTAAAATTTTCTTGACACGGTTTTGTCAACAGTTGTATCATATTATAAGCGGCAAATTACTCAAAAGACGGAGGAATGGGTATGATTCACGAGAAGGGAAATATCTCGGTGCAAACTGAGAACATATTTCCTATAATTAAAAAATGGCTCTATTCCGAAAAAGACATATTTATCAGGGAACTGGTATCCAACTCGGCCGACGCGATCAGCAAGATGAAAAAGCTTGTGTCCATCGGGGAAGCGACGGTGGATGAAAACAACAGGTACCGGATCGACGTAGTGACCGACAAGGACAAAAAGATTATCAAGGTTATTGACAACGGTATCGGCATGACCGCCGACGAGGTGAAGAAATACATAAACCAGATCGCGTTTTCAGGCGCGCTGGATTTTATAGAAAAATACAGGGACAGGACCGATGACAGCCAGATCATAGGCCATTTCGGACTTGGTTTTTATTCAGCCTTCATGGTGGCTGACAAGGTCCAGATCGACACGCTGTCATATCAGCCGGGAGCGGAAGCTGTCCGGTGGATAAGCAAGGGCGGCATGGACTATGAAATGGAGAGCTCGGACAGGACCGAAAGGGGAACTACCGTAACCCTTTATTTGTCCGATGACAGCGCCGAGTATGCGGACGAGCATACCATGAGGGAAATCCTGCTCAAATATTTCTCCTTCCTTCCCATTGAACTGTACCTCAATGCAACGGGAGCCAAGGCCGGAAAAGACGGCAGTGAAGAAAAGCCCGCCCCGCTGAACGACACCGAGCCGCTTTGGCTGAAAAAGCCCGGCGATTGCACGGAGCAGGAATACAAGGATTTCTATAAAAAGGTGTTCAACGATTTCAACGACCCGCTTTTCTGGATACACCTTAACATGGACTATCCGTTTAACCTGAAGGGCATACTGTACTTCCCGAAGATAAAGCATGAATTTGAAACCTTCGAAGGTCAGATCAAGCTTTATTACAACCAGGTATTCGTGGCAGACAATATCAGGGAAGTGATACCCGAATTCCTGATGCTGCTCAAGGGCACCATTGACTGTCCCGATTTGCCGCTGAACGTGTCAAGGAGCTTTCTGCAGAACGACGGTTATGTAAAGAAGCTTTCGTCCCATATAACCAAGAAGGTTTCGGACAAGCTCATATCGCTGTATGAAAATGAGCGGGAGAACTACAATAAATACTGGGATGACATAAATCCTTTTGTCAAATACGGCTGCATGAGGGAAGAGAAATTCTACGACAGGGTTAAGGATATAATCATTTTCAAGACAACGAAGGGCGATTATGTAACACTGAAGGATTACCTGCAAAGGAACGCGGAAAAACACAGGGACGTTGTTTTCTACGTGACGGATGAAAAGCAGCAGTCCCAGTACATCCGCCTGTTTGAGGAGCAGGGGATGGAGGCCGTGCTTCTCCCGTCATTAATTGACACCCACTTTATACAGTTCCTGGAATTCAAAAACAGGAATGTGAAATTTAACAGGATAGACGCGGAAATATCCGACAGCATGAAAAACGATGCAGGAAAGGACAACGGTAACTGGGAGCAGGTTTTTGAAAAAATGTTCAGGGATGCTCTGGGCAATGAAAAACTGAAGCTGAAGGTCGAAAACCTGAAGACTTCCAATATTCCCGGCATGATACTGCTTTCGGAGCATTCGAGAAGAATGCGCGAGATGAGCAGGATGTTCGGCGGAGGCCCGGATGCCGAGAACCTGTTCCCGGCGGAGGAAACCCTCGTCATCAACAGGGGAAACAGCCTGATCCAAAAGCTCTACGAGCTCAGGGACAGGGAAGACAGGCAGGATGACGTTAAAATGATATGCCGGCACATATACGATCTCGCGGTGATGAGCCACAGGCAGCTCGAGCCTGCCGCAATGTCCGAGTTCATAGAAAGAAGCAACCTGCTGCTGCAGAAAATAGCCGGGAAACAGAGCAACTGACAACAAGGCAACGGGCAATAAGGCAGCGAACAATAAAACAATCCGCCCGAATTCCACTATTGGTGGAATATCGGGCGGTTATTGTTTTGCCTGGTTTTGCTTTTCCCGCTTTATATCGCTTCGCTTGCGTTATATTTCCTATGGTTCTTATCTGGTTTTATCTTTGCTCCTGCTTGAATTCCCGCGCTGTATTGGCGCTGTATGCTTTATTATTTGCCTTCTTCTTTTTTCTTTTTATCGCTTTCCCTTATTTCAACCCTGCGGATTTTGCCGCTGATCGTTTTCGGGAGCTCATCGACGAACTCGATTATCCTCGGGTATTTGTAGGGAGCTGTAACCCTCTTGACATGGTCCTGGAGCTCTTTGACGAGGCTTTCGCTGGGCGTGTAGCCTTTTGTAAGGACTACGGTGGCCTTTACTATCTGTCCGCGGATCGGGTCGGGAACAGCGGTGATTGCACATTCAAGAACTGCCGGATGCTCAATCAGCGCGCTTTCCACTTCAAAGGGGCCTATCCTGTAGCCGGAACTCTTAATAACGTCGTCGGCTCTTCCCACGAACCAGAAGTAACCGTCCTCATCCTTCCAGGCCATATCGCCGGTGTAATACACATTATCGTGCCATACCCTGTCAGTCAGTTCCGGATCCCTGTAATAGCCGTCAAACATGCCATATGGCTTTCTTTCGTCAGTGCGGATGACAATCTGTCCTTCTTCGCCGACTTCGCAGCTGTTGCCGTCCTCATCCACAATGTCAATATCGTAACCCGGCGCGGGCTTGCCCATGGACCCCGGCTTCGGTTCCATCCACGGGAACGTGGCTATGGTAACGGTGAGCTCCGTTTGCCCGTAAGCTTCCATGAGTTTTATGCCCGTTGCCTTATAGAACTGGTTGTAGACTTCTGGGTTCAGCGGTTCGCCGGCTATAACGCAGTATTTGAGATTGCTTAAATCATATTTTGAAAGATCTTCCCTGATGAGGAACCTGTAAATGGTCGGTGGAGCGCAGAAAGTGTTGACCTTGTATTTAACCATTACATCGAGCAGTTCCTTGGGTACGAATTTATCGTAGTCATATACGAAAACTGCGCTGCCGCACATCCATTGGCCGTAAATCTTGCCCCATACGGCCTTGGCCCAGCCCGTGTCGGCTACCGTGAGGTGCAGCCCGCCGTCCATTACATTCTGCCAGTATTTGGCGGTTATGATATGCCCGAGCGGATAGGTGAAATTGTGCTGCACCATTTTGGGCATGCCCGTGGTTCCCGAAGTGAAATAAAGGAGCGAAATGTCTTCGTTGGTGGAAGCCTCTTCGCCTACCGGTCTTTCAAAAACTTCCGAAGCCTTTTCCACTTCTTCTGCAAAGTTGTACCAGCCCGGTCTCGAGTCATTTACAAGGACCTTGTATTTCAGCGTCGGGGAATCCTTCTCGGAATCTTCCACGTGCTGGATTACCTCCGGTTCCGCGACACTAACAATCATCTTTATGTCTGCCGCATTGTTCCTGTATATTATGTCTTTGGCCGTGAGCAGGTGGGTGGCCGGGATGGCAATGGCGCCGAGTTTATGTAACGCCAGCAGGCAATACCAGAACTCGTACCGTCTCTTGAGTATCAACATGACGGGGTCCTGTTTCCTGATGCCTACGGATTTGAAGAAATTGGCCGTTTTATCACTGTAGTATTTCAATTCTCCGAAAGTGATAAATTTTTCCTCGCCGCGGTCATTGCACCAGACAATGGCAATCTTGTCGGGGGTCCTGGACGCTATTTCATCGACGACATCATAGGCGTAATTGAAATTTTCAGGAATATTTATTTTGAAATTTCTGTAAAAATCCTCGTAAGAGCTGAATTCCGTTTTTTCCAAGTATTTTTCAATCATTGCCGCTCATCCTCCGATTTGCAGTTTGTCGTTTTGCGCTCTGTGAATTACAGGATAATTGCCAGGAATTTGGCGGGCTTGCCGTCCAAGGCCTTCATTCCGTGATAAGCGCTGGAATCATAGTACAGCGAGTCGCCTTCATTCAAAACCAGTTCCTGGTTGTTAATATATACTTTCAGTTTCCCTTCAAGTACATAGTTAAACTCCTGGCCCGGGTGGGAATTGTAGTGCACGGGAGCGTCCTCCGGTTCAGGCTCAACGGTTACGATGAATGGCTCAGCCTTTTTGTTAATAAAATTAAAGGCGAGACTTTGATATTTATACTGCTTCCGCCTTTCGACGCTGACACCCTTGCCTTTTCTGACCAGGCACCAGGTGCGCAGTTTCGGGTTTTCGCCGGTCAAAATTGCGGTCAGCTCCACGTTGAAATAATTGGCCACACTGTACAGGAAGCTCATGGGAAGGTCGCATGTGCCGCTTTCGTACAGCTCGTACTGCTCCTTCGTTATATTAAGTTCCTGTGCGAGCTTTTCAACCGAGATGCCGGAAATTTCGCGCAGCTCTTTGATTCTTGCGGCGATTAACCTGATTTGTTCCGACATTCTGATCATCCTTTCTGTAATTGAATTACATCCATAATATAATATGTAAACAAACCTGATTAACAAATAATTAACAAATTCAATCATAGCACACTCATTCCTGGGAGTAAAGCGTGCCAAACCCCTGCAGCAACTTGGTAAATAAACGTTAAAATAAATTAATGAAAATAGTGATTCACGAACTGATTTAACGCCGGAACATGGACAGTACGCGAATGTCCTGATTTTTAAAGGAATAATGAATTTTGGACGTGATTGATATTAATCGTCGTTAAAAAGTTTCATTAATCGTCGTTAAATAGCTTCAAAAATTCCGAAGCGGCTCTTGAAACCGGCATATCTTTCGGCGTGATTATGCCCAGTTTTCTTGCGGGAAGTTTTTCCTTAAGCCGCACCTCGAAAAGTTCGCCCTTTTCAATTGCATCGGTCGCGGTTTCCCGAAGCACATGGGCAATGCCGATGCCGATTTTTGCAAATTCCATCAAAAGGTCCATGCTTTCCATCTCGATTTCCGGTGTGCATTTTAATCCTTTTTCCTTCAAAAACGAATCGAGGTTCATCCTCGTGGTGCTTTTGCGGTCAAGAAGAAGCAGGGGATAGCGGCAGAGCTCCCCAAGCTCCAGCTCCCTGCCCTTAAGTTCTGAAAATCTCTCCGATGCGACAAAAATATCCTTTACTTCGATGAAATCCCTCACCGCGATGTTCTGGTCGTTTTGCGGGAGCGTGACAATGCCGAAATCAATCAATCCGCTTTTGAGGATTTCCACGATCCTTGAGGATGTCCTGTTATAAACCTGGATTTTTATACTCGGAAAGGCATTGTAAAATTTCCTGAGCAGGGGCATGAGAAAGTACCTGCATACGGTGTCGCTTACGCCGATTCTTATCTCGCCGAGCTCAAGATTTTGCATATCCGCCACTTTCTTCTCGCCCGTCTTGATATAATTGAAAGCCTGGCTTACATGCCGGAAAAGGACTTCCCCTTCCTGGGTGAGAGTGACCTTGCGGGCTTTGCGCAAAAACAGGCTGCTTCCCAGCTGGCTTTCCAGGTTGCGTATGGCCTGGCTTACGGCAGACTGGGTTATAAAAAGCTTTTCTGCAGCCTCGGTGAAGTTTTTGCATGTGGCTACATAATAAAAAATCTTGTACAGCTCGAAATTTATATCCATAAGGTCACCTAATATTGTGAATAAGATATATTAATTTTACTTATTCATTATATCAGAATATGATTATGTTGTATAGAAAAAATATTCCTGTCCTGATAACTGAAAATTTCTTAAATCCAGCCTGAAATTTCGCCTGGGGGCGGAGCAGTTACCGGGTTAAATTCCGGCGACGCAGGAAACCTGCCGTGCGGGGCAGGAACTTCAATACACACGGATAAGAAAATAAACAGGTAAAAACCTTAACGGATTAAAAGCCTATTAAAAAAGAAATGTACGAATAAGTCTGAAAGGAAGGTATTTATATGTCTGAAGCATACCTGTCGAGGGGCGTATCACCGACAAAGGATGATGTGAAAAAGGCTGTGAGGAACCAGGGAAAGGGTCTGTTCCCAGGGGCTTTCTGCAAGATTATTGAGGACATTGCCGGCGATGAGAGGTACTGCATGGCGATGCACGCCGACGGGGCAGGCACCAAGTCCATCGTTGCCTACCTGTATTTTAAGGAAACGGGTAATTACGACTATTACAAGGGCATAGCCCAGGATTCCCTTGTCATGAATACTGACGACCTCGCGTGCATTGGCGCGGTAAACGGTTTTCTCGTATCAAACACCATAGGCCGCAATGCCCACAGGATTGACGCAATGGCGTTAAGCAAAATAATCGAGGGATATGACGAAACCATAAATACGTTGGCAAAATACGGCATAAAGGTTGAAATGACCGGCGGAGAGACGGCCGACGTGGGAGATATCGTGGAAACGGTTATCGTGGACTCCACCGTTACGGTCCGCTTTGAGCGCAGCAGCGTGATTGACTGCAGCAACATCCGGCCCGGCAATGTCATAGTCGGCCTTGCTTCTTTCGGCAAAGCGGTTTACGAGGACAAGTACAATTCGGGCATAGGATCGAACGGGCTGACTGCAGCGAGGCACCTGCTTCTTTCCGGTTATTACGCGGAAAAGTATCCCGAATGTTACTCCCATACCATTGAAAAATCCAGGGTGTACTGCGGCCCGTACCGGCTTGAGGACAAACTGCCGGAAAGCAGCCTTACCGTCGGAGAGGCGCTGCTTTCCCCGACCAGAACCTACCTTCCCGTGATAGCGAGAGTACTGAACAAGTATCGCGAAGGAATAATGGGCATCATACACTGCACGGGCGGAGGACAGGTCAAATGCAAAAATTTCGGGAGCAACCTGCATTATATAAAGGACAACCTGTTTGAAATCCCTGCAATATTCAGGGCCATCGAACGGGCCGGAAATATAAAGAGGGAAGAAATGTACCAGGTATTCAACATGGGACACAGGATGGAAATATACTGCGACCGTGAAGTGGCCGACGGGATTATAAAAGCAGCGGGGGAATTCGCAATTGACGCGAAGATAATCGGCAGGGTGGAAAGCTGCCCGGAAGAGACAAACAGGGTCACCATCGTGGCGGACGGCAAAACTTATGTTTATTGATGGGATTGTTGCAACGGAGCGCATAATGAATGAATTGAAAGCCCGGGACAGGGAAAAAGCTGAAGACGGCGAGAGTCACCTGCATCAAAGCTATTATAAACTTGTTTTTAATCCTGTTCATTTATTATTATTAATAGTCTTGCCCAGCTGCAGCTCCAGTTCTTTCTCAAGATCCCTGTAGCGTACGCTCGTCGCCTTCCAACCGTCCCTTGTTTTTTCGATGATCATGTACCTTATTCTGAAGGTACTGGGGTCTATGGGGCTGCAAACCTTTCCGGAAACAATGACTTTTGCGTCGGAACTCCTTGCAAATTTGACGTCACTGGCGCTTAAGAAGCCTGTATCCTTTTTTTCAAATCCAAAAGACTGCTCCGGCATGTTTTTGGAGCCTTCATTCCATTTCTTTTCGATAAAATCCTTGCTCCAATAGGGACTGAGATATTTTTCCAGGTCTTTTTTCGTTTTGATTTTTACAGGTTTAATATTATATTGCTCAAGAACGGATGGCGAATTGACATTGTGAACCGCCAGAAGCCGCCTGTCCGCTTCCAGGGAAAAAGCTATGAAATCTTCTTCATTTTGAGGTTTTTCAATATTATAAGTAAGCCTTGGATTTGCATCGGAGCTCTTGCTGACCTGGGCGCAGCCCGGCAACATTAATAAAAACGGGATTAAAAATATAAGCAGTTTGGAGGCAATTATACAAATCCTTTTCCACCGATTAAGTTGTCCCGGTAAAGTCATAATATACCTACTTTCGTTGTTTTTTGCGTTTATTCGTTCCAGACTGCAGAATCAACAATCGGTCGGGTCGACAGTACGAGAGCTTTGCCAAATCCGTAAGGATAACTACAAAAAGCACAAATTTTGTGACATGCATGAAATTAGCTTTATAAGATACATTTTAATATATTTTTAATTAAATTTAAAGCGTAAAAATATACTTCTATTGAAATTGGACTGCCGTTTGCTTATTATGTACTCGTAAGCCGTGATTTTGAAAAGCAGGATAAATCCGGTTTCTTAAAAGCAATGAAAACAGAAATTTAGACAGTCTGCTTATGCTAAAGAAGGAGGTTCGTTATGAAAAGGAAAGCACTGATAGTTCAGGGAGGTTGGGAAGGCCACGAACCCGTAGAAGTTTCCGAGGTTTTCAGAAAGCTTTTGGTCGACATGGATTTTTCGGTTGAGGTGTCCGATACGCTTGATGCGTTCCTGGATGCTGAAAAGCTTAAGAGTTTGCACCTGATAGTGCCTGTATGGACCATGGGTAAAATTACCGATCAGCAGGTCGAACCGGTCTTGTCAGCCGTTGAGAACGGAACGGGTATTGCCGGGTGCCACGGCGGTATGTGTGACGCTTTCAGGGAGTGCACCCAGTGGCAGTTCATGACAGGCGGACAGTGGGTGGCCCATCCCGGAAATGACGGGGTGGAATATGTAGTGAATATCAGGAAGGGTTCAAGTCCGATAGTTGACGGTATAGAGGATTTCAAGGTGAAAAGCGAACAGTACTACTTGCATGTTGACCCGGCGATTGAAGTGCTGGCGACCACGCGCTTTCCTGTTGTTGAAGGACCTCACTCCACTAACGGACAGGTAGACGTTCCGGTGGTATGGACAAAAAGATGGGGCAAGGGAAGGGTTTTCTACTGTTCCCTCGGCCACAAAGCAAAAGTGTTTTCAGATGCTCCGCAGGCACTGGAAATAATGAGAAGAGGCTTTTTGTGGGCTGCGGAAGGACGGGACCTGGCAAGAAAATAATCGGGGCCAACGGATTTATTGAAAAGCAAAGCAAATTTGAAGGCAAAATTTTAAAGAGGAGGCCGTTGTATGGAAAAAGTTAAAATAGGCATAATCGGCTGTGGAAATATCAGCCCCATCTATATGAAAAACTGCACGCAGCTGTTTAAAATGCTTGAAGTAAAAGCATGCGCGGATCTTATTCCCGAAAGAGCCAGGGCCAGGGCCGAGGAATTTGGCATACCGAAGGCCTGCTCCGTGGATGAACTGCTTTCGGACCCCGAAATTGAAATAGTGGTAAATCTGACCATCCCGGCAGCCCATGCTGAAATCTGCATGGCCGCATTGAAGGCCGGGAAGCATGTTTACGTGGAAAAGCCGCTGGCAATAACGCGCGAAGACGGAATGAAGCTTGTGGAAACGGCGCGCGAAAAAGGCCTGCTTATTGGCGTGGCCCCTGACACATTCATGGGTGGGGGAATTCAGACGTGCATCAAGCTGATTGACGACGGGTGGATCGGAGAACCCGTGGCAGCGACGGCTTTCATGATGTGCCATGGTCATGAGGGCTGGCACCCCGATCCGGAATTTTATTACAAGGTCGGCGGAGGTCCGATGTTTGATATGGGACCTTATTACCTGACCGCGCTGGTTGCGCTGCTGGGACCGGTGAAAAGGGTAACAGGGTCAACAAGGATATCATTCCCCGAGAGGACCATTACAAGCGAGCCCAAGTACGGCACGAAAATAAAGGTTGAGGTGCCGACTCACGTTGCAGGCATAATGGATTTTGAATGCGGCGCCATTGCGACAATAATCACGTCCTTCGACGTCTGGAGCGCACAGCTGCCGCGCATTGAGATTTACGGAACAACAGGCACTCTCAGCGTGCCCGACCCGAATACCTTCGGAGGACCCGTGTTTATTAAAAGGCAAGGGGAAGAAAGCTGGAAGGAAGTATCACTGACCCATGGATACACTGCTAACAGCAGGGGTCTCGGGGTGGCCGACATGGCCCGTGCCATCAGGAGCAACAGGAAGAACAGGGCCAACGGGCAACTGGGTTACCATGTTCTTGATATCATGCACGGTTTCCACGATTCTTCCGACAGCGGAACTCATTATGTCGTAAAAAGCACCTGTGAAAGGCCAAAACCCTTGCCGATGGGGCTGACCGACGGTTTCCTCGACTGACATGGCTGAATGTTTTTATTGTTCTTTATGGTCCTATTATTGTTCTGATTGTTACTGGATGACATGGGCTGCTGAATCATTTGACTGTTTTGAACGTGTAAGTTGAGAGTTTTCTTGGCCTAAGTTTAAGAGAACCTAAAAGAATTTAAAAAGAATTTGAAAGGATAACCTGAAAGGATGACCAAAATGGTTAAAGCTGCTTTTATATGCGACAGCCCGAAAAATATCGATTATGTTTATGCAAAAGGCCGCAGGGAGCGCCTCGCGGAGATTGTTGACCTTTATGATGTAGTAATAGAAAGCAGGAATTTCCATGAACATGCAAAGTGCCTGGAGCAACTGGAAGTAATCTTTTCCACGTGGGGAATGCCGAAACTGTCCAAGGAACAGCTCAATATGCTTCCAAATCTGAAGGCCGTTTTCTATGCGGCAGGTTCAGTAAAAGGTTTTGCGGTTCCATTGCTGGAAAGGGGGATAACCGTCGTAAGTGCATGGGCGGCAAACGCAATACCCGTGGCGGAATTTACGCTTGCCCAGATATTGCTTGCATGCAAGGGATACTTCAAGAACATAATTGACTCGAAAAATCCGGCGGTGAGGATTGGTGGAAAACCGTTTACGGGCAAGGGCAATTTCGGTGAAACGATAAGCCTTTTGGGAGCAGGCAAAATAGGGAGAAAACTCATTGAACTATTGAAAAACTTTGAACTTGAGGTCCAGGTTTACGACCCGTACCTGAGCGAAGAAGAAGCCCGTTCCCTAGGCGTGAAAAAGGTTTCACTCGAAGAAGCGTTTGCCACGGGATACGTTGTCAGCAACCATGTGCCCAATACTCCGGAGACAATGGGAATGCTGAACCGCAGGCTTTTTGAAATGATGCGGCAGGACGCCACTTTTATAAACACGGGCAGGGGCGCGACGGTCGTTGAAGAAGACCTCATCGCTACATTGAAAAAGAGGCCTGACATCGTAGCACTGCTGGACGTTACATGGCCCGAACCGCCCGTGGAAACTTCAGAGTTTTACAAGCTGCCTAATGTTTACCTGACAAGCCACATAGCGGGATCGCTGGGCGATGAAGTGGTGAGAATGGCCGACTACTGCATCGAAGAGTTCCTGGCATGGAAGGAAGGCCGCCCGCTCAAGTATGCCGTTAACCTGGAAATGCTTGAAACGATGGCATAAGCAGGATTTTTGCGAGCTTTCTTTTTTAGCTTGAATTTTGCATTTGAAAGTTTGGTTATTATAAATTATGGGAAATAATTTTAAATTTTTCATTGACAAAATGCACTGATTTGCCGTGAAATCAGTGCATTTTGTCAATGCATGCAAATAATTTTTTGTGGAAATAATTTCTTAAATAAAAAATTATGGCAAAAATTACATTAAAAATTAATTAATGTAAAAATATTGTTTCTTCCCCGGCTAATCTTTTTGACTGCAACAATGCAGTAAAGCGTACAAGTTTTCTCATGGTAATTACCTCCTTTTCATATATAACAGTTAATAATCACCTTTTTCGAATCAAGTCCAAAATAGTGTGTAAATTACCTCGGTTGTTAAACAGCAGCCAGCCAGGCACCCAATAACAATAAGCATTTATACCATGAAAGCTGTTGATAATGAGTGCATGGCATGTTTGGCTGAAAGACAGACTTTATCCCTTGAACAGGTATCTTTTTTGTTTATCAGATACGAAGCACAAAGCTTGCAATATTAAAGTATATCAGCAGTGAAATTGCATCAACTATTGTCGTAATGAACGGACTTGCCATAACTGCAGGATCAAAGCCAATTTTCTTTGCCGCCATGGGAAGAATACATCCTACAAGTTTAGCAACAAAAACTGTAAGTATTAGTGTGACGCAAATTACCAGGGCTACGTAAATGCCTGTCTCGTCAAACAGCATTAATTTCAGGAAATAAACCAGTGCAAGCGTAACACTGCACAGGAAAGCTACGCGGAATTCCTTCCAGACAACTCGTAAAATATCGCTGAAACTCAGTTCGTGAAGGGACAGGCTTCGGATTACCGTAACAGACGTCTGACTTCCGGAATTGCCGCCTGTATCCATGAGCATGGGAATATAGGCAGTAAGGATAACATAGGTTTTCAGTGCATCTTCAAAATGCGATATTATCATTCCTGTGAATGTCGCTGAAATCATAAGTATAAGCAGCCATGGTATACGGCTTTTCCATATCTCGTACGCGGTTTTCTTAAGATATGGTTTGTCGGTAGGAGTAATAGCCGCCATTTTTTCAATGTCTTCTGTTGTTTCCCTCTGCAAAACGTCAATAGCATCGTCAACGGTTACTATTCCGACTATTCTTTTTTCATTGTCCACCACCGGCAGAACCGTAAGGTCATACTTGGCAAAAAGGTTTGCCACAGTTTCTTGGTCTTCAGTCGTACCTACAGAAATTACATTGCGGTTCATTACATCTTCTATTTTTGCATTTTCATCGGAAAGAATTATGGTTCTTATTGTGACAAAACCGATAAGATGCCTTACGCTGTCTGTTACGTAGCAGGTTTCAATGGTTTCACTGTCCAGTCCCTTTTCCCGAATACGTTTTATCGCATCGCCAATTGTCATGTTGGCATGCAGATTTATAAACTCGGTGGTCATTATGCTTCCGGCAGAATCCGGAGGATATTTAAGTATTTCATTGATCAGCTGCCGGGTATTTGAATCCGAGTTTTCCAGGATACGCTTGACTACATTGGCCGGCATTTCCTCCACAATGTCGACCATATCGTCAATATAAAGCTCATTGACGACTTCATGTAATTCTGTATCGGTAAAACTTCCGATAAGTACTTCCTGCAAATCCGGAATAACAGCAGGATATTCTTCTCTGAGAATTCTTGCAGAAGTGCTGCAATATCGACGGGGTTCATGGAAGAAAAAATATCTTTGAGCTCTTTGTACCTCTTTTCTCCCAGAAGCTTGAGAACAGTCTTGTCCAAAGACTTTACGTTTACCATCAGTCTTGCCTCCTTTCAAAGTATTTGCGGGCAAAGCAAATATGCCTGCCGCTGACCTTGACAGGAGTAAGACACAACCGACCGAAGCGTCAGTGACACGCGGACGCTGCCGCAATGTTACCAAATTCACTGCGTCTTCGATCAGGTATTGTGCCGCTACTACTGCCAGCGTCCATAGTCTCACTTCGCTCCTTTCTAAGAAATTTTGTAAAAGCATAAAAATAGAAAGCACATTAATTATGTACCAAATTCTATTCTTTTATATAGTATCCTTGGTAAAACATTTTTTTATGTCTAATGTGGAAGAATCAGGAACATAAAAAAATATGAGAACATTTTACAGTAGCAATTGGAGTCCACAACGGACATTATCAGTTTAGACACAAATATATTCATTGTCAAGAAGGGCTGCTAATTATGATGTGTCAATTTGTTCCGGTTTTAAAAATATAAAATTTTGCGTATAATATGTAACTCCTTAATGGTAAAAATTAACACAATTAATACCGGAAAGGAATTTTTACTATGGCATTACTAAAAAAACTTGTTCAGAAGAAAAGATTATTAAATTATTGATAAAAATGGATATGAATAGAATTTATTATATACATTAATGCGTTGATTCATGGCGAAAAAATATACTTGACGATAAAAGCGATTCATGTTACAATTACCCACAATTAAAATTTACTCGTTTTTACCGCTTAAACTTGTTTTTGTTAATCTATTTAGACCAAACCGATGAGCAAGAGGAGTAGGAATAAATACTTGCATCCAGAGAGTCGCTGGTTGGTGGGAATGCGGCTGCGAGGTTATTCTGAATGGGCTTGCGAGGGAAGTCCGAAATCCGGAGAGAGAAATCTGCGGAGAGTAGGCGCTTACGGGGAGCCTGCCCGTTACCAGGGGGATGCATATGTTAGTATGCAAAAGTGAGTGGGCACAGGAATGTGCCAATTTGGGTGGTACCGCAGAAGCTAAAGCTTTTGTCCCTTTTTTGGGATAAAAGCTTTTTTTAGTGTTTGGGAAAAATGGGGTGATTATAATGGCAACTTATAACTGCAGGTTGACTCCCGACTACAGCCAGGTGGAGCACCTGGCAAAAGGGTATAACATTATTCCGGTATGCAGGGAAATTTACGCCGACATAACAACGCCTATTGCACTTCTGAGAAAAATTTCCGGAATCAGCAGCCGTTATTACCTGCTTGAAAGCGTGGAAGGCGGGGAGAAATGGGGCAGATACTCGTTCCTGGGTTTTGACCCCGTCGCCCGTGTAACATTCAAAGGCGGCGAAATGACCTTCGAGGACAGCGAGGGTAAGAGGACGGTTCACTCCCTCAGGCCCTATGAAGTGCTCAGAGCTTTCCTCGCGCGGTTCAGGGCGCCGAGGATAGCCGGGATGCCTCCCTTTGCCGGTGGATTTGTGGGTTACTTCTCCTACAATATGATCGGGTACGCGGAGCCGGTTTTGAAGCTGAGACCCAGTGAGTTCAATGATTTTGACCTAATGCTGTTTGACAAGGTTATAGCCTACGATCACCTGAAGCAAAAAATCAGCATAATCGCGAATATACGGGCAGACGGCACGAGCGGCGCTGATATCAGGGAGAATTACGGAAAAGCCCTTGAGGATATTGAAAGAATAGTCTCGATGATTACACGGCAGGTTATTCTGCCCAGGTACGAAATGAAGAGCGCTCCGCGCTTTACCTGCAACGCGACAAAAGAAGAGTATTGCAATATGGTCGTTAAGGCAAAGGAATACATCCGAAACGGGGACATATTCCAGGCCGTTCTTTCAAGGCGGTTTGAAACGGATTATGAGGACAGCCTTCTCAACGCTTACCGGGTTTTGAGAACAACAAACCCGTCCCCGTACATGGTGTTCATGCAAAACGACGATGTCCAGTTGATAAGCACATCGCCTGAAACCCTTGTAAGACTGCAAAATGGTGTTCTTTCCACTTTCCCGATAGCGGGTTCAAGGCCCCGCGGCAAAACCGCCGAGGAAGACAGGGCGCTCGAGGAAGAACTGCTCTCCGATGAAAAAGAACTGGCCGAGCATAACATGCTCGTAGACCTCGCGCGCAATGACCTGGGCAGAATTTCGAAGTATTCCACCGTGCGCGTCGTGAACTATAAAATGATTCACCGCTATTCGAAAATAATGCATATTACTTCCGAAGTGGAAGGGCAGATCAGGGAAGGAAAAGATGCGCTCGATGCGGTTGAAGCGCTGCTGCCGGCAGGGACCCTGTCGGGGGCGCCGAAGATTCGTGCGTGCGAGATTATCGAGGAGCTGGAAAAGGAGCCAAGGGGCATCTATGGCGGCGCGATAGGCTACATTGATTTTACGGGCAATATGGACCTCTGTATTGCAATTCGCATGGCGGTCAGGAAGAACGGCAAGGTATACGTCCAGGCAGGCGGAGGGATCGTGGCCGACAGCGTCCCCGAAAGAGAGTACGAAGAATCGGAGAACAAGGCAAAGGCCGTCATGGAAGCCATTATTTCAGCGAGTGAGGTGGATATGTAATGATTCTGCTAATTGATAACTACGACAGCTTTTCCTACAACCTGGTGCAGTTGGCGGGAAGCATCAACAGCGATATCCGGGTAGTCCGGAATGATGAAGTGACCGTCGAAGAAGTAATGGAAATGCGGCCTTCCCACGTAATTATATCGCCCGGGCCGGGCTATCCCAAAAATGCCGGGATATGCGAAAAGCTTATTGACCGGATGAAGGGGAAAGCCCCGATTCTCGGCATATGCCTTGGCCACCAGGCAATCTGCGAGACTTTCGGAGCCTCGATTGTGCCGGCAAAGCGTCTGATACACGGCAAGCAGAGCAATATTCACATCGCTAACGGGAGCAGCCTGTTCAGGGGCCTGCCACCGATAATACAGGCGGCGAGATACCATTCTCTCATTGCCCTGAGGGAGTCCCTTCCCGATGAACTTCTTGTAATCGCGGAAGATGACGAAGGAGAGGTAATGGGAGTCAAGCACAGGGATTACGAGATATACGGCCTTCAGTTCCATCCGGAATCGATTATGACACCTCGCGGAGCTATTATAATGAAAAATTTCCTGGAAATAGGCGGTGGGGCGAAATGATAAGAGAAGCCATTCAAAAATTGCTGAACGGGGAAAACCTGACCCTTGAAATTGCCAAGGCGGTAATGGATGAAATCATGAGCGGTAATGCAACAAATGCGCAAATAGCGTCTTTCATCACAGCGATGAGGATGAAGGGTGAGACAATAGATGAAATCACGGCCTGTGCCATGATCATGAGGAAATACGGCACAAAACTGAAGCGTGAAGGCGATGTAATGGATATCGTCGGTACAGGTGGGGATCAGGCCAATACTTTTAATATTTCCACCATGTCGTCCCTTGTGGTTTCAGCGGCGGGCGTGCCGGTGGCGAAGCACGGCAACAGGAGCGTATCGAGCAAATGCGGAAGCGCCGATGTGCTCGAGGCGCTCGGCGTAAAAATTGATATTCCCGTTTCAAGGAGCGAAAAAATCCTCAAAGAAATAGGTATTTGCTTCATGTTTGCGCCCCTGTACCATTCTTCAATGAAATACGCCGCACCGGTGCGGAAAGAGCTCGGAGTGCGCACGATTTTCAATATTTTGGGTCCCCTCGCAAATCCCGCCGATGCAAACCTGCAGCTGTTGGGCGTATATGACGAGAATCTCGTGGAGCCCATGGCAAGGGTGCTTTCCAACCTGGGAGTAAAAAAGGCGATGGTCGTGCACGGCCATGACGGGCTTGATGAAATATCGCTGACAACTTCAACCACCGTCTGCGAAGTGAAGCACGGGTATTTTAACAGTTTCTTCCTGGACCCGCGGCAATTCGGTTTTGAATACTGCAAACCCGAGGATTTAACCGGCGGCGGCCCGCAGGAGAATGCGGATATTGCAAGGAGGATATTAAGTGGTGAAGAAAGAGGGCCGAAAAGGGATGCGGTGCTTCTGAATTCCGCCGTCTGCCTCTATATGTTCTATGACAACATTACGCTGCGCGAATGCGTAAAGATGGCGGCAGAAATCATAGACAGCGGCAGGGCGATGGAACAGCTCAACCGGTTTGTCAGGCTGTCCAACGAAGAAAACGGGTGCAGCTGAGCAGACTGCTGCCGGTGAAAAAGCAGGTCTGTTGCACGGAGAAAAGCCGGTGTGAGCATAATGCATGATGTGAATGTTATGCTGCAGGAATATGCTGTGCTATGCTGCAGGAGTGTGCTGCAGAAGAGATTGAGTGAACATTGTGCCGAGGATATATTGTGCAAACATATTGCCGGAAGAAAGACTGGTGCGAACGGAATGCTGAGAGAAAGGCTGGTGCGGGCATGATACTAGATACTTTGGCCGCGGCAACGAGGGCGCGGGTCGAGGCCTCGAAGGCAAAATTGCCGCTTGATGAGCTGAAATCCCGGATATTTCACGAAGGAAAGGTAAAAAAGTTCAACAGCCGCGAAGATTTCGCCTTTGAAAAGGCTTTACGGAATGCAGGCATGTCTTTTATCTGCGAGGTGAAGAAGGCTTCCCCTTCGAAGGGGATTATAGCGCCGCATTTTCCTTACAGGGAAATTGCAAAGCAGTATGAGGCCGCCGGCGCAAGCGCCATTTCGGTGTTGACCGAGCCCGAGTATTTCATGGGCAGCGACGCGTATCTCAGGGAAATAAGCGAATCGGTAAAAGTTCCCGTACTCAGGAAGGATTTCATTATCGATGAGTACATGATTTATGAAGCAAAATTGATCGGCGCCGATGCGGTCTTGCTGATCTGCGCGCTGCTCGATACCGACACGCTCCGAAGGTATATTGGAATTTGCGATGAATTGGGGCTTTCCGCCCTCGTGGAAGCCCACACGGAAGAGGAGGTCGCTTCCGCGGTTAATGCAGGAGCGAGGGTAATAGGTGTGAATAACCGGGACCTGAAAACCTTCAGGGTTGACATACGCAATTGCATCAGGTTAAGAAAGCTTGTCCCTGAAAATGTCGTTTATGTGGCCGAAAGCGGCATTCAAACGCGCGAGGACATCGCAATGCTTGAAAAAGCGGGAGTAGACGCAGTATTGATCGGGGAGACGCTGATGAGAAGCGATGATAAAAAGGCCATGCTGGCATATTTAAGGGGAGAAGCGCGCTGACCGTGAACTGAAATGGCCGGACCCGTATGCGGGAACTTGCATGCTGCGTCCGTAAGCTGTATGGCCCGGCCTGGAAACTTAAGCTGCGGAGGGAGGTTCAGATGGCGAAGATCAAAATATGCGGTTTGACGAGAATGCAGGATATTGAAGCGGTAAACGAGGCCCTCCCCGATTTTGTCGGTTTTGTTTTCGCCGGGAGCAGGAGAAGGATCGATGAGAATAAGGCCAGGGAGCTGAAAGTTTGCCTGAATCCCTTAATTAAGGCAGTAGGGGTGTTCGTCAATGAAAAAATCGAAACAATCGTCAGGCTGTGCAATTCCCGGGTCATTGATTTAATACAGCTTCACGGCGATGAAGATGAGACTTATATCCAAAGGCTCAGAAGTCATGTTTCCAATGAAATAATCAAGGCAGTCCGTGTAAGGGAGCCGGAAGATGTATTAAGAGCCATGGATTTGTCCTGCGACTACCTGCTGCTGGACGCTTATCACCGGGATCAATACGGCGGTACGGGTATGGTTTTCGACTGGTCGGTGATTCCCGACATCGACAAACCGTACTTTCTTGCCGGAGGCATTAATTCCGGGAATATAAGGCGGGCGATTGAACAGTGCAGGCCTTACTGCGTTGATGTAAGCAGCGGCGTGGAAACCGGCGGATATAAGGACCGGGCAAAGATAATGGAAATTGTAGCGGAAACAAGGCGCCTGAGTGTTAGTGCGCACAGGGAGCAGGACACGTCCGAACAACAGGAAACTTAGGGAAAAAGACTTTGCGGATTGTATTAAAAATAAAGAGGTATATCTCAAGATGAACAGCAGCGTGAGACTAATGAGAAGAAACAAGGGACGATGCTTCGGACATACCGAAGCAGGAGAATATAGGGACGGGACTCCGGACGGACCGGAGCATCAGGAATTCCAGGAAAGGTGATGATCATGTCGAAAGGGAGATTCGGAATCTACGGAGGGCAATATATCCCGGAGACTTTGATGAACGCGGTTATTGAACTTGAAGAGGAGTACAACCGGCTCAAAAACGACGCCAGGTTCAACGGGGAACTGGAATATTTGCTTGAAAATTATGCCGGCCGGCCTTCGCTGCTGTATTATGCAGAAAAAATGACGAAGGATCTCGGCGGGGCAAAAATCTATTTAAAGCGCGAGGACCTGAACCATACCGGTTCCCATAAAATCAATAACGTGTTGGGCCAGGTGCTCCTTGCAAAACATATGGGCAAAACCCGGGTAATAGCTGAAACGGGAGCGGGGCAGCATGGCGTCGCAACGGCCACCGCCGCCGCGCTGATCGGATTGGAATGCGAAATTTTCATGGGCAGGGAGGACACGGAGCGCCAGGCGCTTAACGTATACCGGATGAAATTGCTCGGCGCCAAGGTCCATGTGGTTACAAGCGGCACCCAAACCCTGAAGGACGCGGTGAATGAAACGCTGAGGGAGTGGAGCAGGCGGGTCAGGGACACCCATTATGTGCTGGGTTCAGTAATGGGGCCTCATCCATTCCCTACCATTGTCCGCGATTTTCAAAGCATTATCGGCCGTGAAGTGAGAAAACAGATACTGGAGAAGGAAGGCAGGCTGCCTGATATGCTGGTGGCCTGTGTCGGAGGCGGCAGCAATGCAATGGGCCTTTTTTACGATTTCATTGAGGACAGGGATGTGCGCCTTGTGGGTTGTGAAGCGGCCGGGCACGGCATCCATACGGACAGGAACGCCGCAACGATGACCCTCGGTAAAGTGGGGATTTTCCACGGGATGAAGTCTTATTTCTGCCAGGATGAGTACGGGCAGATTACTCCCGTATATTCAATTTCCGCGGGGCTTGATTATCCCGGCGTAGGTCCCGAGCACGCATACCTGAAAGACACGGGAAGGGCAGAGTATGTGCCGATTACCGACGAGGAAGCGGTTGAAGCGTTTGAATACCTGTCGCGGACAGAAGGCATTATTCCCGCGATTGAAAGCGCCCACGCGGTTGCCTGTGCAATAAAAGAGGCTCCAAAAATGAACCGTGATCAGATCATAGTGGTTGGCCTTTCGGGAAGAGGCGACAAGGATGTTGCCTCGATAGCACGCTACAGGGGGGTGGATATACATGAATAGGCTCAGGCAGGTATTCGAAGGCAAAAAGGCCTTTATCCCGTTTATTACCGCGGGTGATCCTTCGATAGAAATTACGGAACAGCTGGTGATGCAAATGGCAGCGGCCGGCGCCGATTTGATCGAGCTCGGCATACCGTTTTCCGATCCCGTCGCCGAAGGGCTGGTGATTCAAAATGCCAGTGAACGGGCCCTGGCCGGCGGCGTAACCGTTGACAGCATATTTGACATGCTCATGCGTGTACGAAAGGCATGCGATGTGCCTGTAGCTTTCATGACTTATGTCAATCCTGTATATGCCTATGGCGTGGAGCGATTCTTAAGGAATTGCCATGAAGTGCAGGTGGACGCGATGATTGTCCCCGACCTGCCTTTTGAAGAAAGGGACGAGCTCATGCCTTACTGCAGGAAATACGGGATAACGCTGATTTCCATGATTGCGCCCACTTCCGGTAAACGCATTCAGAGGATTGCAAGGGAGGCCGAAGGATTTATTTATTGCGTATCGTCAATGGGGGTTACCGGTATGAGGGATAAAATCAGCGATGATGTGAAGGACATGGTGAGACTTGTTAAAGAAGTGAGCGACATACCCTGTGCCATAGGCTTTGGCATTTCGACACCCGGGCAGGCGGCAAGAATGGCAGAGTTTGCAGACGGTGTGATTGTGGGAAGCGCCATCGTGAAAATTATTGAAAAGTATGGCAGTGAATGTGTGCCCCATGTTGTGGAATACGTGCGTACCATGAAAAACGCTGTTAGTCGGGGATAGATACAGGTATGACAGATACAGGTATGGATATATGTGTGCTGCCAGGACAAGGATAAACTGGCTTTCGTTATTATGGATATACAGGTGGTGAAAAATATGTGAGAAACTATTTGATAGCAAGTACAACAGGTTCAAGAGTTATAATGATATATGCATAACGAGCAAGAGTTAATAAACTTGTAAGAAAACCTGGAGATGACACAAATAAACGGTTCAATTGTGTTAAAAACGATTTTGATTCCCGCTGCTGTAAAACGTTGTTTATCTATGTTCCATGAGTATTTAAATAAAAATTGGATATTTTTTGGTTGGTGCCTGCCTGAATGGTGCTTTCCATAAGGTTTTTAACACGTTCTTTGATAATCATCAATATCTTTGATCTAATCCTTGATAAGCTAATCCAGGTGTTTACACTCCAAGGTAGTAAGATATAATTAAATTTATAGAATCCGGAAAAAAGAGGAAGGTTATGAAACATTACAAATCCTGGTCGGATCTTAAGAAGAAACTGACAGAACAGCTTTGCGGGCCTCTGAAAAACAGAATAACATATTTTCTTACAAGGTATCACGAGGTGCACAATTCATACGGAAGAGCTTCAATTCGGCTGGACGGAAGAGAATTGGTCAATTTTTCATGGGTGGAAATGCGCAGGCAGGAGAAGGACACCTATGAACTATGGAAAGAAACGGGCGCTTGGGATTGGGAAGCACCGGAGCTTAAGCAAAAATGGAACCGTGATGCAATCTTATCCGATTATGATTTTCTCGAAGCCGCGATGGAATTTCTGCAACTTCCCATTAAGGACGCACTGCAGAGTGACAATTATCTGATACGTGTTTTCGCGATTATGGATAAACGCGTTGGAAAACGCACGCTTGAAGCAATAAAGAAAGGTGGAGAATATAAATCGTATCCTGAATGGGTGCGGCAGTTTTACGAGCTGCGTTTTAAGGTATAGTGCAGGTGCAGAGAATGGTTCCATATCCAGTACGATACATGCACACTTTGCCAAAGCAAATTACCGATATTGAGCCCCAGCCCATACTGTCCAGGCATCAGCAGATATTTTTAACTGTTCAGCCTTGCCCTGCGTATGACATCAAACACAAAAGCATCCTGCAAAGTGGCGCAGAAAATAAACGTTACACACAAGCCAGGCCACGGTATAATACGGGACTTATACGGACATATAACCGAAATAAATGAATATCTATATACTGATATACCATTTGTTTCGGGAGAGTGGCCATGAAGATTTATGTGTTGAATTTCCGCAGCGTACTGATTGCAGCCCTGGTATTTGTTTTCGCAGTTTGCATTGTCGTTGCGGCTGTTTCTTTAAAGACGGAAGTTATGGATGTTTTCAACAGTCAAAAAGAGCTTCCGATATATTCCGTGGAAGTTCCGGAGAAAAAACTGGCCATTACCTTTGACTGCGCCTGGGGCGCCGATGACATACCCGATATACTGAAAATCCTCAGGGAGGAAGGAGTACGGGCCACTTTCTTCCTCGTGGGCCAGTGGGCTCAAAAATATCCCGACTCGGTAAAGCAGATTGCTGCCGGTGGCCATGACGTGGCAAATCATTCATGGTCGCACCCCAAAATGGGTTCGCTCGGCAGCGACGCAATCAGGGAGGAACTGACCAGGTGCACCGATTTCCTGGAACAGCTTACGGGCAAAAGAACCAATCTTTTCAGGGCTCCCTATGGCGATTACAGTGACACTGTTATCAGAACTGCGCGCGAATTGGGGTATTACACGATACAGTGGGACGTGGACTCCCTTGACTGGAAACCCGAGATTACGCCCGAAACCATCAGGGAGCGGATAAGAAGCAAAGTGCAGAACGGTTCAATACTTCTTTTCCACAACGATACTGCTCACACCGCACACATTCTGCGGGATATCATAAAGGAACTTCGAGCCATGGGCTACTCGTTCGCGCCGGTGTCAGAACTTATAATTAAGGAAGACTATATTATTGATTTCACGGGACGCCAGAAAAAGAAACAGAACTGAAATTTAAATTACATAAAATTGTGCTTTTGGAGCATTATAAACTTACAAAACAATTGAAGAAATTCAATTGAAACGAGGTTTTACAATGCTCCTGGCAGGTATTGTTGAAAGCGGCGACAAGGCTTCAAATCTCATTTACAATATAATGAAATCATGCAACCGAAAAGTTGTGTTGCAGGATTTGAGCAGTTTTTGGGCTGAAACGCCCAGGGCCTGCGGGGAAAATGTTGCATACCTTTCAGATGCGGGCACCGACATGCTTCTGTTGCGCATTAATTCAGAAGAGTGCCACATTCCTCCGGGCGGACTCAAACTGGATTTTATTGTTTACGTCGACCGCGAGTGCAGGGACAGAACCGACGGAAACGATCCGTCGCCGGACATTGTCGCGCGGCTGCACGGACTTCTCGATGATAACGGTATCGTTATCGTGAGCGCGGATAATACTGAACTGATACGGCGCCTCAGGGGATTGAAGCTGTATACCATTACTTACGGCTTCAATTCCAGGGCGAGCGTAACAACCTCGAGCACCGGCGAGGGCATATACAAGGACAGTTTTCTGTTTTGCCTGCAGAGGACCCTTCCCACAAGGGGAGGCAGGAGCCTCGAACCCCAGGAGTATATAATCAAGCTGCCGGCAGGCGAATATGACGCTTATACCCTGCTGGCGGCAGCAACTTTCGCGGCTGTTAATGATATTGACCTTAACCGTCTTGCTATAAACGATTTTGCTAAATGCTGAAGAGACCTGTCCTCTGATTTCCATTTCAACAAATAAATATGTTCTTTTAGGGATTTTCAAGTCGAAAAATATGTAATATAATTATTTTCAGTTATATGGTATAATAATCCTGTAAATTTAGCAAAATTTAGTGAATTTCAGGCACCATGCGAAATGGCAGTGCTTTTATTGTGTAATGCCTGGTTTCAGACCGTTTTTTACTTCTAAAGTAAGGCTCGGGGGAATAAAAATACAATAGATAAAGCATTTAATGCACAGGAGCAAAAGAGAGGAGAGTGGGGGGCGGATGGTCGGCAACGTCATTGAAAACAATGTGGTGACCGTATCCGGCAGGATTATTTCCAATGCAGAATTTAGTCATGAGGTCTACGGTGAGGGGTTTTACAGCTTCCTGCTTGAAGTCCCGAGACTGAGCAAAACTTTCGACAGAATACCCGTTACCATTTCAGAGCGTCTTATTCAGAAAGAGGAGCTGGAAATCGGAAAGCATGTCAAAATCGACGGGCAGTTCAGGTCATACAACAGTTACAGCAATGAGGGGAACCGCCTGATACTGACCGTTTTTGCAAGGGAGATCGAGTTCCTGGAAGAAGACACTGTCATCAAAAATCCCAACCAGATATTTCTTAACGGATTTATATGTAAAAAACCCATTTACAGGACCACCCCTTTCGGAAGAGAAATAACCGATATTTTGCTGGCTGTAAACCGGCCTTACAATAAATCCGATTACATACCCTGCATTGCGTGGGGAAGAAACGCGAGGTACTCCGAAACCCTTGAAGTGGGTGACAACATCAAGATCTGGGGAAGGATACAGAGCAGGGAGTACCAGAAGAAATACGAGAACGGCGAGGTTGTAACCAAAACTGCCTACGAGGTTTCAATATCCAAGATGGAACTTGTGGCGAAAAGGGAAGGCAGCGCCGTGTCCGGTGAAGAAAGGTAGTAATAACTGGTTTAAGGATTGAAAAAAGAATGGTTATGAAAAAGAAATAAACAAAGCTCCCGGATCCGGGAGCTTTTTCATGCTTTTTTATTTATGTGGTTATTTGAACAAAAACAGTTTAATCCGCCTTCTTCTGTTAAAGTATCTCCACTGTCTCATAAGATACGGCATAAGGTAATGGTCCACTCCGAAGGCTCTGCCGGCGCCTGCCAGCATGCATATCGCCGCGGGAATGTACCACCACTGCTCGGGATACAGGCCCGTTGAAAGTATGAAGTTCACATTGAGCGCTAAGGCGCCGAGACCGGCGATGAAAGTGAATGTACCGGTAATGAAGGCCAGGCCGAGCCCGATTTCGGCCAAAACGATCATTATCTGGAAGAACAGCGCGTTGGGAACTATTATATTGTCAACAATCCATTCGTACCATTGCGGAGTGTGGTCGTATACAAGCCTGAACACCGCTTCGCCCGATTCGGATACCGAAGCACTTGTCTGCGCGTCGGTGGCCCTGCCTGCCAGAATGGCCTTTGTAAGCCAGTTGTCCTGGACTTTCTTAATGCCTTCCATCAGCCACGAGTATCCAAGGAAAAGCCTGAGGGGCACGAGCCAGAATGTGGGCGTAAGCTCTGTAAGGTGTTTTTCCGGCAGGGTTCTTCTGTGCCTCTTGTGAAGCAGCTCATGCTTGATATACTTGATAACCAGTTCGAATCCGCCTATTCCGAAAAGGTAGTGTATATTCACGAAAAATTTCATCAGCACGGCAAGGGGCCTGATAAGCTGCATTCCCATGATGTTCGTAACCGCGAACGTGCTTCCGACGGAAACCATGACGCCGTGAAGCTTGGGCGTGATTTTTCGCTTTTCCTGTCCACGAATTTCGGCGAGGATGTTCAATGCTGCACCATGTCCGGTTTGAAGCGCTGACTCAACCAGGGCGGGCAGTGTCCCGTGCTCGGTTTGGAAAGCGGAAATGTCTCCTGCGGCATACACGTTCGGATATTGGGTCTGCGCATATTCATTTACAACTATCCTGCAGTTGCCGTTTTTGTCAAGATTCATCCCGTTTGTGATACCGCATGCTTTTACGCCGGCGGTCCAGATGAGGGTTTTGGTGCTTATCTCCGTACCGTCCTTGAGCTCGACGCTGTCTGCAGTGACTTTGGTTACGGGACTGTTGGTACGGACTTCGACCTTGAGTTTTCTTGTCAGGTAATCAAGGGACTTTTGGATTCCGCGTTCCTTCAGATGGGTAAGAATCTTGTCCAGCGCTTCTACCAGTACAAGCCTGACCTCGTCCCTGGGAATGTCATACTCGCTGCACAGAACCCGCACCCACTGCGCCAGTTCGCCGATCATTTCAACTCCCGTAAATCCGCCGCCTCCAACGACAAAGGTGAGCAGGCTCCTGCGTTTTTCACTGTCATCGGTCTGGGAAGCTTTGACAAAGCATTCCTTTATATGCTCTCTTATCCTTATGGCGTCGTTGTAGGACCACAAGGTAAATGCATGCTCCTTGAGGCCTTCTATATTGTAAAAATTAGGTTCGCTGCCGGCCGCAAGTATAAGGTAGTCATATTTGTACTGGGTGGTTTCGGAGGCAATTAAGTTGTTTTCGAAATCAAAGCTGTTGATTTCGTCCTTGACCAACTTGACGTCGGTATACCGGAAGATGTCTCTCAGAGGCACAATGACGCCTTCTTCGTCAATCCTGTTTCCGGCAACTTCGTGAAGCTCCGTGAGCAGCGTATGGTACGAATTCTTGTCAATCAGGACGATTTCCAAATCATCGCTTTTGCGCTTTTTTCTTTGGAGCGTAAGCGCTGCTTCCACACCGGCATAACCGGCTCCGAGTATAATGATCTTTTTGGCCATCGACTATATACCTCCATAAATTTCAGTTTGATAAATATTTATCATTAGGGTTCATATAAAAATCTTTGTTAATATTCCGGCAATTAAAATCATTGTTAGTATTCCAACAATGTTTACCGGAGAAACATTTATTGCATATTTTTATCAAAAAAATATTCTGACTTTTTGATTCTATTATAAAAACAATCAGACCGCAATACTCCAAATTTACGTCATTACACCTTATTTTACTCTTTTTACAATACAGGCGAAAAAAAAGTGAATTTGTCGGCAATCGAGTTTATGCGTCTGTTCTTGATATACTGTCGGTATAATATATAATGTATTTGTAGCGCAATGAAAACAGTATAATCAGCAAGGTGAATTTATGCGAACAAAATCAATTATTAAGATATTTTTTTTGCTGATCGTTCCCTTAATTGTCACGTCCTGCAGCCGCGGGGAAGAACCGCATTACAGCATGCAGGAATTTCACATGGGTACAATAATAACGGAAAAGGTTTACGGGGAAAATGCCGAAAAAGCCGCACGCGAAGCCATGGACAAAATAGTTGGAATTGAGGGTTTGATGAGTCTTGACGCGGAGGGCAGCGAAATTAAAAAATTGAATGACAATTCGGGAAAAAGCTGGGTTGAGCTTAGTCCCGAGACTATATATGTGCTTGAAAAATCGAAAGAATTTTCAGACTTGAGCGGCGGCACATTTGATATTACCGTCGGGCCCCTGGTGAAGGCTTGGGGAATCTCCACGGACAATCAAAGAATACCCGGGGATGATGAGCTCAAAAATCTCGTATCGCTGACGGATTACAATGATTTGCTGATTGACAAATCGTCAAACAGGGCGATGCTCAAGAGGGAAGGCCAGATGGTGGATCTCGGCGGAATAGCGAAAGGCTATGCGGCCGACTGTGCCATTGAAATATACAAAAAACATGGGATTAAATCGGCGATCATCAACCTTGGCGGAAACGTAAAGGTGCTGGGATCAAAACCCGACGGCACGCCGTGGAAAATCGGGATCCAGAATCCGAGGGCGCCGATAGGGAAGATAGTAGGCATTGTGGAAGTAACAGACAAAACGGTGGTATCATCGGGAGACTACCAGAGATATTTTATCGAGGATTCGGTACGGTACCATCATATAATTGATCCCAGGACGGGACGGCCCGCCGATTCCGGCCTCATGGGCGTTACGGTCATCACCGACAGTTCCATTGATGCCGACGCGCTTTCCACCGCGGCTTTTGTGCTGGGGCTGGAAAAGGGAATGGAGCTGGTGGAAAGCCTTGATGGAGTGGAGGCTGTATTTATTGACGTCGACAAAAAGATTTATGTTACAGACGGATTGAAGGGAAAATTCATTTTTGAAGATGAAAGCAAGGAATATGAGTATGTTGAGGAAAGGTGACATTGTACTTGTCGCGGTAATGATTCTTGTTGTTGCCGCCGGGTATTATATAATTAATTTGACGAGGAGCTCCGGGGACGGCGCCGTCGCGGTGATAAAGCTAAACAATGAGGTAGTGAAAAAAATTGATTTGAACAGTGTTGCCGGGACCGAACTGGTCCGGCTTGAAGGTAAATACAGCAATGTCATTGCGGTGGAAAAGGGCCGCATTCGGTTCCAGGACGCGGACTGCCCTGACAGGCTGTGCGTGAATACCGGATGGATTTCACTGCGCGGAGAAACGGCCGTGTGCCTGCCCAACAAGGCTATGATTGTAATTGAAGGCGAAGACACTGCAACCGACGGAATTGCTTACTGATGTCAGGAGAAATGATGAGAAAAACCAGGCGTATTGTATTAATTTCCATAATGATAGCACAGGCCCTTGTATTGTCCGTGGCAGAGTCCTGGTTCCCGATTCCGGTGCCGGTGCCCGGCGTAAAACTGGGGCTTGCGAATATTGTTACGATAATGGCGATCGTTTATTTTACAACTGCCGAAACGTTTCTTATAGTTTTGCTTCGCACCGTCATGGCCTCATTTTTTACCGGAGGTCCTGTGATTTTGCTTTTCAGCGTAACGGGCGGGATACTGAGCACGCTTGTAATGGCGCTGCTTTACAGGAAGTTTTCGAAGGTATTCAGCCTGGTCGGCATAAGCATTGCAGGTTCGGTAACCCACAACATCGGCCAGTTGGCGGTGGCGAGCCTTGTAATGAAAAGCGTTTCGGTGTTCGGCTATTTGCCCGTGCTCATTATTTCCGGCATAATTATGGGATTTTTTGTGGGATTGTGCAGCACCTTTCTGAAAAGGGCTCTTGATAAGGCCGGATTATCAATTTAAAGACTGGGAGAGAGATATGGATTTCTGGGACAGACATCCGGTAATTAAAAAGGAACTGCAGAAGGTTGAAAAACTGATTGAGGAGTCCGTGGTATCAAGAAACAGTCTTTTGTCCCGCGTCATTGCAGAGCAGTTCAGCGCCGGGGGCAAAAGAATCAGGCCGGCCCTCGTCCTTATTGCGTCCAAATTCGGAAAAAACAAGGGAAAAAGGGTTTTGTCGATGGCCGGAGCCGTTGAGATCCTCCACACGGCCACGCTTATACACGATGACGTCATCGACTGTGCGGGACTTCGCCGCGGCAGGGAAACCCTGTGCCGGCAACACGGAATAAATATGGCCGTTTATGCCGGGGATTACCTGTTTACAAGGGCAGTCCTGATGCTTTCGGGAGTACTGCCGGCGGAAAAGCTCGAACTCATCGCGAAGGCAATCAAGTCCATATGCGAAGGGGATGTTGACCAGTACAGGGACAGGGACAGCATTGACGTGAGCGTGTTAAGATATTTGAAAAGGGTCGGAAGAAAGACCGCGGTGTTGTTCGGAGCGGCCTGCAGTCTCGGAGCCTACGCGGGCAAGTGTTCACCCGATGTAACGCGGAACCTTGTTGTTTACGGATATTCCTACGGTGTAGCATTCCAGATAAGGGATGACCTGATGGATTTCATATCCACTACTGCAACGGAAGGGAAACCCGTGGGCAAGGATTTGATTGAAGGCGTCGTAACGCTTCCTGCCATATATTCAATTCAAAACAATCCTCAGTTGAAAAATGAGTTCAGGGCTTTCTTTGAAGGAGAGCGAAACAGTGAGAATGCCGGGAGACTGATCGAACTCGTGAGACAGTCGGGAGGTATTGAAAGAGCGGCGAGGCTGCTTGAAAAATATATTGAAAGAGGTTTGGCGGCGCTGGAACGGCTGCCCGACAATTATTACAGGTCAGTCCTCGAAGAACTTATCCGCGGGCTCAGCCTGGAGGAGTTTCGATGATAGCATCAGTATTTGTAAGTCCCTCGACAAGGGAATTTGACAGGGAATATAGCTACATCGTCCCGGAAGAAGCAGAGAGCCTGATAAAACGGGGCATGAGAGTGATCGTGCCTTTCGGGAAATTCAACCGGGCTGTGGAAGGATATGTTTACAGGCTTTCGCAGGAATCCCCGGTTGAAGATTTGAAGTCAATAAGCAGGATACTCGATGAGGAACCGGTTCTGACACCGGAACTTCTTGAACTGGCTTTCTGGATGAAGGAAAGGTACGTATGCACTTTTGCGGACGCGGCCAAGACCATGCTGCCACCGGGCATAGGCATTAAAAGCATGAAGACCGTTGTATTAAAAAATGCTGCGCCTGAATTAAAGCTCGGAAAAAACCAGAAGCTGCTCGTGGACCTTGTGAAGGAAGCCGGCGGGGAGATGGAGCTCGATGAACTCAAAGCAAAAGCCGGATTTAAGAGCTTCTCCAGGGTACTCAACTCCCTCGTGGAATCGGGGATTTTCACCATGGAAGAAGAATACGGGATGAAGGTCAGGGAAAAGACTGCGAAGGCGGCTTACCTGGCAAGACCCCGCGAAGAAATACTGGAAGAAATACAAAACAATAACCTGAAGAGGATCCAGCAGATAAGGGTGCTGGAGCTTCTGCTTGAAAACGACTGTTTGCCCGTTTCCGAAATATTGAGGTACGCCGATGTTTCGGCAGGGGTGCTTGACACGCTGAAAAGAAACGGATACATAGATTTCAGGGATATTGAACTGGTCAGGAACCCGGCTGGCCTTCAAGGCATTGCCAGGACCGGGCCGCTGAAACCTACCGGGGAACAGCAAAAGGCCATTGATTATCTCGCGGGAAAAATGGACGAGGGCATTTTCAGCGAGGCGCTCCTTCATGGGGTTACTGGAAGCGGGAAAACGGAAGTATACCTGCAGCTGATACAGAAATGCCTGCAAAGCGGTAAACAGGCCATAGTGCTTGTGCCCGAAATATCGCTGACGCCCCAGATGGTCGAAAGGTTCAGGAGCAGGTTCGGCGAAAGCGTTGCGGTGCAGCACAGCAGGCTTTCGCTGGGCGAAAGGTACGACCAGTGGAGACTGATACGGCAGGGGAAAATAGATGTGGTGGTCGGGGCAAGGTCCGCCGTTTTCGCCCCGCTCGAAAGAATAGGTCTTATAATTATAGATGAAGAGCATGAAAACACTTATAAGTCCGAGATCACGCCGAAATACAACGCCAGGGAAATTGCCCGCCGCAGGTGCATTGCCAATAACGCACTGCTGCTGTACGGTTCAGCAACACCTTCCGTGGAGACCTATTACCGCGCCGTAAACGGGAAAATTGCGCTTCTTGAAATGAATACGAGACCCAACCGCCTGCTGCTGCCAGAGGTAACCATAGTTGACATGAGAAATGAGCTGGACAGAGGCAACCGCAGTATTTTCAGCAATCTCCTGGCCGGGGAAATACGCCGGAACCTCAGGGAGCGCCGGCAAACAATACTGTTTTTAAACCGGCGCGGTCATTCCACCTTTGTGCTGTGCAGAAAATGCGGGTATGTCATGAAATGCGTATATTGCAACATTAACCTGACATACCATGCCAGGGACGACAGGCTCATTTGCCACTACTGCGGATATACGGTCAAAAATCCTGAAACCTGTCCCCAATGCGGCAGCAATTACATCAGGCATTTCGGCGTGGGCACTCAAAAGGTCGAGGAGGAGTTGAAAAGGCAATTCGGCTGTTCCGTAATCAGGATGGATATGGACACCACCACGGGAAAGAACTCCCACGAGGAAATATTGACCGCCTTCAGGGAGAAGAACATCGACGTGCTCGTTGGGACACAGATGATTGCGAAAGGGCACGATTTTCCCAACGTCACGCTCGTGGGGGTGCTTGCCGCCGACAGTTTGCTGAATACGGGTGAATACAATTCTTCGGAGAGGACCTTCCAGCTGATTACCCAGGTGGCGGGACGCTGCGGCCGCGGTGACATGCCCGGCAGGGTAATTGTACAGGCGTACAATACCGAGGATTTCAGCATACAGGCAGCGAAAAACCATGATTACCACGCTTTTTACCGGCAGGAAATCAGTCTGCGCAAGGCCCTCGTTTATCCGCCATTTACAAATATAGGCCTGGTTAAGCTCAGGGGGACTAATGACAGGACGGTTTCCGACGCATCGAGGGAAATTGCCGTGCGTCTCAGGGACTTTTTTGGGGAAAACAGCGCACAGGCAGAATTGTACGGTCCCGCAAGGTCGCCTTTCATCAGGCTCAGGGGCAACTACATATGGAGAATAATTATCAAGTGCGCGAGCAAAAAAATGCTCGTGGAAGCCTTTGCCCACATCTCTGACGAGTGGAACACTATTAAAGGCAGGCGCGCCGTTGACCTGTCGGTGGATATCAATCCTGCCGGTATGCTATAATACTTATATAGGCGGTTATTTGCGCTGTTATTTTTTTGCGCCTCCCGCGCCCGCCAGGAGTGGTCCTTTCGCAGGCTTGGTCTACGAATCGTTTTCGATGCTGCGGCACAGGCATGTAGCGGTGATGGTAAAATTGATTGCACCCAGGCCAAATTTGGTATATAAAATATGGGGCACGTGCTGTGCAGCGAATCCCTTGGCATTATGTCAAACACCAGGGCATATGCATATAAAGGAGTAATTTAGGCAACATGAAATGATAATATAGTACATTAATAAAACGAATCCGAAACAAAATAGCCAGGGAAAGAAACAAAATAAACACGGAAAGAAACAAATAACCACGGAAAGAAAACAAAACAGCCAGGGAATCAAACAATCATGAAACGAAATAATACGATGAGCTGAAACAGCGAAATTTTTAGATAAAAAAAGCAACACCCAAATGACAGATTGATGGAGTGATAGGTTAATGGCAGTCAGAAACATAGTTTGCGAAGGCGACGAAGTTTTAAGAAAGAAAGCGCGTGAAGTCGATGTGGTGGATGACAGGATACGCACGTTGCTCAAGGATATGGCAGAAACGATGTACAAGGCTGACGGAATCGGCCTGGCCGCGCCCCAGGTCGGAGTGCTCCGCCGCGTGGTGGTGATTGATATCGGAGAAGGCCTGATTGAACTGATAAACCCCAGGATTTTGGAACAGTCAGGGGAGCAGATCAATGTTGAAGGATGCCTCAGCATTCCCGGCGTTTACGGCGAGGTTAAACGGCCGGAAAAAATAAAGGTGGAGTACCTCGACGCAAACGGCGTGAAAAGGACCATTGAGGGAACGGGGCTTTTGGCCGTCTGCCTGAGCCACGAACTTGACCATCTTGATGGAATCCTGTTCCGCGACAAGGTAATCCGCTACGTGGAAAAAGATGAATAGGCTAAAAAACAGGCTCGGAGTGAATTGCCAATGAAGGTTGTATTCATGGGAACGCCGGAATTTGCCGTTCCCTCTCTCGATATGCTTGTAAAAGAAAATTACGAAGTGGTGGCAGTTGTCACACAGCCGGACAAACCGAAGGGCAGGGGAAAAAAGGTTACTCCTCCGCCTGTTGCCGAATATGCGACGGCAAGGGGCATCAGGCTGCTGCAGCCGGAAAAGGTGAAATGCGGAGATTTTATTGCACAGCTGAAGGAATTGAACCCTGACCTCATTGTAACAGCAGCCTACGGCAAAATATTGCCCAGGGAGGTCCTGGAACTGCCCCGTTTCGGGTGCATTAACGTCCATGCCTCGCTATTGCCTCATTACAGGGGTGCTGCGCCGATTCAGTGGGCCATTATCAACGGGGAAACCAAAACGGGCATCACGACGATGCTCATGGACGAAGGGCTCGATACCGGCGATATCCTGCTTCAGAAAGAGGTAGAGATAACCGAGGACATGACGGCGGGGGAGCTGCATGACATCCTGGCGGTGCTCGGCGCCGCCGTGCTCAGGGAAACCCTTGCCAGGTTAAATGCCGGCACTCTGACACGTACCAGGCAGGATGACGACAAGGCATCCTATGCAAAAATGCTCGACAAAAACATAGGATGCATTGACTGGTCCAGGAGCGCTAGGGAGATACACAACCTGGTCAGGGGGACAAATCCCTGGCCCGGAGCATATACTTTTTATAACGGTGAAAAAATGAAAGTGTGGCGCACCTCCGTCAAAGACGATACTGCCGGGAAGGCGCCCGGCACAATCCTGTCCGTTAACAGGGACGGTATTTCCGTAGCCTGCGGCCTGGGAACGGTTGTCATCAGGGAACTGCAATTCAGCAATTGCAGAAGAATGGCCGTTTGTGAGTATATATGCGGACACGAGATTGTCCCGGGGCAAATACTGAGCTCATGTTGAAATTAAAATGCAAAGGAGGAGATAGCATGGGTCTGTTTTACGGATTCGATCAATATTACCTGCTGCTTGTGGTGCCGGCCTTTTTGTTTGCGCTGTATGCCCAGTTCAAGGTAAAAGGCACCTTTAACAGGTACAGGACATATAAAACGCTGCGCGGCTATACGGGTGCTGACGTGGCGAGGATCATCCTCGACAGGAACGGTTTGTATGATGTGGCCGTCGAACCTATCCGCGGCGAGCTGACTGACCATTATGACCCGAGAACCAAGGTAGTAAGGCTTTCGGAACCGGTATATTCCCGGAGTTCAGTTGCGGCAATAGGAGTTGCGGCCCACGAAACGGGGCATGCGATACAGCACAAGGTCGGATATGCGCCGCTGGCTCTCAGGAGCACGCTCGTGCCCGTTGCAAATATCGGTTCGAGCCTGGGACCCTATCTTGCCATATTCGGACTGATATTCAATTCGGATTTCCTGCTTTACGGCGGAATTCTCCTGTTTACCGCCGCAGTGGCTTTTCTGATTGTTACGCTGCCCGTGGAATTTGACGCGAGCAGGCGCGCAATAGCGGCGCTGGAATATGAAGGCGCCCTGACGAGGGAAGAGATTGGGCCGGCAAAAAAAGTGCTGCGAGCAGCTGCGCTGACCTACGTTGCTTCAGCCGCGGTCGCCGTGGCAAACCTGCTGAGGCTGATACTTCTTGCCGGGAACAGAAGAAGGGACTGAAATACTGAACAAGTGCCATGAAAGTGGATAAACCCCGTGAAACCGCGCTTAAAATTTTATATGAAGTAAATGAAAAAGAGGCCTATGTAAATATCGCTTTAAGCAAACACCTGGATTCCCATGGGCTTAAGGATATTGACAGGGCCTTTATTACTGACCTTGTTTACGGTACGGTTTCCCATAAACTGACGATTGACTACCTCATTGAAAAATACTCGGATATCCCGATGAGGAAACTGTCACGATGGATATTGAACATACTGAGGCTGGGGATATACCAGCTGATGTACATGGACAGGGTGCCCGTTTCCGCGGCGTGCAACGAAAGCGTCAACCTGGCGAAGAAATACGGCCATAAAGCTTCAAGCGGATTTGTCAACGCTGTTCTCAGGAAAATTGCGGCAACGGGCGCCCAGGCCGAATACCCTGACAGGAGCGCTGATCCTGCCAGGCACCTGTCCGTGAGGTATTCCCATCCCGAGTGGCTCGTCAGGAACTGGATTGAGCGTTTCGGAGAAGAGTTTACAGAAAGATTGCTTGAAGCCAACAATGCCAAACCGGAATTCACCATCAGGGCGAACAGGCTGAAAACTGACAGGGAAACGCTGGCGGGAATACTGCGGGAAAAGGGATATATTACGGAGAACGGCCGATACAACATTGAGGCGCTGATTGTCAAAAACCCCGGTTCAATTACGGCGTCGGCGGAATTCAGGGATGGATTGTTCCAGGTGCAGGATGAAAGCTCCATGCTTGTATCAAGGATTCTCGACCCAAAACCGGGCAGCCTGGTGCTCGATGTCTGCAGCGCTCCGGGAGGAAAAGCAACGCATATTGCGGAGCTTATGGAGAATAAGGGCACCGTGATAGCAAGGGATATTCATCCGCACAAAATCAGGCTTGTGGAAGAAGCCGCAGGGAGGCTCGGAACGGGCATAATAAAAACGGAAATATTCGATGCGGCAATTACCGATGAAAACCTGAGGGATAAGGCGGATTACGTCCTTGTGGACGCTCCGTGCACCGGGTTTGGCATTATTCGGAGAAAGCCCGACATCAAGTGGAGCAGGAGCGAAAAGGACACGGAAGAAATAAGGATGCTGCAGATGAAGATTCTCAGGGCCGCGTCCGCCTGCGTGAAGCCGGGCGGGATACTGGTGTACAGCACTTGCACCGTGCAGAAGGAAGAAAACGAGGACGTGATGGCGGAGTTCCTCGGCGAAAACGACAATTTTGCAGCCGATGACATTTTCGGCCTGCTTCCTGAAGGGCTTTTAAAAGAAACCGCGGCAAGGGGGTTTGTACAGTTGTATCCCCATGTTGACGGTGTGGACGGTTTCTTCATTGCACGGCTCAGGAGAATAAAGTGAACGGGGCACAGATAAAGGTTTACTGGTGGTTGAACGATGGAACGGAAAATAAACCTGATGGACCTTGATTTTGCAGAGCTGCAGGAATTCATAACGGGTCTCGGATTTGAAAAATACCGCGCAAAACAGGTAATGCAGTGGATAAACTCGGGAGTCGAAAGCTTCGACGGGATGTCAAACATACCCAAAGTACTGCGTGAAATGCTTGGGGAAAAGGCAGTCACCGGCACGCTTGGGATAGTTCACAGGCTCGAGTCGAAAATCGACGGAACGGTCAAGTATGTTTTTCAACTCTGTGACGACAATGTGATCGAAAGCGTGCTGATGAAATACAAGCACGGGCTTACGGCCTGCGTTTCCTCCCAGGCCGGATGCAGGATGGGCTGCAGTTTTTGCGCATCAACCGGAGCGGGATTTTCGAGAAACCTCACGGCGGGAGAAATACTGGGCCAGGTTGTGACAATGCAGAAAGACTGCGGCGAAAGAATCGGAAACATAGTCATTATGGGAATAGGAGAGCCCTTTGACAATTACGACAATGTACTTAAATTTCTCAGGCTTGTAAACTCCCCCGAAGGACTGAACGTCGGGTACAGGCATATAACCATATCGACGTGCGGGCTTGTTCCGGGCATTTTAAAACTGGCAGAAGAAAACATCCCGGTCAACCTTTCCGTGTCCCTCCATGCACCAGATGACGAGCTGAGAAGCAGGCTAATGCCAATTAATAGAATGTATTCTATTGACAAAATAATTGAAGCATGTAAGATATATGTTAAGGCGACTAACAGAAGAATAACATTCGAATACGCTGTAATTGCAGGCTTGAACGATTCCGAGGAGCATGCTTATAAGCTTGCGGAATTGATTAAGGGCCTGCTTTGCCATGTCAATCTGATACCGGTGAACAGGGTTGAGGGTACGGGCTACAATCGCAGCTCGAGGCAGAATATTGAACGTTTCAGGAATAACCTCGAGAAATTCGGTATAAACGCAACCGTTCGCCGTGAAATGGGCGCGGACATAAATGCCGCCTGCGGGCAGTTGAGAAAAGGATTTATGGAAGCGCGGGAAAAGGAACGACCTGTTGGGAGTGATTGAATGAAATTCGGAGCTAAAACCGACATAGGACGATTAAGAGAAAAGAATGAAGATAGTTACAGCATAGTTTTCGGACATTCCGATATTCCCGTAGCTTTCATTATTGCCGACGGCATGGGCGGGCATAATTCCGGCGAAGTGGCGAGCAAAACGGCTGTTGATTTCATTGCCAATTATATAACAAACAATCCCGAAATTTTTGCCGATGAAACCACCGTAACCGCTTCAATAAAGGAAGTTATAGAAAAGGCAAATCTTGAGGTTTACAACTCTGCAAACATAGACCGTTCCAATTTGGGCATGGGCACAACGCTGATACTGGCAGTGCCCTGCGGCAACAAGCTTTATATCGGACACATAGGCGACAGCAGAGTATATCTTGTCAGGAATAATGAAATAATCAGGATAACCACCGACCACTCCTTCGTGGAGGAACTTGTGAAATCCGGCACATTATCCAGGGAAGAAGCAGAAAATCATCCGCAGAAGAATATAATAACAAGGGCATTGGGATGCGCGGAAGACATCAAGGTCGATATTATCAACTGCAATATTTATGAGAAAGATATTTTTGTGCTTTGTACCGACGGGCTTACCAACATGCTGTCCGACGAAGAAATCCTCGAAGTGACGCTGAATTCGAAACATCCTGAAGATGCCTGTGAAGAGCTTGTGAGAAGAGCCAATGAAAACGGTGGTATTGACAACATAACGGTTATTGTGCTGGAGAACGACTAATCCATTATATTTCTGCGCGGCAAAGACTATAAGGCGCAGACAATATAATGAACCGAGGTGCGTGTATGGAAGGTATTATACTTGGAAACAGATACGAGCTGATAGAGAAAATCGGCGGCGGCGGTATGGCCGTTGTATATAAGGCCAGATGCAGGCTGCTTAACAGATATGTTGCAGTGAAAATCCTGAGACTGGAATTTACCAATGATGAAGAATTTATCAAAAGATTCCAGGTGGAAGCACAGTCGGCTGCAAGTTTGTCCCATCCGAACATAGTCTCCATTTATGATGTAGGTCAGCAGGAAAACATTCATTATATAGTGATGGAATTCATCGAGGGGATTACGCTCAAGGAATACATTGCGAAGAAAAAATGCCTGTCATGGAGGGAAACCGTAAATATAGCCGAACAGATATGTTCGGCCATTGAGCATGCCCATTCGAAAAATATTATCCACCGCGACATCAAGCCTCATAATATAATGCTGACCAGTGACGGGATTGCCAAGGTTACGGATTTCGGCATAGCCCGGGCTGTATCGTCGTCTACAATTACGATGGTGGGCAGCACCATCGGCTCAGTCCATTATTTTTCTCCCGAACAGGCAAGGGGAGGATACGTTGACGAGAAGTCCGACCTTTACTCGCTGGGGATTACCATGTATGAAATGGCTACGGGAAAACTCCCGTTCAACGGTGAAAGTCCCGTGGCAGTGGCGCTGATGCATCTCCAGGAAACCCCGGTGCAGCCCATGGAACTCAATCCCGATATTCCCAAGGGTCTGAATGATATAATTATGAAGGCAATTACAAAGGAACAGGACAAGAGGTACCAGACCGCGACCCAGATGCTTGAGGATCTGCAAAGGGTTCGAGAGGAACCCGACGGTTCCTTTGTGAAAATTGAAAGCCAGGAAGACGCGCCGACCAAGAGAATCAGCGCCATAAACGATGAGCAACTGGCGGGGAAGGATGATAATTTGAGTAAAAAAAGCAGCGCAAAGAACAAGCCTAAAAAGTCGAAATACAAGGAAAGAATTGCAATGGCGCTTGCGATATTTACCGGTTTCATAATTATCGCCGTGACCGGTGTGCTGACCTATTATTTCATGGTCGGAGAAATAAACGCCAAGCAGACGGCAAAAATGCCCGATTTTACCAACCGCAATTATGAGAAAATAAAAGACCAGATAAAGAAGGATTTTGACGTTGTTGAAATCAGGACATATCGCGAGGACATTGCAAAGGATTTTATTTACCAGCAGGACCCCAAACCCGGCACGCCCTATAAAGTCAACGGGTACACGCAGCTTAAGCTGTATATAAGCAACGGACCGGAGATGGTCAGAGTTCCGAACCTGACCAACAAGACCATGCGCGAAGCGGAAGTTGAGTTTAAGAACCTTGGATTTGAAATGGAGGTTAAGGAAGAGTTCAGCGACAAGATTGAAAAAGGACGTGTGACCCGCACCGATCCCGAAGCAGGAACGATGGTGAAAGCCGGAAGCATAATTACTGTTTATCAGAGCAAGGGTCCTGAGATTAAAAAGACGATAGTTCCCGATCTTTCCGGAATGACTGAATCGGAAGCCAAGAATGCTCTCCAGGAAGCCAGGCTGAAACTGGGCAACATGTACCCCAAGGACAAGAGCAGCAGGGTGGACAGGGTGGAAAGCCAGAAGCCGGAGGCCGGAGAAGAAGTAGATGAAAATACGGCTGTGGATATTTGGTTCAGCGAGGCCGAGCAGGTCAAAAGGCATGAAATTGTTGAGACTATCTCTCTCAAGGATCCCCAGGATTACGGTAAATCCATTAAAGTAAGGGTCGACGTCAGGCCGTCGGATACAAATGAAACTGAAACCGTATACGAAGAGATAGTAACCAAGCAGAGCTTCCCCTTGAGAGTAAGGATTCCCATACCCGAAGACGGAGGAACATTAGTCACGGTCTACTTCAACGATAAATTGGTAAATTCATTCTGGAGGGAGTAACAGGAGGTAGAACCGTTTGCTCGAGGGCAAGATATTAAAAGGTATAGGGGGTTTTTACTATGTCAAGTCAGGGGATGAGATATATGAATGCAAGGCAAGGGGAATCTTCAGGAAAGAAGAAATAAAGCCCCTGCCCGGGGATAACGTTTGCATTGAAGTACTGGACGACAGGACAAAAACAGGAAATATAATAAAAATAAAAGAGAGAAGTACGGAACTTCAGAGACCCGCTGTTGCCAACGTGGATCAGCTGGCGGCAGTGATTGCGGTAAAATCACCGGAGCCGGACTTACTGCTGTTGGACAAACTTCTTCTTATTGCGCAAATCAAGGGCATATCCGCTTTCATCTGCATCAACAAGATTGATCTTGGAAATGAAGATGAATATGAGGCCATTAAAAACATTTATACAGGATCCGGATACAGGGTTATCCCGTTAAGCGCGGTTACGCAGCAGGGGTTTGACGAACTCAGGGAGGAACTGAAAAGCAGCGTGACCGTTTTTGCGGGACAGTCCGGAGTAGGTAAATCCACGATTCTGAACACGATAATGCAATCAAGGGTTATGGAAACCGGCGAGGTCAGTTCAAGGATACATAGGGGGAGACATACCACGAGGCATGCCGAACTCGTTGAACTTACCACGGGCGGTTTTATTGTGGATACGCCGGGATTCAGCTCGCTGGAGCTTGAGAACCTCGGAGATATTCTGTGCGAGATATCGCTCGACATGTATTACCCCGAATTCAGGGAATATATCGGCGGGTGCAGGTTCAAGGGCTGTTCCCACAGGACGGAGCCCGGTTGCCTGGTTATTGAGGCCGTGGAGGCAGGAAGGATCGACAGGGGAAGGTACGGGCGTTACTTGCACTTTTATTCGGTAATAGAGGATTACAGGGAAAATATATACAAAAACAGGGCGAAATCGGGACGGAAAAGCCTGAAAGAAAGATAGCAGGTTACCATGCAGGTTTGCTGCAGCTCACCATCAATAGCTCAGGCAAGCCTGCAATAATATTAATTATATTACCTTATAACAAATAAAAAAATATTGTATAACAAATTATGCAAATCTATATTGTGCTAATATTTAAACTGGCAAATATTCAAAACGCGCCAGGATAGTATACGCAGAATACGAAAAGCTATGCGGCATGTTTTGAGACATTAGATGGCAAAACAAGGAGTTGACGAAATGATTAAAATTGCTCCGTCTATACTGGCTTCAGATTTTTCGAGGCTCGGCGAGGAGATTTTAAAAGTTGAGAAGGCCGGGGCCGATATGATTCACATCGATGTAATGGACGGCCATTTTGTACCCAATATCACTATCGGGCCTCCTGTTGTGAAGAAACTCAGGGCGGTTACAAAACTGCCTTTTGACGTCCACCTCATGATTACGAATCCCGATGATTACATAGACGCTTTTGCCGAAGCGGGAGCGGACAACATCACGGTTCACGTGGAAGCCTGCACGCACCTGAACCGCACCATACAGAAAATCCGCCAGCTGGGACGCAGGGCGTCCGTCGCGCTGAATCCGGCCACGCCACTGTGCACCCTTGACTGGATACTCCAGGATGTGGACATGGTGCTGCTCATGACGGTAAATCCGGGTTTCGGTGGGCAGGTATACATTGAGTCCATGACCAAAAAAATAGAAATGCTGAGGCAGATTGTGGAGGAAGAAGGCCTAAAAACGGACATCGAAGTGGACGGCGGAATAGACACGGAAAACATTTATCGCGTGACAAAGGCAGGAGCAAATGTTATTGTGGCGGGTTCGACCGTTTACAATGCCCCCGACACCAGTGCGATAATAAGGGAGCTCAGGGACAGGGCATACCAGGGATAAAGTATGTAAACAATGAAAAGGTACATAAAAAAGGTATATAAAAGGCAACGAAAGGAAAGACGCAACAAATGTAACTAGCCATCTAAAGGGCAAGTCGCATTAAACATGGCGTATTAAACAAGGCGTATAAAGAAGAAAGGCAATAAATAAGATGAATAAACCGGGGGAATGGCTATAAAAGCGCTCATCATCTGCAACGGGAAAATAAGGGATTATGAATATTATAAACAATATACAGAAAACGCCGAACTGGTGATTTGCGCAGACGGGGGAGCAAACCATGCCGCAAGGATGGGGATCATACCCGATGTGATTTTGGGGGATTTTGACTCTGTCTCACCGGAAATCCGTAAATGCTATTGCGACAGCGGATGTGATAAGGTAATAGAGTTTCGTGAATTTCCCTCAGAAAAGGACATGACCGACTCGGAACTGGCACTGGATACGGCCGTGGAAAAGGGTGCCGACCGGATTGTATTCATTGGCTGCCTCGGAAACAGGATAGACCATACGATTGCCAACATAAACCTGTTAAAGGCGGCACTTGACAGGGGAATTGACGCGGTGCTCGTTGACGAGTACAACGAAATAAGGCTTATAAAGAATTACATTGAAATTGAGAAGAGGGAGGGATGGAAGCTGTCACTGCTTCCGCTTACTCCCGTTGTCAGTGGCATAACCACGAGCGGGCTTTATTATCCCCTTAGCGATGCGACCATGGAAATCGGCCCGACGCGGGGAATAAGCAATGAATTTACGGAGAACAAGGCTTCAGTGCGGATCAGGGATGGGCTGTTGCTCGTGATATTATCGAGGGACGAGTCCTGACCGAAAAAGTGCATTGTAAAAAAAATTAAGGTTCAAAAAAAGGCTGGAAATTCAAAAATATTTTAATTTTATACAGAAACGGCGCTGGTCCCTGGAGGACCAACGCCGTTTACTTATCGTTTACTTATCTTCAGGTTTTGCGGCCATTACCCGATAAACTCCCGCGCAAGGGCTTCAAAGGCTGCAAAAGAGTTCTCAATGACTTTTACGTCCTTGCAGTAGGCTATCCTGAAATAACCGGGGCATCCGAACCCGCTGCCGGGCACGAGGATCAGGTTGTACTTCATCGCCGCGCGGACAAATTCCACGTCGTCCTCGAGCGGCGACCTGGGGAACAGGTAGAAGGCTCCGCTGGGCTTGATGCATGAAAAGCCGAGTTCTGTCAGCTTGTTATAAAGCAGGTCCCTGCGTTCCTTGTAAATTGCCGGGTCCACGGAAAGGTAGGCTGTTTCGCCAATTACTCTCTGGAACAGCGAAGGAGCGTTGACAAATCCCAGAGTGCGGTTTGAAAAGATCAGGGCGTCTGCCAGGAGTGCGGCGTCCCTCGCCGACGGACTAACTGCTATGTACCCTATTCTTTCGCCGGGTAGCGAGAGCGATTTGCTGTAAGAATCCACCACGATGGAATTTTCAAATATCTTTAAAATGCTCGGCACTTTTACGCCGTCATAGACGAGTTTCCTGTAAGGTTCGTCGGAGACGACAAAAATGGTTGTCCCGTACTCTTTCTCCTTTTTCTTGATAACATCGGCCAGTTCCATCAGTACCTTTTCGCTGTAGACCACGCCGGTGGGATTGTTGGGGCTGTTGATCAATAACGCCTTGGTTGCGGGCGTGATCCTGCTTTCTATCAATTCCGGATCGGGTTCGAACGTATCCCTGTTTACGGGAACGATGACGCTTTTTCCGCCGTGGTTGTCGATATAAAAAAGGTATTCGACGAAATAGGGAGATAGCACTATTACTTCCTCGCCGGGATTGAGTATTGACTTGAATACGACATTGAGAGCGCCGCCGGCGCCGGCTGTCATAATTACGTTTTCATAACCCAGTTTAACTCCGTGCTCAACGCTCAGAGCTTCGGCAACTTTCTGCCTGACATCTGCATACCCGGCATTTGGCATGTAACCGTGCAGTCCCGGCCTGTCTTCTTCAATGAGCCTGAGAAGCGCCTTCTTGACATCGACCGGCGGTTCGGGGTCGGGATTACCCAGGGAAAAATCAAAGACATTTTCGGGCCCGTATTTTTGCCTCAGTTTTTCCCCTTCTTCAAACATCGTTCTTATGAAAGACGCTTTTTTCAGATTATTGACGACTTTTTCCGAAAGCATGTACAGGACCTCCTTTACATTTTAACAATATCCAGTTGATACTATTTACAGCTGTTTAAATTTTTCAGTTGTTTGTATTTGTTCGGTTATTTGCATTTAATCAGTTTATTTTTAAACTGTTTAATCTATCGGCCGTTTGCCAATTGATACTATGATAGATTGCTGGATTTACTCAACTTCTCCGCTATTTCCCGGTCCGGTGTTACAATTATTGTCCTGTAGTTGTCGTAAATTACCATTCCCGGCTTTGCTCCCGGAGGTTTTTTCACGTTTTTTACCGTTGTATAGTCCACCGGGACGTTGGAAGAGTTCCGCGCTTTACTGTGGAAGGCGGCAAGCATGGCAGCTTCTTCGAGCGCCCTGTCGGTCAGTTTTCTTCCCTTGAGGCGGATTATTGTGTGCGAACCGGGTATCTTTTGCGTATGCAGCCATATGTCGCCGGAAGCCGCGTACCTGAGCGTGAGTTCGTCATTCTGCCGGTTGTTCCTTCCGACCAGTATTTCAAAACCGTCGCTCGAATGGAATACCAGCGGATTGAATGATTTTTCCTGGTTTTTCTTTTTGGTGTCTTTTTTCTTTTTAGCTTTTATATAACCTTCTTCCTCGAGCTCGGAGGCTATTTCCTCCACGTCCTGAAGTGTAGTGCTGCTTTCCAGCAGGTGGAGCACGCTTTCAAGATAATCCAGTTCCTTCAGGTTTTCTTCAAGCTGTTCTTTGGCATTCAAATAGGTTCTCTTTGCCTTGGCATATTTCTTAAAATATAGCTGCGCGTTCTCCTGGGGTGTCAGGTTTTCGTCCAGCGGTATGTTCACATATTCGCCGTTTTCGCTGTAATAATTCAGCAGTGTTACGCTTTTTGCTCCGGGAGGAATGGCGTATATATTGGCCGTAATCAGTTCGCCGTACAGTTTCAGCCTGTCCCTGTCGGCCGCTTCCCTGAGCGTGTCGAGGTGAATCGCGTGTTTTTTCCTGCAGCGGTCTATGTTGTTTTCCAGGACTTTAATTAAATCGGCCTTCTTCTGGCTGAGCCTGTATATTCTGACCTTATCGGTGTAGAAAGTATCCAGCGCGTAATTCATCATTTCAAAATATTTGGCATGCGCAGCAATCCCGAGGCGTATACAGTGGAAATCCCGCGGCAGCGCTTCTTCTCCCGGACTGTCGTAGATTATGCATGGGGAAAAGCGATTCTGCCTGAGATCATCAACAAGCTCCGACAGGACGTTTTCCAGCCGCATCAAATCAGTGCCGGTCAGCCTGTTCCCGGCAGATTTTTCATTAATGCCGGCCCTGAAGCAAATTTCCCGGCAAAGCAGCGGGCTGAATCCCCGGATATTTTCCAACAGGAATTTTTCCATTGGCAGTTCTGATACTCTTGCCTTCTCAATAAACTCCTGCAGCGACAGCTCTTCAGGATTGGTTTTTTCCTGGGACGGGGGCAGGGTATAGGGTCGAGCGGGCATTATTTCCCTTACACTGCTTACATCGCTGTCCACGTGTTTTACTGCATCAATGATTTTATCTTCGCTGTTGAGCAGGATAATGTTGCTGTGCCTTCCCATAATTTCAATGAGAAGTTTTTTCCTGCTCACGTCACCCAGTTCATTGACCGAATCTATATGTACAGTGATAATGCGTTCGTAATCATGAAACTCAAATTCAACTATTCTGCCGCCCGCAAGGTGTTTTCTCAGCAGCATGCAGAACATCGGAGGAGTAGTCGGATTTTCGCGCTCGGACTGCGTCAGGTGGATACGCGCATAGCCGGGATTGCATGTAAGCAGGAGCCTGTAGCTTCTGCCGCCGGCCCTTATATGCAGCACAACCTCATCGGCCTCCGGCTGGAATATTTTCTCTATACGACCGCCTGAAAGAAGCGCGTTCAGCTCATTAACCACACATTTTGCCACAACACCGTCGAAGGGCATCTTTATCCCTCCCTTTTTAGAAACCGCGTAATTGTTCATAGTATAACATTTAAATCATCATGATAAAAGGGGGATATTGGTATACGGGTACGGTTCCACCTGGGACACGGGGACGGTTCCTCTGTCCCAGGTGGTGGTACAGGGACACGGGGACGGTTCTTCTGTCCCAGGTCAAAAAAGTTATGGAGACAAAAGAATTGTATGATTGCAAAAAGGATACAAAAAAGGGGACAGTAATAGCTTAATTTTAGCCTAAATGGGGCAATCATATCTTTACCATTGTTAAGGCTTTTGCATGGGACAAGAGAACCGTCCCCGTGTCCCGGTCCCCGTGTCCCGCCCCTGTCCCTATTATGTCTTGTTCGTGTAACAGTTGACCTGTATAATATTGGATAGGGTCAGCGCCCGATATATATGGCAAAGGATGGCATGCAATGGTAATTGGCGTGTTGAAGATAAGCATGGAACTGCATGGTGTTTTTTCGCTAAAGGAGAAACGGCATATTGTTAAAAGCTTGCTTGAAAGAATCAGATCCAGGTTCAATGTTTCCGCCGCGGAGACGGATCTCAATGAAAAGTGGGGGAACGCGGTTATCGGCATTGCCTGTGTAACCAATGAGTCCGCCCATGCCGACAGCATAATGGCAAATATAGTGAATTTCATCGAGACAGACGGACGCGTGTTCATTTCAAATTACGTTACGGAGCTGATTAATGTATAAACGGATTAAATAGGCCAAATCAGTACAAATTTTGGACTTGACTACAATAGGTTTATTGAGTAGAATATTCTACGTAGCTTCCCTGAAGTGCTTTTTGTGGCTGCTAAATAAATACAAATGTAAATAAATCCGTGGGGATATGGCGCAGCGGGAGCGCACTTGACTGGCAGTCAAGGGGTCGAGGGTTCAAGTCCCTCTATCTCCACCACAAAAGATTGCAATCGTGTACGATGGAGTTTTCACCGTACACGATTGTTTTTTTAATTCTTTCCTGTGTAAAGTTATTTGAAATCCTCTGATGTTTTGGATCCATTTTAGATCCATGCCAAAAACCGCTGTTTTGGTTTTTGGCCAGCTTAAAGAGCTGGGCCCGGTAGATTTCTGAATATTTCTCCAAAATTATATAATATTCTTGTACTAATCTTTTTATCTTCGTATTGTTTTGATAAAGCCCTGAACAAAATGTTTAAGTTTGGATGAAGTTACATTCTGTTTTTGCACAGGTCGGTTAAAAAGCAAGCTAAAACAGGACAAATAAAATCAATGGCGAAAAAGACTGAAAAGGCCTGAATTAAGGAGATAAAAGAAGTATATTCTGACGGTTTCTGAAATAAAAGCAGACAAATTTTTAAAAAAGAGTTAGAATAGATACATGAGTGATTAAATGCCAGATTGCTGCCGGACGCCCTTCGGCGTATTTGCGGTTTGGCGTATTTTGTTCCAGATAACCGGAAGCTTATATATTCTGCAATCATGGCAGAAACAGACGCAATCTAAGAGAAACAACAAATGCAAGAGGATGCGATTTTTATATGCTGTTTAAAAACCGTGACATGGATATGTGCAACGGTCCGCTGTTCGGGAAAATGTTGATTTTTGCCCTGCCGATCATGGCGATGAATATATTACAGCTTTTATTTAATGCAGCGGACATGGTGATTGTAGGACAGTTTTCAGGTAAGGAAGCTTTGGCCGCGGTAGGAGCGACGGGCGCGCTCATCAATCTCATCGTAAACCTGTTCATGGGACTCTCGGTGGGAACAAGCGTTATTGTTGCACAGGATTTGGGTTCAGGCGATTCGGCCGGTGTCAGCAAGTCAGTTCACACGTCAATGATAGTCAGCCTTATCAGCGGGCTGTTCGTAATGATAATAGGCCTGGTTTTTTGCAAGCCGCTGCTTATTTTAATGGGAACTCCCGATGATATCCTGGGACTGTCGGTATTGTACATGAGAATTTACTTCCTTGGCATTCCCGCAAGCATGGTTTATAACTTTGCTGCGGCAATACTGCGCTCAGCCGGCGACAGTCGCCACCCCATGTATTACCTGGTAGTTTCCGGTGTAGTCAATGTTATTTTAAACCTGTTCTTTGTGGTAGTGCTGAAAATGAGTGTTGATGGCGTGGCGTGGGCTACGTTTATATCTCAATATTTATCGATGATTTTGATAGTAGCTTGCCTGTTGGGGAGCGAGGGTTCTATACGCCTTGTGCCGGACCGTACACGCATTGATACTTACAAATTGAAAAGTATCATAAGAATCGGCTTGCCTGCAGGGCTGCAAAACTTGCTTTTTTCCATTTCAAACGTGCTCATTCAGTCTGCAGTCAATTCTTTCGGTTCCGTGATGGTGGCCGCAAGTTCCGCTTCGGGCAATATTGAGAATTTTGTAGGCACGACAATGAACGCCTACTATAATGCTGCCGTGACATTTACCGGTCAAAACATGGGAGCGAAGAAATACGACCGTATAGACACAATTGCAAAAATCTGTACTGTATTAATTTTTGCCACGTGGATTGTCCTCGGCGGCATATTGATGCTTTTCGGAGAGCAACTGCTCAGCATATATACGTCGGAGCCTGAGGTAATCAGGCTGGGTTACATGCGCATGAAAGTCATGATGATTCTGTACTTCACCTGTGGCACCATGAACGTATTTCCGGGTATAACCCGCGGAATGGGATATTCTGTGCTGCCAATGCTTTGTACGCTCATCGGAGCTTGCCTGATGCGAATCGTATGGCTCGCGACGATTTTTACATGGTATCCGACAATTACCGTTCTTTTTGCCTGCTATCCCGTTACATGGGGCCTGGCGGGACTCGGCCAGGTGGCGAGTTTCTTTTACGCACGCCACCACATTAGAAAAAAGGCCATGGTTAATTCCGAGCAGGCGGGGAATTTGCTGTCAATTACTTAATTGGCAGTTGTAGTTAACGCCGGCACGCTCAATTCGAAGCAAAGCACGCCCGTATCAGGTACGGGCTTGTTTATTTTTATAATGGTATAATATTTCCAACCGTGGCTAAACTAACAAAAGATAAAACGACAGAAAAGACAACAATAAACCATGTGGAAAAGGAGTCAGGAGAATATGAAGAAACTGTCATTTGAATACGGCCACGGTGAAATGGAAGCATATCTTCCGGACAATACCGACGTTTTTATCCCCGGCGAGACAGTGCCGGATCCTCCGTTTCTTCAAAATCCTGAAGAGGAGACAAGAAAGGCAATTCAAAACCCCATCGGAATGCCTCCGCTGTCCCAGCTTGCCAAAAAAGGCATGAAAGTCACGATTGTATTCCCGGACCGGGTAAAAGGAGGATTTCAGGCAAATTCCCACAGAAAGGTCGCCATACCTATTATAATTGAAGAACTTTTGAAAGCAGGAGTGGAAAAGAAGGATATCAAGCTCATATGCAGCAACGGCCTGCACAGGAAGAATACGGACGCGGAAATACGGGCTCTGCTCGGTGACAAGGTTTTCAACGAGTTCTGGTATTCAGGCCAGATTGTCAACCATGACAGCGAGGACTGGGACAATCTCGTTGACCTTGGCTATGATGAGCTCGGGGACAGGGTAATAATGAACAAAGAGGTGTATGAATCGGATATCGCGGTTCTTGTGGGACATACCCTCGGCAATCCCTATGGAGGATATTCCGGTGGATACAAGCATTGTGCAACGGGCATAACCCACTGGAGGAGCATAGGTTCACACCACAATCCCCAGACGATGCATCGCGAAGACTTTACGCCCGTCAGCAATTACAGCCTGATGAGAAGACAGTTTGATGCCATTGGACAGCATATGGAAAAATGCATGGGCAAGAAATTTTTCACCGTTGATGCGGTGCTTGACACCTATTCAAGGCAAATTGCGGTATTTGCCGGCTATGCGAAGGATATTCAGCCTCTTTCCTGGGAGATTGCCGATAAAAGGACCTATGTAAAATGGGCAGACAAGAAATATGATGTCCTTGTATTTGGAATGCCGCAGGCCTTCCATTACGGCAACGGAATGGGAACCAATCCGATTCTCATGCTCCAGGCAATATCGGCTCAAATTATAAGGCATAAGAGAGTTTTGAAGGACAACTGCGTGGTAATCTGTTCTTCCATTTGCAACGGTTATTTCCACGATGAAGAATTCCCATCCTACAGGGAAATATTTGATCTTTTCCAGAGAGATTACAACAATATCCTTCCCGACCTTGCAAAGTATGGAGAATATGTTAGCACAAAACAGGAGTATATTGACAAGTATCGCTTTAAATACGGATATCATCCGTTCCACGGATTTTCAATGATCTCCTGCGGCCATATCGCCGAAATGCACTGCAGCGCAATTTATATCGTAGGAGCACAGGAGCCGGGTTATGCAAGGGCAATGGGAATGAAAACAAGGGCAGCTTTTGAAGAAGCGCTAAAGGATGCTGAAAAGATAGTGGGCAAAAACCCCAATATCCTCGCGCTTCCGAAAACGTTCAAACTTGCCGCGGTACACCTGTGCATGAAAGACGACAAAATATGAAACCGGGTTGTCAAAGCTGATATGAGGCGAAACCAAACAGAAATATTCAAAAGACCCTCCCTTGATGTGTACTCGTTGTTTTTGGTATCACGCAATCGAACTACTGAGTATAATAATACCAATGAAAAGACAACAGGACCCAGGGAGGGTCTTATATTTTTATCCATGATTTCTTAACACAGCCACAAATATACAAATTCGCATACATTACCAGCCATGTAATTTTTGTTAATTAAGTCACACAAGTATTATTTTTATGTGATTTTTGCACTATTTTATTTATGCAAAACTTTATTAATTTAAATTATTAAGTTCACATAAAACCACATAATTACTCAATTTTAAGCCCCCTCGTTATGTTTTAATTAAGTTTCAAAATGCTTAAATTATCCTGTTAATTTGATTACATACAGTGCCTGTCACGATTTTAACAAAGGTTTACATAATAAGTTTACAAGAATTATACTTGTACTTGCAGGGCCGATTTAATTGCCCAGATGCTGCAGAATTGGCCGGTTACAATGATTTTAGCCTCTGACACTGACCCTGGTCCGTGAAGCTGACCCTTGGTCAGTGAATTTTTATCACCTGGCATTGTACCCGCCGATTTCACAGTCATATAACCTAAGGAGGCAAAATAATGAGAAAAATTAAAAAGGTGTTGTTTCTCGGACTTGACGCAGCCATGCCGGACCTTGTTAAAAAGTTTGCATCCGAGGGCAATTTGCCTAACATGTCAAGGCTCATGGAGCAGGGAATTTTTTCAAGGCTTGAGACGGTATTTCCGCCTCTAACCGCGGCTGCCTGGACTGCCATAGTCAGCGGAGCAGGTTCCGGAACTAACGGCGTGCCAAGCCTGATGGTCAAACATGCGGGAGAGGAACTGGATCACTGGCATACGTCCTTTGACAGGAATGAAGTGCTGTGTGAGACGCTCTGGGAAGTAGCGCACCGCAGCGGACTGAAAACTGCACTGATAAACTGGCCGGTTACATTCCCGCTTGGCGGAATTAATGAAAATCAGGGTGTGCAGGTGGCAGGCTCCTTGAATCCGCCGTTCAGGTATTTTTACATGCCGCTTTGGGATGTGGCTTCAAGTGCGGTATTTTCCGACAGGTTGCTTAACTGCAACCAGGTACCCGGAAGAGCCGTTCAAATCCAGCCACGTCCGGCTGAAGGATGGGTTAATCTTCCACACAGCAGGAAACCGGTACTGGAGTTTGAGATCACCGTTCCGCCGACCTACGTGGAAGGCTACAGGATGCACGTGGCCGTTTACGCCACTACTGAAAAAGGTTATGACAGGGTTTTGATTTCCGAATCAAAGGATGCTTCGAAAGCAGTTACAGATATAACTTTGGGAGATTACGGCCCATGGATTGTTAAAAACTTCAAGGCAAGGGACAGGCAAAGGGATGGATGTTTCAGGTTCCAGCTATTTGAGCTTTCCGACGATGGAAAACACATTAAACTGTACCAGTCAGCGATAAATACCGCGGAAAATTTCTGTGTACCGGAAAGCCTGACGGAAGAGATTAAGAGCGTTGCCGGCAACTACATGGAGGTTGACGACCCGTGGGCGTTTATGGATGGCTGGATGCCCATGGAGAAATACATTGAACAGCTTGGACTTCATGCCGACTGGTGGGGCAATGCCACAAGGTATGTGCTCGCAAACAAGGAATGGGATATGGCCTTTTCATGGGTAGGCACCATTGATCATATCGAGCATGTGCTCTACTCGGGAATAGAGCCGCGCGCAAGGGTCTATGACCCTGACAAGGCGGACTGGTGCATGGAACAGATAAGAACTGCTTATATGCAGGTTGATGAAAACATAGGAAAAATCCTCGAGGTAGTGGACCTGGAAGAGACCCTGGTCATCCTGATTTCGGATCACGGTATGACCCACCTGGACTGGAACCCCTATGTCAAGGAGCATCTCGCAAGAAACGGCCTTCTTGACTATGTTCTAGATCTGACCACCGATGACCCGAGCAACCTGAGCATCAACTGGAAAAACACCAAGTGCCATCCGCTCGAGCCCTGCCACGCGCATATTTTTATCAATCTCAAGGGAAGAGATCCCCAGGGTATAGTTGTGCCGGAGGATTATCACAAGGTGCAGGAAGAGATTATCAGGGCCCTTTACAATATGAAGGATCCCGAGACAGGGGAGAGCATTGCAGTCCTGGCGCTGAGAAAAGAAGAAGCCGGAACTCTTGGAATATACGAGGGTCCGGGGTATGACCGCGTGGGAGATGTGGTGTATGCGTGGAAACCGGGATATATGTCCCATCCGTTCATATACAGGTCTGCGATCAAATACAGGGACGGCTCCGAAAGAATCATTGCGAACCCGGAACTCTATGAACCCGCCGTGCTTTGCGGAAACTTTACGGGTGTCCATCTTGCTCTGCCGTCGCTGCATGATATGCATGCTGTAATGATTATGGCCGGAGCAGGCGCTACAAGGTATGAACGCAAATTTGCCGCGAAGATAATTGACGTGGCGCCGACGGTATCAAAACTGATGGGAATAGATGTTCCGAAGGACGCGGAAGGAGGAGTTCTCTATGACGTTATCGACAGATTTGAAGATTAAAGGGGTAGGCCTGGCGGGAGCAGGGACAATGGGCAAATGCATGATTGACCGCCTTGTCGCCGAAGGTTACAGGGTGGCAGCCTATGACCCTTTCCCCGCAGCGCAGGAATATGCGAGGGAGAAAGGAGCAACGGTCGTTTCGAGCCCTGCCGGGCTTGCCAAGCAGGCCACGTTGATCCTGATGTCGCTGCCCGCGCCGAAACAGGTATTTGAAGTTATCGGCGGCGAAAACGGGCTGCTCGAAGCGCTGACAGAGGAACACGTGGTAGTTGACACAAGTACCGTCGACCCCGAGACATCGAGAAAGGGAGCGGAGATGGTCGCCGTGAAGGGAGCACAGTATGTAGACGCCCCCATTCTCGGCAGACCAAGCGCGGTCGGAAACTGGCTGATGCCTGCCGGCGGATCCCAGGAAGCGATAGATTACGCGAAACCGGCCCTGCTGACTTTTGCGAAAAGCGTCGTAAGGGTTGGCGACAATGGCGCAGGTAATGCCGTCAAGCTTCTGAATCAGCTGATGTTTTCCGTTATTAACGGAGTCAGCGCCGAAGTGATGGCGCTGGCTGAAAAGGTTGGCGTTGACAGGAAAGTGTTCTATGAAGTTGTAGCCGGCAGCGGAGCTGCGACGGTTAGCGGCCTTTTCAGAGAAACCGGATCAAGAATAGCAGCGGGAAATTACGATAATCCGACGTTTACGGTTGAACTTCTTTGCAAGGACGCTTCGCTTGGACTTGAAATGGCAAAAAAAGCCGGAGTGACCCCGCTTATTTCCGGGTTTGTCCAGATGATAAACGAGAACGCGAAGGGCAAAGGTTTGGCAAAGAAAGATACCAGCGCCCTGGCGAGGGTTTTCGAGGAATTTTTCTCAAAGTTTGAGGAATAGGGTCTTTTTAACCGGACAGAAAATAATCCGGATACCCTGGTAAGGAGGTGGTGAAGGAATCCTCTGCGGCAGCAGCTATTTCAGAAGCAACCGGAGCGGTTTGCCCGGCAGCTAAGGACAATGCAGGGGAAACAGCATTATAATAAGCAGCATTGTTCACAAACAAATGATACGGAGAGAAAGTGAAAAACGAAGAAAGAAGAAAAAAGAAGTCCGGATTAAATGTACTGAATACCTATAAATTCAATGTTGGGAGGAATAAGATGAAAAAGTTAATTGCTGTTATTCTGGTATTGGTTATGGCAATGGCGGTTCTGGCCGGATGCAGCGGCAGGAAGGAGACTGGGAAAGGAGATTATACAAGGCTGACTGATGTTGAAACAACCTTCGGGCTCCAGCCCTTTGCCAAGAAGCAGACACTGCGCATAGGATTCTTCACGGGTTCGCCCCTGTCCTATCCGTTCCTGTTTGCTGACAAACTGGGTTATTTTGATGAGCTGAACATTGAAATTGAATACGTTCCCTTTACAAATGGCCCCGGAATGCTCGAAGCCAATGCCGAGTGGGATATCGGAAGCATGGGCCTCGGCGGTCTGGCTGCCGCTATGAAGGGTTACGGATTCAAGATAATCGACATTACGGACTACGAAGAGAACCTTGCGCTGTTTGCACGCCCCGGCAGCGCTCTTGCAAAGGATCCTGCAAATCCTGAAAACTGGAAGGGCACAACCTGGATTTATCCTGCAGGAACAACCGCGCAGGCCACATTGGTGACGGCTCTGAAGAAAGTCGGGCTTGACCTCAAGGATATCAAGTCCACAAACATGGACGTTGCCAATGCTCTTACAGGATTTAAGGGTGGCACCGGCGACGGTCTTGCCGTATGGAACGCGATTGCATTCAAGGCCGAGGACGAAGGCTTTGTAAGAATAGGCGATTCAGGATCCCTTGGTTTCAAGGCTCCGTGCGGAACGGTTGTATCTCCTGAAACCCTCGAAGAAAAGAGAGCACTGATTGAAACGGCTGTGGCAGTGTTCCACTTCACCGTTGACTGGGTGAAAGAAAACAGGGAACAGGCAGCAGAATGGTACCTCGAAGACTGCCTCAACGAAGGAATGAACATTGACGAAAGCATTGCAACCAGGGCTATTGACTGGTACAGGGGACCGACAATGGAAGAATACTTCGAGCTGTATACAAAGACGTCCCCCGACGATGCAGGACTTTACACCAAGAGGGAACTGCTGCAGGCTGAAAAGGACATTCTCGTAGGACTTGATTTCTTCATTTCACAGGGTAACTACACCAACGAGCAGAGGGCCCAGTTCCTTGATGAAAAACTCATTGATCCCAGTGTCGCAATGGGTGTCAAGGAAATGCTCGATGAGCTGGAAATAGAATATTAAGTTTCTAAAAAGAAATTAGACTCTTCAAAGAAATGCATGAACTCATTCAGGAACTCATTCAGGGAAAAAAACCTGTTTAATAATGAGAGCCTGTTGATGTCTGGCTTCCTCCCGCCGTGTCGCGCGGGGGAAGCCAGGCCATAACTTTATAAACGTTTAATTTACTTTTGAAGGTGGGAGCAAAAGGTGGCACAGAATACAAAAACCAGATCCAATCAAAACAATGAACGGATTGCTCTGATTCAAAAGCAGAGGAAGAGGACGCAGGTTCAAAACACTATGCTGGCGGCCTCCGGGATACTGGGATTTATTCTCATATGGCAGATTGCGGCTGTAAGCGGCCTTGTCAACAGCAGGTACATTGCTAAGCCGCTGGAGATAGTCAATCTCTTTATTGTCAAGCTGACGGATCCCAATCCCGACGGTGCAGTTCTCGGAGTCAACGTAATGTCGAGCCTTGCGGTTTCTCTTTCCGGTTTTGGACTGGCAGTGCTTATCGGAGTGCCTCTCGGGCTGTTCATGGGATGGTACAGGGGTTTTGACAGTTTCATGAGACCCATATTTGAAATTATCAGACCTATACCTCCCGTATCATGGATACCGCTGACGATAGTCTGGCTTGGGATAGGACTCAAAGCTAAGGCGATTATAGTTTTTTTCGCGGCATTCGTACCGTGCCTGATCAATTCCTACACGGGCATAAAACAGACCAGCGAGGTTTTGATAAATGTGGCCAAAACCTGCGGAGCATCCAATTTTACAATTTTCAGAAAAGTAGGTATACCCTCGGCGATGACGCTCACTTTTGCAGGAATAAAGGTTGCAATAGGAAATGCCTGGGCTACGCTCGTCGCTGCGGAAATGCTCGCGGCCTCAAGCGGTCTCGGATACATGATCCTTATGGGCAGGCAGTTCGGGCGTGTTGACCTTGTTATTCTCGGAATAGTTGTAATCGGCGCTATAGGCTTGGTTATATCGAAACTTATAGACATGCTTGAAAATAAAGTATTGGGGTGGAAGAAACTATGAGCAGAGTAAAAACAGCAGCCATGAGTTCGTCCGAGAGAAAAGCCTACTACCTGAACCGGCTCTATATGATACTGCCCGTTATTTCGGTTCTGCTTCTTTTATTGCTTTGGACCACCGCGTCGCTCAACTCGGATTTTCCTTCGCCGGTGGAAACCTGGAACAGGCTGATTGAGTTGTTTGAAAGGCCGATCAAGAACAAGACCATTATCGGTCATACCCTGGCAAGTTTGACGAGAGTTTTCCTGGCCCTCGCGTTTAACTGGACCTTCGGTATTGCCTTTGGTATTCTTATCGGCTGGAACAAGAAATGCAGGGCATTGTTTACGCCGCTGTTCAACGCTTTCAGGGCTGTCCCGCCTCTTGCTTGGATTCCGCTGATTACGATGTGGTTTGGAATCGGCGAGTTCCCAAAAGCGTTGACCGTTATTATCGGATCAATAGCGGCGGTGGTTGTTAACACCCAGGCAGGCCTCAGCAATGTACAGCAGATTTACCTCGACGTCGGAACAATGTTTAACGCCAATGTAAGGCAGAAATTATTCCAGATAGCCATTCCGTCGGCTCTTGACGCAATTTTTGCCGGAGTCAGAACATCAACGAGTGCGGCATGGATGGTCGTGCTTGCCGCTGAAATGCTTGGCGCCAAGTCCGGCGTTGGATTCCTTATTACCAGAGGCATGGATTCGATGGATATGCCGCTTGTGCTCATGTCGATGGCAGTCATCGGTATAGTCGGCGCAATGCTCGCCGTGGTTACACAATTTGCAGAAAGGTTGATATGCCCATGGACAAGAAAAAGGTCAAATTGAGACTTGAAAATATTTCCCAGAGCTATGTGGTGAATAACGAGGTTCGTGACGCTGTCTCAAATGTTTCGATTGATGTCTATGACAACGAATTCCTGGTTATTCTCGGCCCGGGCCATTGTGGCAAAAGCGTGCTTCTGAACATTATCGGCGGTTTGGAAAAACCCGTTGAAGGCAACAAGTACATTGACGGTGTGAAATTCACCGGGAGCGACAAGCGAATAGGCATGGTGTTCCAGAGACTTGCGCTCATGCCGTGGAAAACCGTTATGGGCAACGTGGAGTTCGGACCAAGGCTTGCAGGTGTGGATAAAGCCACGAGGAGGAAAATTGCCCAGAAATATATTGATCTGGTTGGACTTAAGGGATTTGAGAAAGCATATCCGCACCAGCTCTCCGGGGGTATGAAGCAGAGGGTAGGAATAGCCAGGGCTTACGCCAACAGCCCTGAAATTTTGCTGATGGACGAACCCTTCGGCCAGCTCGACGCCCAGACCCGCATAGTCATGGAGGAAGAAATTCAGCGAATCTGGCAGCAGGAGAAAAGAACCATTATATTTGTTACTAACAATATTGAAGAAGCGGTTTATCTTGGTGACAGAATTATCCTTTTGAGCAAGTGTCCCGCAAGGGTTAAGCAAATATATGAAATAAACCTGCCAAGACCCCGTAACACAATGGATCCTGAATTTTTGAGGATTCGCAGGGAAGTATCGGAAAACACCGACCTGGCGCTATAGTAAAGGGGGAGAAATGGAAAATGAATGCTGAAAAGCAGGATTACAAAGTTGTGGTCAAAAATCTGACCAAGTACTTTGGAGATTTGCACGTTTTGGACAATATATCCTTCAATATAAGGAAAGGCGAGTTTTTGTGCGTAGTCGGGCCTACCGGCTGCGGCAAAACAACGTTTCTCAATCTGCTGACAAGGATATACACGCCGACGAAAGGAGACCTTTATATCGACGGCAAGCCTGCTGATCCCAAGAAGCACAACCTGGCATTTGTGTTCCAGGAGCCTTCAGCGATGCCGTGGCTTACCGTTGAGCAGAATCTCCGGTTCGGGCTTGAGATAAAAAAGCTTAGTAAAAAGGAAATCGACGAAAGGGTTAACGAGATAATTTCACTGCTGGGTCTCGAACCCTTCAGGAAAGCCTATCCCCATCAGCTGTCCGTAAGTACGGCGCAGAGGATCATTATAGGAAGGGCATTTGCCATGAATCCTGACCTTTTGCTTATGGACGAGCCCTATGGTCAAATGGATATTAAACTTCGATTTTATCTCGAGGATGAAGTCATTCGTCTATGGAAGAAGCTTGGCAGCACCGTTGTGTTTATCACTCACAATATAGAGGAAGCGGTTTATCTGGCAGAAAGAATACTGATCCTCACAAACAAGCCGACAACCATCAAGGAGGAAGTAATCGTCGACCTGCCGAGGCCGAGGGATGTTACTTCGCCGGAATTTGTAGAAATAAGAAAGCACGTAACGGAGCAGATAAAATGGTGGTAACGGATGCTACTTTCCCCTGGAGACAATAATGCCAGGGGAAAGTGCTTATCTGACGTTTGCAGATATAAGGAATAAATCGTTATCTGAAACAGAGCAGGATATGCTTTCAGTTTGTCTTCGGTTGAAGCATGTCCGGGTACAGGAGGAAGGCCGTTGACTATAATAACCGTTGCACTGATCAATTTTTTGTCTGCGTTCATCCAGGCGGCCAGTGGTCTTGGCTACGCCATATTTGCCATGTTTTTTATGCCGATGGTACTGCCGTTTCAGCAATGCTCCCTCATAAGCGCGGCGGTAATTGTTGTAATTGGCATTCAAATGACTGTGTCATTAAGGTCTTACATAGATGTCAGGAAAGTAATACTGCCAATGTTTTTTTGCATACTGACGACGGGAGTGGGGATTTACATCATCCGTGTGACCAACGCCGGTGTGCTGAGAAAAACAATGGGCGTATTTCTGCTTGTGCTTTCCGTTTATTTCTATATTACCGAAAAGCACGGTATCAAGGTGAAGGAAAGTTTCCTGAGCGGTGCCGCAATAGACGCCATAACCGGGCTTACAACCGGGATGTTCAATATTGTCGGTCCTTTTCTTACCCTGTACTACTACGGAAACAGCAAAAACAACCTCGAATTCAAGGCCAATCTCGAATTCAGTTTCCTGATTGCCGGAATTTACTCCCTTTGTCTTAATCTTTTTTATATAAAACCCGATGCTTTTTTGCTAAAAACCATCGGTCTATCGGCGATCGCATCCGTTGCGGCTGGAATAACGGGCCTGCGGCTGTTCAGGAAACTGGACAGGAAGAAACTGAAATATGTGATTTTGTGCACGTTGCCGCTGATGGGTGTAATTCAGTTGGTCAGATAAAATACAATTCATCCGGCCTTCGAATCGTTTTCGACGCTGCGGCTCGTCGGAGAATTGTTATAAAAATAACGAAAAAGTACAAAATACTACAAGATTGTTAAAGAATTAACGCTTCCGTGGACAGTATAATTAACCCGGAGGTGTATAATGATGAATTCGTTGGAACGCGTATCGTTGATTTTGCAGCACAAGGAAGCGGACCGTGTTCCGGTTTACCCGCTGATTAACAGTATTTCAAGAAAATATACCGGTATCAGTTATGCTCAATGGGCAAGGGACGCTGAAAAATGCGCCGAGTCTATTATCAAGGCAACGGACGACATTGACGTTGATTGCATATGCTCCCTCGTAGACCTTTCGGTTGAGGCAGCTGATTTCGGACAGGAGATAGAATATCCTGAGGATGCGGCGGCCAGGCCTTCTCACAGCAACTGGCTGATTAAAACCGCCGAAGAATATTCAAAAATCGAGCCTGTCAATCCCCGTAAAACACCCAGGATGAGCGGGCATATAAAGCTATGCGACATACTTGTGAAAGCCAGGGGAAAGGAGAAACCCGTAGTGGCCTTTGTATTTGGCCCTCTTGGCGTTCTGAGCATGATGAGGGGACAGCAGGATCTTTTCATGGATTTGTATGACGAGCCGGACAGAGTGAAATCTGCACTGGAAGCGGTTAATGAAACCCTCCTGGAATATGTCAGGGCGCTTATTGAAACCGGCGTACATGCCGTAATGTTTGATACGCTTTTTGCCTCCCAGTCAATAATGAGCAAAAGCATGTGGGACGAGTTTGAAGGCATTTACGTGGAAGAACTGGCGCAGTATGTCCATGGGCAGGGCCGGATGGTCATGATACACAACTGCGGAACGGGAATTTACTTTGACGCGCAGATAAAACGCATGAAGCCCGAAGCAATTTCATTTTTGCACATTCCCGACGACTGCTCTTCCTTTGCGGAGGCCAAGGAAAAATACGGAAACGTGACGACTCTCATAGGCCATATTCCTCCGGAATGGCTGATTACCGCTACTAAGGAAGAAATAGAGGAGGAATGCAGGAAGGAAATAGAGATGCATAAGAAAGGCGGCGGGTTCATACTGGCGACGGGATGCGAATTTCCTTCGGTCCTGGGACCGGAAAAGGCCAAATATATCGTTGAGGCCTGCAGAAAATACGGGAAATATTAATTGAAGATTTGCTATTGATAAAACTGAAATTAAGTTTTATAATGTTTTTAAATTGTCTGAATAAATTATACTGTATTAACTAAATTGTATAAATTAAACTGTGCGGGCCGGTTTTCAGCCCGTACAGTTTGTGCAGTACGGTAGCAGATTATTAATTGCAGGCTGTTTAGACAATTAAATTTTAAATTTAATAACGGTAGAACGGGAGGACGGTAGGTATGCCTATCACTGAATTTTTGTCTCGCAACGCCGAGCTTTACGGCGATGAAAACTGTCTTACTGAAATCAATTTTGACGTCAGCGAGAGACAGAATGTCCCATGGAAACAGTATGAACTTATTGAAAGCAATCCGACCGGCAAATACCGGAAGGAGATGACGTGGCGCGCTTTCGAGGAAAAGGCGAACCGGTTTGCCAACCTGTTGATCAAAAGAGGTATAAAAAAGGGAGACAAGGTAGCAATTCTTTTGATGAACTGCCTGGAATGGCTACCCATTTATTTCGGCGTATTGAAATCCGGCGCCATTGCTGTGCCGCTGAACTTCCGTTATACGGCGGAAGAAATCAGGTACTGCCTGGATCTTGCCGATTGCGTTGCCCTGATTTTCGGCCCGGAATTCATCAGCCGCATGGAGTGCATACTTGATCGCATACCAAAGGTAAGGTTGATTTTATCCACCGGTGAAAACCGCCCGGGTTTTGCGGAGAGCTATGAAGACCTTACGGCCGAATGCAGCACGGAAGCTCCGGATGTTAAAATTTGTGATGATGATGACGCAGCCATTTATTATTCATCGGGCACAACGGGTTTCCCCAAAGCGATTTTACATACCCACGGAAATCTCGTTGCGGCCTGCATTACTGAACAGAAGCACCATGGACAAACGCGCGACGACAATTTCCTTTGCATCCCGCCGCTGTACCATACCGGTGCGAAAATGCACTGGTTCGGCAGCCTGATTTCAGGAAGCAAAGCTGTCCTGCTGCGCGGAATAAAACCCGAATGGATTTTGAGGACTATTTCCGAAGAAAAAATAACAATAGTGTGGCTGCTGGTTCCCTGGGCCCAGGACATTCTCGACGCCCTGGACAGGGGAGATGTAAGGCTTGAGGATTATGATCTGTCGCGGTGGAGACTGATGCATATCGGCGCGCAGCCTGTTCCGCCGAGCCTGATACGCCGCTGGAAGCAGTATTTCCCGCACCATGAATATGACACCAACTACGGCCTCAGCGAATCGACAGGTCCGGGATGCGTCCACCTTGGAATAGAAAACATTCACAAGGTAGGAGCCATTGGTTTGCCGGGCTACAACTGGCAGGCCGAGATTGTTGATTCCGGGGGCAGGCCCGTCAGGCAGGGCGAGGTCGGGGAGCTGATTGTAAAAGGTCCGGGCATAATGAAATGCTACTACAAGGATCCCGAAGCGACAGCGGCCGTCCTGAAGGACGGATGGCTGTATACCGGCGACATGGCGCGCAGGGACGAAGACGGGTTCATTTACCTCGTGGACAGGAAGAAAGACGTGATCATCAGCGGCGGAGAAAACATTTATCCGGTCCAGATAGAAGATTTCCTGCGCGAACACGAAGCAATCAAGGATGTAGCGGTAATAGGGCTCCCCGACGAGCGGCTTGGCGAGATCGCGGCGTCCGTTATCGAGCTGAAACCCGGATATCAGTGCACGTGCGAGGAAATTGAAGAGTTCTGCAGGCAGTTGCCCCGTTACAAGCGTCCAAGGAAAATCATATTCGACACTGTTCCGCGCAACCCAACCGGTAAAATCGAGAAACCCCGTCTGAGGGAAAAATACGGCGCGGTGCAACTGGTGGCAATGCAGATGCAAAGGTAAGGGATATAGGGGGAGTAATTATTTATCGAGGATACAGATAAGAGGATAAAGATAACAGGTAACATACAGGTAACATACAGGTAATAAAAACAAGAAAATCAAGTTAAGATATCTATAATTGCTGGCTATTGATGATTGCTGAAATATAGATGATTGCTGAAATATAATATTGTTGTCATAAAACCTGAAACAATGCTTCCTGAAAGACAAACCAATGGCGTTGGCAGGATTGTCTTTCGGGAAGCTTTTTTGTTTATGGGGCCGTGTTTTTGCGGCGGTTGTAAAGGGTATAATACTGACGGTAGTTCCAAATTTGAGAAATAAGTGTATAATAGAAATGCTTACAGCAAACTTATAGCAAACTCCCTTGCTTTTCGGAGGTACAAATGAGGATCATCAGGCTGTTGGCGGCGGTTCTTGCCGTCGCATTAATATTTGGAGCATGCAGTCTGAAAAAGGACAGCAACCCGGATGGGGGCGCGGATAATAAAGATCCGAGGATCATTGTCACGTCTTTTTATCCGATGTATGTTTTTACGCTGAATATTACGCAGGGTGTCGAAAATGTAAAGGTTGTTAACATGACCCAGCCGTCGACTGGCTGCCTGCATGATTATCAGCTTACTCCGGGCGATATGAAATTGCTGGAAAAAGCTGACGTACTTGTTATAAACGGGGCAGGGCTTGAGAACTTCATAGAGGATGTGCGGCCGCGCCTGGGGGATACAAAGATAATAGACGCAAGCGAAGGATTGGAGCTCCTGGAAAACGGCGAAGAACTTGAACCCGGGGAAAGGGAGGACCATGGGCATTCCGTCAATCCCCATATCTGGGTCAGCGTTTCCGGCGCGATCGGCCAGGTGACGAACATAGGCAATGAACTGGCGGAAATTGACCCGGCCAATGCTGAAAAATACCTGTCCAATGCACGGGCGTTTGTCAATAAACTGGAACAGCTCAGGGACAAAATGCACAGGGAGCTGGAAGACCTGCGAAGCAGGGATATTGTAACCTTTCATGAAGCTTTTGAATATTTTGCCGAAGAGTTCGACCTGAACGTGGTTGCAGCAGTAAGGCAGGAACCTGATAATGAACCCGGTCCTCAGCAGTTGGCAAGAATAATTGAAATTATACGGGACAAAGGGGTTAAGGCCGTTTTCACGGAACCCCAGTATCCGTCGAAAATTGCGGAAACAATCGCGAGGGAAACGGGTGTTGAAATTTACGAACTCGACCCTGTCGCAACCGGTCCCGAAAAACCGGGTCCCGACTATTATGTCCGAGTAATGGAATCAAATATTGAAGTGTTGAAGAAGGCGTTGGAGTAATATGGAATTAACCGGTGGAAAGCACATACGCGGAACATGCAGCGGGATGTGTTGCCTGAAAATTGAAAACTTAGGCGTTAAATTCGGCAAAAAGGTCATCCTGAGCGATGTCAACCTCCATGTTCACTGCGGCGAACTGACAGCAGTGATAGGACCGAACGGTGCAGGAAAAAGCACTCTGCTCAAGGCTATTTTGGGGGAGGTAAAGCATACTGGGAGCCTCCAGTTTGTCAACGCTTTCTCGGAAATGGCGCAGCGCCCGCTGATAGGCTATGTGCCTCAGCACCTGGAATTTGACGCCGGCGCTCCTGCAAGCGTTTTTGATTTGTTCATGTCCTGCACGAGCAGATTGCCCGTGTGGCTTATGAAACCTTCGGGAATAAGGAAAAACGTGTTGAATGCGCTGGAAAGGGTGGAGGCTGCCCATTTGATAGACCGCTCGCTGGGTTCGCTTTCCGGCGGGGAGCTTCAGAGGGTGTTGCTGGCGCTTGCCCTTGAACCTTTGCCCAACCTGCTGCTGCTCGATGAACCGGTATCGGGCGTAGACCGTAAAGGGCTCGAGCTTTTCTATGATTTGGTTTCTGAAATGAGAAAAAGGCACGACCTTTCCATAATACTGGTATCCCACGATCTTGAGCTTATTGCGCAGCATGCCGACAGGGTCCTGCTGCTGAACGGCACCGTTCTGTCTTCCGGAACTCCCGGTGAAGTATATGCAAGCAGCGCATTTTTCGAAATTTTTGGCGACAATGGCTTCAGAGGAGGAAGTAAGTAGCATGATGGACGCATGGTACAGGCTTGTGGATCTTGTTCTGCCCTTTGAATGGACGAGCCATATTTTCATGAAAAACGCACTGCTTGCGGTTTTGCTTTTTTCTCCCCTGTTCGGCCTTTTGGGTACTATGATTGTTAGCAACAGGATGGCCTTTTTCTCTGACGCGCTGGGCCATGGAGCTTTTACCGGCATTGCAATCGGCGGTCTGATGGGACTAATGGATCCGGTTTGGACCGCAGCGCTTTTCTCCATCGCTTTTTCCGTAGTTATAACGCTGATAAAGCATTACAGCAAGGCCTCGACGGATACCGTCATAGGCGTGTTTTCATCAACCACCATTGCCACGGGACTGGTTATCATGTCGCGCGGCAAGGGGATTCCCAATTCCCTGCTGGTTGGCGACATATTGAGCATCACTCCGGGTGAAATTGCGTTTTTTTTAGGCATTTTCGCAGTTGTCATCGTTTTGTGGATCCTGATTCTCAACAGGGTGTTTCTCATCAGCATAAACCGTTCATTGGCGCTGAGCCGGGGAATAAACCCGCTCTGGACCGAAATGCTTTTTACCGCGATAATAGCGGTAGTCGTTACCGTTTCACTTCAGTGGGTGGGAATCCTGATTATCAACTCAATGCTGGTACTCCCGGCTGCGGCCGCCAGGAATATTGCCGGCAGCGTGCGCAGTTACCATGCGTTTTCCGTGGCATCGGCGCTTGTTTCTGGAACGGGCGGCCTTGTGCTTTCGTACTTCTGGAACACCGCCACGGGAGCGACGATGGTCCTGTTGGCGGCACTGATCTATTTTGCCACGCTGGCGGTAAAAATCCGTTTCAGGAAGTGAAAAAAGAAAGAGGCCGGTTGAGCCTCTTGATTTAAGTTTAATCCCAGTCAATAAGCAGTAATATGATTATGATGATTATAATTATCCAAATCCACTGACCGCAAAAGCCAAAACCTCTGTTTTCCTCCACCGATAGATCACTCCCTTCCCCTGCCGGTTGAGACTGCTTGATTGTGCTGATTAAGCCTGAAGCCGCCGGATTAGTCAATTAGTCACGGAATTTTCTGCTATTCCAGAAAAGCAGCAGGAAAAGGATTATGAACCATAAAATTTCGTCATCGTTGAAGAATTTGCCGAGAAAGCCTCTGTCTTCACTCATTTTGTATACCTCCTGATTATTATGTTGGTTGAATTTTCTGTTACATACTATTCCGCTCTGGGTAAATTTGTTACAAGGAATAACATAAAACCTTTAAATAAAGTCTAATGAAATATCGAACTGGTCGAGCAATTATCCCGGGTATAAAAATGTGAAAACTGAAATAGCCTAGATTTGTTACGATGCAGTTTGTGCATAAGAAAGGTATGGTGCCTGATGTGCATGGAGGGCATTAATGTATTAAGAGAAAGGCTTGATAAGTTGCTTGCCGACAAAAACGCGACAAGCGAGGAAATACTTGAGTTAAGCAGGGAACTGGACAAGCTGATTGTTGAATTTATCCGACGCAATGAGGGAGAAAATCACAAATAATATTGTTAAAAATGCACTAAAGACCATGGAATATTTTATAAAACTATTTAATTACAGTCGGCGAATTGTATGGTAATATAGAGTTGAGGCTATTTATGCCAATACACTCTAAAAGGAGCAATAAACCATGGTAAATGCCAGAGTGAAAAGGATTATCACTTGTATAGTATTGCTTTTTATTGCTTTCACGTTACCAACTGCATCCTTTGCTTCAGACAATGTTGAAGCGGCCGGAACAGGGATTGCTCTCGATACATTCTACAGTATTTTTGCCGGAAGAACACAGGAAGCCAACTGTTTTACAGTTGGGGACAGCACGGAGCGCGTAGTTCAGCTCATGGGCGAGCCGGATGCGGTCTTGAATATTCCCGGCCAGAAACACTGGAGATACAGAAATTCCTATGTATATTTCAATGATTCCGACAAGGTCATAACGTGGACAAATACCGGCAATCTGCTCGTCAGTATCGGAAGAATCGATTATTCATACAAAGGTTTTACATATAAATCGGGTTATCTTGATGTTGTAAGGGCAATGGGAACTCCCGACACGGTTAAATATGATCCCAATTTGAACCAGGTTATTTTCGGCTACGGTAAAAACACCGTTATATTCAATGCCGAAGGCCTGGTTATAGGATGGCTCGGCGATGGAAAGCTCAGGGTCTATATGGGCGAAAGGGAACCGGACGCTCCGCCCGTTACAGTCGGTTCCACAAAGGAAGATGTCTTAAGAGCCATGGGAACGCCGACCTCTCTTTATGAAACCGATTCTGTATTATTCTGGGGCTATGGCATTTCCAACATTTATTTCGATGAAGAGGGCAGGGTCGAAAATTGGTCCAACCTCGGAAGAAACCTCAAAGTAACCTTTGGCGACGATACAACCGTTGAAGGCATTTTCGGAATAGGTTCGACCAAGGACGAGGTGCTAAAGATAATGGGAACGCCGGATTACATGTTCGAATCCCTCAGCACATCCTACTGGCGCTATGGCAACTCACGCGTGGAATTTGACAGGAACGGGAAGGTAAGAGCGTGGCACAATATTGATTTTAACCTTAAGGTGGATTTCAGCGTAAGAACGTTTGAAAACAAATACATAACCTTTGATTCTACGAAAAATGACGTGGCAAGCATAATGGGCACACCGTGGTCCATCGTGCGCAGCGGCGAATCGGAAGTCTGGGGGTATGACCTGTCAACGATCCGGTTCGTGGGTGAAAGCATAGAATCAATTTACAACGTAAACAACAGGCTCAAGGTGGGACTGCCTTCTGAGGCCGATCCCTTCGCAGATCCGTTTACTCTGGGCTCAACCAAGCTTGAAGTTGCAAAAGTCATGGGCCCGCCTGATGTAGCCAATGATACAAGGGAAGGCTCAACCTGGACTTATGGCCAGTCCACCGTATATTTTGACGCGAATCAAAAAGTAAGCGGATGGTCCAACAATGGCAACAACCTTAAATTAAAACTCGGTCCCGATAATCCGGACGGCTATTTCACCATTGGTTCCGACGCTTCGGCAGTTATAAACTGCATGGGTACTCCAACGGTCATATACACCGGAGGAAATGAAACTTATTGGAAATATGGTATTTCCACGATATATTTTGACAAAAACGACAGGGTTGTTTCCTACGCAAACTGGGGAAACAATCTCAAGGTTAACCTTGGGTCGGCGGACGAAACAGCGCCTCCCTTCACGCTGGGTTCCGGCAGGGAGGAAGTACTTCGCGCCATGGGCACGCCCCAGGTTATCAGCGTGGCCGGAGACAAGCAAACCTGGTACTATGGCAATTCAACGGTTTATTTTGACAGCAGGGGGAAAGTTACTTCCTGGAACAATTACGGAAACCTTAAGGTCAGCATGGGAAAATGGAGTGAGCCTCCGTCAACGTTCACCGTTGGCTCTTCAATGGAAGACGTGATAAAGGCGATGGGAACGCCCGACAGCATTTATACGAACAATTTCTCAGTATACGCCACATGCTGGCGCTACGGCTGGTCGACGGTCTATTTTGACAAGAACGGCAAGGTTCTTTACTGGGACAACATGGGAGGCAATCTCAGGGTTGTTGAACTGTAAACCCGATTTTCAATGCCCCTTTATAATTAAAAGGACTTCCGCTGCGAGTTGCGGAAGTCCTTGGTTTTTGCCCGGAAGTCCTGATTTTTGTTTTGACTATTGGGATGCTTCCTGTTGGGATGTTTCCTTGGTCGAAGCTCTTCCCGCAAGCAAACGGTTGATTTTTTCCGTCGGGTTCAAAAGCGGGCTCAGGGATTCGTCATGATTCAGTGTGTCTATTATAAGCGTAATGAATTTCGACATGTCCACATCCCTGTACCACGGAGCGCTGAGCAGTTCGGGGCGCCTGTAGGTGAGATTGGTGCCGTAAATTCTTGTGATTATTCCTTCCTCGTAGCACTTGTTGAATTCTTCAAGCCCTTCCGTGAAAAGGGCAAAGGTCACGTTTATGAAAATACGGCGGGCTTTTCTGCGCTTGAGTTCCCTTGCGATATCGAGAATCGACTCTCCGGAAGACAGTATGTCATCGGCTATGATAATATCCTTGCCTTCGACCGATGATCCCAGGTATTCATGGCTTATGATGGGATTTCTTCCTTTTACGATCCTCGAATAGTCCCTGCGCTTGTAAAACAATCCGAGGTCAAGGCCGAGCATGCTTGAATAATAGATACACCTTTCAATGGCGCCTTCATCGGGGCTTATGACCATTGTATGGTTCTTGTCGAAAATGAGGTCCTTCTCTGTGTTAATCAGCGCCTTGATAAACTGGTAGGTGGGGTGCAGGTTTTCAAAACCTTTCAGCGGAATTGCGTTTTGCACCCTTGGATCGTGGGCGTCGAAGGTGATAATATTGTCAACGCCGAGGTGCGCCAGTTCCTGCAGCGCGAGGGCGCAGTCCAGCGATTCGCGCGTTACTCTCTTGTGCTGCCTGCCCTGGTAAAGCAGGGGCATGATAACGTTTATGCGGCGCGCTTTACCGCCTATGGCCGCAATAATTCTCTTAAGGTCCTGGTAGTGGTCATCGGGACTCATCGGGCAATCCATCCCGAACATCTTGTACTTTATGCTGTAGTTTCCTATATCCGTTATTATGAAAATATCATGGCCGCGCACGGTTTCATTTATTACGGCCTTTCCTTCTCCCGATGCAAACCTGTAACATGTGCATGAAATAAGATATGAATCTTTTAAGAATCCGGGGAAAGTAACATGTTTCGGGTGAGTCTTGGTAAACTCAAGGCGGTTTTCACGCATCTGGCGGTCTACAAGGTTGCCGAGCTCCCTGCTTCCTTCCATTGATATAATGCCCAAAGGGCCGACCGGTACTTTTTGAAGCACCCTGGCCGTTTCTTTATATGCCATTTCAGTTCACACTCCAAATTATTATCATCGGTTTTTGTTTAACCGGTTCAGTTTCCAACCGGTATACATTTAATGAAATAATTGGCTGACCTATAAATTATCTTCTGATTATATAGTAACATTTATTCTAAATTTTACAAAGCCCGCAAAAAAGGTCGGCAACAAAACGCCGACCGAATCCTTTGCAAAACTCACGGTCCACTGAATTTAGTTTCTTTTTCCGAACAATCTCCTGAGCAGAGGTTCGCTTGTTTCATTGGGATAAAGATTTTGCAAAACCTTTATCAGGACAAAGAAAGCTATCAGTGACAAAAACACTACGACAATACCTGCTATCATTACAAAAAGTCCTTGCGTAAAAGGAGCAGCCGACTTTAAGCTTTCAAACATCGATATCACCTCGGTAAAAATATTGATTTAACGCATCAGTCCGGATTTTAAGCTATAAGGTAACCAACAAGAGCGAGAATCAGTCCTCCGGCCATTATTGAACCCAACTGGCCTGCAACGTTTGCGCTGACGGCCTGCATGAGCACGAAGTTGGTGGGGTCTTCAGCCTTTGCCATTCTCTGAATAACTCTTGAAGACATCGGGAATGCAGATATTCCGGCTGCACCTACCATCGGGTTGATCTTGTTCTTTACAAAGAGGTTGACCAGTTTTGCAAAAAGAACTCCGCCTGCCGTGTCAAATATGAATGCCACAAGGCCGAGAGCCAGTATGAACAGCGTGTCCCATCTCAGGAATTTGTCTGCAACCATGGTGGAACCAATGGTAATGCCGAGGAGAATTGTTACGATATTAGATAATTCGTTCTGGGCTGCGTTGGAAAGTCTTTCGAGAACGCCGCTCTCCCTTATAAGGTTACCGAACATCAGGAGACCTACAAGCGGAACGCTTATCGGGGCAAGTATGCCTGCAATGATGGTTACGCCTATCGGGAAAGCGATTTTCACAGCCTTGGATACCGGAGCTTCAGTATATTTCATCCTTATCATGCGTTCTTTCCTGGTGGTAAGAAGCTTGATGACCGGCGGCTGAATAATGGGAACCAGCGACATGTAGGAATAGGCTGCGACCGTAATGGGTCCGAGGTAGTCCTTGGCGAATTTGGTTGCAACAAATATGGACGTCGGTCCGTCTGCCGCGCCGATAATACCTATTGATGCAGCTTCAGCGAGCGAGAAGTTCAGTCCGAAAACGGGCCCCAAAAGAAGCGCTACAAGCATTGTTGCAAATATTCCGAACTGAGCGGCTGCACCGAAGAAAATCATTACGGGATTCTTGAAAAGTGGAGTAAAATCAATCATTGCTCCGATTCCTATGAAAATCAGGCAGGGAAACAACTCTGTCGCTATACCCGCGTCAAACAATACCTGTAAGACACCGGGCATACCTTCATAGGAAAGAACCGACGAAAGCGGCAGATTTACAAGAATGGCTCCGAACCCTATGGGCAGCAGTAGCATTGGCTCGTAATCCTTTTTTATGGCGAGGTATATCAGAATGAAGCCGATGAAGAACATTACAATTGACCCTAAACTCAGGGAAGTAAATCCTGCTAGAAGTTGTTCCATGATTAATCCTCCATATCCCCAAAAATAAAAATAAACAGACCGGGCCGAACAGGCCAATTTGTAGTATACAGGAATTTATTTTTAATATCAATATAAATGTCGAACAAAAAAAGATTTTACGCGTTGTATAGTTTTTTCGACAAATTCTGCCGCTTATAATCGTTTTTGCTTGGGATGATAAAAAGGAAGGCCGCTCAAAACAGGTGCGGACCTTCCTTTTACAAGGATGATCTTTTGGTATGTCAGTTAGCTAATAATTGTGGTAAATGTTACTATGTTTATGGTAATTATATTGCTGCTTCTTACGGCATGTTCTAAACCTGGATCGCTGTTGCATTCGTTCTCCAACTGGAGTCAATAGTTATATACCCCCGTATTTAAATTTTTAAACGGATAATTTCAAATTTTTTTCAGGTAATTTTTGGGTGATGATTTATACTTTTTTCCGGGAAACGGAGCTTCTAAAAAAGTTTTGCAGAAAGAGAAGTTTTGCAGAAAGGTCGGTCTTGAACTTATAATATAAATATAAACAGGTATTGGGGGAAATACAATGATTTATATCGGAACGGCCGGTTATTCCTACCGCGACTGGGTTGGCAGTTTTTATCCTGATGACATAAAGCCGACTTCGATGCTGAGGTTTTACTCGGAGCATTTCAGTTTTGTCGAGTTAAACTCGTCCTATTATCATATGCCGGGCTCCCGGCTTTTCAGCAGCATAAACGCAAATACACCGGATGATTTCAAAGTGGCTGTAAAGCTTTTTAAGGGATTTACGCACGAAAGAAACCTCGGAGAAGCTGAAGCCGCAAAGTTCATGTACTCTCTCCAACCCATCGCTGAAAGCCGAAAGCTTGCATGTATCCTGGCACAGTTTCCCTACTCATTCCATTATAATCAGCAAAATGCCGATTATTTGAAAAGGCTCAGGGAATGGTTCATGGACGTGGAAATCAACGTGGAATTCAGAAACAACAACTGGATCCGCGGGGAGGTATTCGGCTTTTTGAAGAGAGAAAAGCTGGGATTTGTATGTGTTGACGAACCTAGAATAAAAGGCCTGATCGGGGCGGTTGTGGCGGCGACCTCCGATGTGAGTTACATCAGGATGCACGGTCGCAATGCGGCCAAGTGGTATACAGGGGAGGACTCGGAGCGGTACGACTATCTTTACGACCGTTCGGAGCTTGAGGAATGGGTGCCGAGGATAAGGGAGCTTGAACGAAACGCCACCGTAACCCTGATTTCTTTCAACAACCATCCTCGGGGAAAAGCGGTGCAAAATGCGAAAATGCTTTTGGCGCTGCTGGAGCAGGGAATATAAGGGCCGGTCGACTGCCGGCCCTCTTTAAATTCTGTTATTTAAAATATTGTCTTGTTATAACTTTTTTTATCTAGTTATAACTTTTTATCGATTTATCAAATTTTTCCAGCTTCCCAAATCTGTCGTGAAAATTTGTCAAGCACTTGTAAACAAATTTCTAAATACGTTTAATTTTCTTATTCAAATTTTTTCTTATCGTTATCTTTCCCGAATTATTTCTTACCTGCCATCTGTTCTTCGGCCATGCGAATCATGTTCCTTACCATGTTGCCGCCGATCCTTCCTGCGTCGCGCGAAGAAAGATCCCCGTTATAGCCCTGCTTCAAATTTACTCCAACCTGGTTCGCGATTTCGAATTTCATTTTATCCAGGGCGCTTTTTGCGTTGGGCACCACTGTTTGATTGCGGCTTCCGCTGTTATTCGGCATAAATTTTCACCTCCGTTTTTATTGTGTTCTTTTATTGCGAAATCCAAGCAAGTATTTCATGGCAAAACTGCTTTTTAAGCCAATTTGACAAATTAAACGCAATAAGGATATAATTGTTGTGTCGGACAAAATATAGAGGCTGAATCCTTCTGAAAAAGAAGGTACGGAGGAACCGGAACAAGGGGTTAATCCATTTTCATGGTAGGGTACTCCTATTACCCGAACCCGTCAGCTAACTTCGGAAGCCTGAATAGGAGGTCAAAATGACAAAACTGAAGAAAGCCCTTACCAGTTGTGCTGTCATAGGCATTCTTGTTGCTTTTGCGTGTGTGGCAGCCTATGCAGCCCAGGAACAGACGGGCAAGGTTACCTGTAACGTACTGAATGTCAGGGCCGGCGCCGGTACCGGAACAGCGGTAATAGACCAGATAAATAAGGGCACGGTCGTGACGATTATCAGCAGTTCCAACGGCTGGTACCACGTGCGTTACGGCAACGGAAAAACCGGTTGGGTGTGCGCGGACTACATAGAAATTGGATTTGCCGGCTACGGCGTCATAACTGGAAGTGTTGTGAATGTTCGCTCCGGACCGGGGACCTCATACGGTATACTGACGACGATGAAAAAGGGCCAGAAGGCAGGAATCATCGGCAGGTACAACGGATGGTACAATATCCGGACACCGGACGGTATCACTGGATGGGTAACCGGGGAATACTTCAGCGTCACCGAAACCGTATCAAGAGGCGGAACATCGGACATACCCGTCATCGAGCCTTCGGTGCAGACCGCTGTCAACCTTTCCAGGCAGGAGAGCATAGTTGCCCTCGCCAAATCTTACCTGGGGTACAGGTATGTCTACGGAGGTTCGACACCCGAAGGAGGTTTTGACTGCTCAGGATTTACAAAGTACATTTTCGGCCGCTTTTCCATTAATCTCTACAGAACGGCTGCTGAGCAGGCAAAGATGGGAACGCCCGTATCCAAGTCCGAACTGAGGATAGGGGACCTGGTATTCTTCAATACCTACGGAAGCAGCTATATAAATCATGTTGGGATTTATATAGGCGACGGCAAATTCATCCACGCGTCCAACCCCAAATACGGGGTCACCATTACCGATTTGACAACCGGTTTTTACGCCAACTGTTTTACAACAGCAAGGAGAATTATTCAGTAAAACTCCTGGAGAGAGTGCATGAAGGCTGCCATAAGGCAGCTTTTTTTGTCCGATTTTCCCCCAAAAACGAGATTTGCAAAGATGTCGTTGAAATCAGCAACATCTCGCCTTGTGTCTCAAACGAACGGACCACATACGCGCCTCCTGCGCCAGGAGTGGTCCTTTCGCAGGCATCCGGCCTGCGAATCGTTTTCGATGCTGCGGCTCGACGGCTGATTTTAACAACTCATGTTTAAAGCAAATCTCGTTTTGCGGGAAATCGCATAACGTATTGAAGAATATGTAATATTTTGGTATAATACACACAAAAAGGAAACGATGCCTGTATGAAAAGACCCCTGGTGTATTGTACCATATGCTATATCACAGGAATTCTCGCGGCAAGGCAATATTACAATATTGTGCTGCCGGTAGGCTTTATCCTTTGCGGGCTGTTTTCCTGCCGTATCCTTGCCGTGGGATGTGGCGGGCGTCGTTTTCATGCGCTGCCAATGGCGGCCCTGTTCTTTGCTGCGGGATACTTTTTATTTCACGTACATAATCACGTGCTTGAAAACAAGTATGCATGTTTTGAAGGCAACGAGATCACGGTGACCGGCTCTGTTTCCGATGTCAGGGAAGGGGAGTACGGGCCGGTTTATACGGTGAAAACTTCAAAAGTGTATTTTAATGAGCATAATTACAATATAAAAGGGTTGATACAGGTATATGCGAAGGCCGGCAGCGGAAACGTCCTGCGCTGCGGGTCCAGGGTAAGCGCGCGCGGCATGCTGAATCTGCCCAGGGGGAAAAGGAATCCCGGGGGTTTTGACCACAGGCTTTACCTGAAAGGGCGGAAAATCAGCGCGCTGATGAATGCCGGTGCCATAGAAGAAACAGGCCCGCCGCCGCGATTTTCAGTGAAACTTGCGGCATTGAATGTCCGAAGCAGGATTGTAAATGTCATAAACAAGTGCCTGCCAAGAGAAGAAGCCGGGTTACTGAGCGGTATGCTCATCGGCTACAGGGAAGACCTGACGGAGGATATGGAGGATGCCTTCAGGGACGCGGGACTGACCCATATAATGGCCGTGTCCGGTGCCAATGTGCTCTTCATTGCGCTGCCCTTTGCCTTCATTTTCAAAAAGGCGGGCATCCCAAGGCGCATTTCAAACCTTATTATTTCAGGCATCCTGTTTTTTTTCGTATTCATTACCGGTTTTTCGGCTTCCGTTGTCAGGGCGGTAATAATGGCCGTTACGGCACTGTTTGCGCAAATACTTTACCGTGAAACCGACGTGTTAACAAGCATCGCGTTTTCTGCATTTGTTTTGCTGGTCTACAACCCGTTCCTGCTCTACGACATCGGGTTTCAGCTGTCTTATGCAGCGACCCTGTCCCTTGTTTTCCTTTATAATCCGTTCAGGGAAAAACTGAAACTACGTTTTATCCCCAAGGTCATGGCAGACATTCTCGCTGCGACCATGGCGGCGCAGGCAGGAGTCCTGCCCATATCGACTTGGCATTTTAACCGGATATCCCTCGTCTCGCCGGTTTCGAACCTGCTGGCTCTGCCTGTTGTACAGGTTGTGACCATCCTGGGAACGGTTACCGCGGCGCTGAGCCAGGTGAGTATACCCGTTGCAAGGCTGCCGGCGTTTATAAACTATTTTCCGCTGAAGTTCATAATCAGCGTAACCTCCTTTTGCGCGCGAATTCCCCATGCGGCGATAAATGTTCCGACGCCGGAATTGCACGTAGTTTTTCTATACTACTTCTTATTGGTTTTTGTTTTCATAATTGCTCCCAAAATAAAACTCAGGCTGAAGATAAAGCATTTAATTGCTTTTGCCGTATGCATTGCCCTGATTGCTTTCGTGAAATCAATGATTCCTCGTAAGCTTGAAGTGGTATTCATAGATGTCGGACAGGGCGATGCAATCCTTGTTTCAACGCCTGCCGGGAAAAGTGTACTGATTGACGGCGGAGGAAGCTTTTCCGGCGAGGGGAGCGCGGACACGGGGAATAAAATCGTGCTGCCGCTGCTTATGGATTACGGAATACGGAAGCTTGACGCTGTTGTAGCGACCCATCCCCACAGCGATCATTTGCAGGGGCTGTTTGCCGTGGTTGAAAAAATGCCTGTAAAAAGTATTATTTTACCTGACAACCCTCTTGTGCTGGACGATTTCCGGGATTTTCTCAGTCTTGCCGAAAGCAGGGACGTGCCCGTCAGTTTCTGCAGCAGGGGAAGCTTTATAAGCCTGGACCGCGGTGTAAGGCTCGTGGCGCTGCATCCCGACAAGAACAGGCCCCTGGCTGAATCGCCGGCAAACAACGCGTCCCTGGTGTTGAAATTGGAGTATGGAAATACTAAAATACTTTTAACGGGGGACATTGAAAAAGCTGCCGAGGAAATGCTTGTCGAAGTTAAAAATGATTTGTCCTCGCTTTTTTTGAAAGTGCCCCACCACGGTTCCTCCACGTCCACGGGACCAGCGCTGCTCGAGGCGGTAAATCCAGCCGTGGCTGTTATAAGTGTTGGCAGCAACAACTTCGGACATCCGTCGCAGGCGGTGATTGAACGATTGGAGAAAGCGGGCTGTAAAATATACAGGACGGACCGTTGCGGAGCCGTCAGGCTTGTAAGCGACGGGCGCACCGTGAAAGTATATACAATGGCTTAGTCCGGTGTTTAATGTCCGCCTCCTTATTTGCATAAGCGGCCTGCGACACAAAAGACCGAAAGGAGAAAGGTTTGTGAGTCTTTCCATACTGAAAAACCAGATAAAAAGCGGCAAGCTTTCCAATTTGTATCTCTTTTACGGCCCCGAGGAATTCCTTAAGAAATATTATCTCGACTGCATGGAAAAGATCCTTGTAAGAAGCGGGACAGAGGACCTCAATAAAACTGTGGTCGAGGGCAAGGTTGACGAGAAAAAACTGTCCGAATACTGCGAGGCGTTGCCCGTGTTTTCGGATTACCGTCTCGTGGTTGTTAAAAATTCCGGCCTGTTTAAATCGGCGAAGAAAGATGATGAATCCGGCGAAAAAAAAGATGAAAAGAAAAGCAGGTCGCGAGACGATTCAATTGCAGATTATCTTGAAAAATTGCCGCCATATACCTGCCTGGTTTTTTACGAGGACGAAATTGACAAAAGGCTCAGGATAACCGGCCTGGTCGCGAAAAAAGGCCTGGTCGTGGAATTCCCGTACCAGGAAGCTGCCGACCTTATCAAGTGGATTAAAAAAGGATTTCGGTCAAACGGTCTTGAAATCGGCGACGCAGCGGCGTCAATGCTCGTTGAATACTGTGAGCCGGGCATGACTGACATACTCAATGAAATTAACAAGCTTGTGCTGTATAAATCAAAAGGCGGAGAAGTTACAGAAGAAGATATTGCAGCCGTATGTACCAAATCGATTAAGAGCAGGATTTTTGATCTCACCGATGCCATTGCAGAAAAGAACGGCGAAAAGGCTCTGGCACTGCTCGAAGAAATGATTGCTTTAAAAGAACCCATACCGAGAATTTTTTACATGATTACGCGCCAACTTAGGCTTGTTCTGAAAATGAAGCTCATCACTGCGGAAGGAATTTCAACTTCTGAAGCCGCATCCAGGCTTTCGCTGACTCCCTATGCCGCGAGAAAAATAGCGGCCCAGGGCAGGGGATTCACTGAAGAAAAGCTTGCCCAGGCGCTTAAAAGCTGCCTGTATCTTGACGCGGCCGTCAAAACCGGCAGGCTGAAGGACCGGATTGCTGCCGAGCTCTTGATAGCGGAACTGGCAGCCCAATAAGTGAAGGTAATAAAGCGGCCTGTACAAGGGGATGCTGCACCAGGGTTGATAGAACAGGTATCGATAAAATAAGGATAAGAAGAATACAAGGTTTGAAGCAAAGGTATTGAGAAGGATATAAGGTTTGAAACAAGGGCACAAGGTTAATACAAGGTTTAAAACAAGAGTTAAGGCCGAAAGGAAAGTGTAAGGTTAAAGAAAGGTATAAGGGTTGGAAGAAAACGGGATTGAAAATAATATCGGGAGAAAAATGGGAAAAATAAAAAAACGTACGCTCAGGTACGTTTTTTATCCTCTTTTTTACACATATTGCCTGACTGTCCGGTTGTCCGAATGTCAATAAATATCAATTAGAATGTCAATAAGTATCAATTAGTTGTTTGCGCTTGCGGCCAATTTGTTCAAAGCCTTGGCAAGTCTTGATTTCTTTCTCGCAGCGGTGTTTTTGTGGATAACATTCTTTGCTGCAGCCCTGTCGATTACCTTCATGGTTTCCTCAAGGACCTTTTTGGCGTTGGGATCATTGCTGTTTATAGCTTCTCTGCACTTTCTTATGGCAGTTCTGAGCGAGGACTTGATCATTCTGTTCCTTAAGGTTTTGGCCCTGGTAACCTTTACCCTTTTAATTGACGACTTAATATTCGGCAAACTGTTCACCTCCTGCGACAAAGTATGTATTAAAACGGCAATTTAAAGCCACCATTTACGGTGGCGCAAGCATTGCGACGATTAACACGAAACATTTTACCATGAACAAATTCAATTTGCAAGAGTTAATAAAGGCATTTTGCGATTGTCGAAAAATCCTTTTTGGATGTAACGATTGCCAGTTTGATTAATAAATAATAGCAAAATAATTGTGTGCAAAAAAGCAAAAATAATAATATGATTAAAAGCTGCCATTTGAAAGGAATGAAAACATGGACAGGAACAGAAGCGTAAGGACAGACCTGGTTCTGGAGGCACACGAGCTTTTCAAGCAGCAGAAAATGGACAGGGTTGTGCAGGAACAGGGGCCGCCTCCGGGAGTGGAAATTGAGGAGGACGGGAATGAAGATATAAAGATATCAAGAGTGCGCGTAGTCTCTCCTGTAGGTGAACGCGCCATCGGGAAACCCATGGGCAATTACATTACGCTGGAGATTCCGCGGCTGAAGGAAAATGACCGGGATCTTTATGAAGAAACATGCAGGGCTTTGGCAAAAGAACTGGAAAAAATACTGAATCTTCCTCCGAAAGCCACGGTCCTGGTTGTGGGTCTCGGCAACTGGAATGTTACTCCGGACGCCCTGGGTCCCAGGGTTGTGGCAAATCTGATGGTCACAAGGCATCTTCTTGAATATGTGCCCGACCAGGTGGACGAAGGAGTCAGGCCTGTTTGCGCGGTCGCTCCAGGTGTATTGGGCATTACCGGCATAGAAACCGGAGAAATAATAAAAGGGATTATTGACAGGGTAAAGCCCGATGCGGTTATAGCCATTGACGCACTCGCGTCGCGCAAAATGGACAGAATCAGCACTACCGTGCAAATTGCCGATACTGGCATTGTTCCGGGATCGGGTGTCGGCAACAAGCGCATGGAACTGTCAAGGGACACGCTGGGTATACCCGTGATTGCCATCGGCGTTCCCACCGTGGTCGATGCGGCTACGATGGCTAACGACACTATAGACCTGGTGCTTGACAGCATGATAAAGCAGGCTCCAACGGGCACCGAATTTTACAGGATGCTTGAAAGTATTGATAAAAATGAAAAATTCGAGCTTATAAGAGAGGTTCTCAGTCCGTATGTGGGCAACCTCATAGTAACACCAAAGGAGATTGACGAAATAATCGAAAAGATCGCAAAGGTAATTGCCAACGGTTTGAACATCGCGCTGCACCAGGGCATTACGCTCGACGACGTAGACAGGTATCTCAGCTGAATTTTCGCGGCCCGCCAGGCCTCACAATATTTTATAAAAAATATTTTATAAAAACAATAACGAAAGTCTGCGTGCAATTGGTAATTTCCACTGGTATAATTAAATGTATAAATTTTAATTAAGTCGTTTAAGTCGTTATAACTGAGCCGTTAAATTAATTAAAGATGGGTGAACGGATGGGCAAACAGTATCTGGCAGCGGTTTTGATGGTGGCGGTACTTGTTTTTTCCGGCGCCGTCCTGAACAGAAATATGAAAAATATTGGCGACAGGAAAACGGACCGGTTAAATGACGCTGAAGAAAACCCTCAAAATAACGAACAACCTGTCTTTGAGGATATAAACGCTTTAATAGCCATAGATCCGGGTCACGGGGGAATTGACGACGGCAGCAGCTTTGACGGCGTTGTGGAAAAAGAGGTAAACCTTGATATTGCCCTGAGACTTGAGAGATTGCTTAACGAAGCTGGTGTTGACACCGTAATGACGCGCCGCGACGACAGCCTGATTGAACTGAGGGAAAGGGCGAAAATAGCCAATGTAGCCGGTGCCCATCTGTTTATCAGTATTCACGCCAACTCTCTGCCCGGTTATCCCCGATTTGGGGGTACCGAGACTCTCTATGCTGCTCCTGACAATCCCATTCCATCGAAAATAGACAGCAAAAGGCTTGCCGAACTCGTACAGCAGGAAGTGACGAGACATCTCGGCACCGATGATCTGGGCCTGAAATACCGGCCGGAACTGGCTGTACTGCACAGGACGAATATGCCGTCGGTAATCGTTGAAATTGCGTTTTTATCAAACATCAAGGAGAGAGAACTGCTTTCAAAGGCTGAATACAGGGAAAAGGCGGCCAGCGCCCTCAGGGATGCCGTACTGAAGGCACTGGAAGAGGATGGCGCATTCAAAAACAAAGGGGGACAATGGATATACAGGAAACAGCGGTGAGGGACACGGGGACGGTTCCTTGGGACACGGGGACGGTTCTCTTGTCCCAACTGGGTTGAAAAAAGTGACAGCGGGACAGAAGAACCGTCCCCGTGTCCCACCCGTGTCCCAGTTCCCTGTCCTGCACATTATTAAACAGGTGGTGGCGTTATGATTAATGTAAAGGACAATAATATTTACATTGAAACGAAAACACTGACGGCTGAAATTTCCAATGGCGTCCTGACATCGATCCGGTCGAGGGAAACCGGCGAGGAGTTTCTTGAAGATGTTGACGCTGCGAAGAGCACAGCAATACAGCTGGTATACCTGCATGAACAGGCTGTATCGCTGGACAAAGGCACTTTGTGCAATATTTCGGTACATAAGATGAATGACCGCTATGCCGAGGTGAGGTTTGAGTCCTGGTACGGAAACGGAATAATTGCCTTTTCCGAGGATACTGAAAACGGCGACCTGGTTGTCGAACCGTCGGCATGGTCTACAAGGCCCGGTGTACTGGCGGTACGCTGGAATTTGCACGGAATCAGGAAAGACCTTGAGCTCGTGGCGCCGCTTTTCCAGGGAATAAAACTTAAGCTCGACGACCTTCTTATCAGAAACAAACACTGGAGATGGCCCGATGTCTGGGAAGCCGGTTTTGCAATTCTCCAGGGAAGGGAAAGCGGCTTCTGGGTATATGCGCGCGACACCCAATACAGGTATAAATCATTTAATACGGGGAAAGCGGGGATTTTTTCATTGGGTTTTGACAGTGAAGCCTACGGCCCCGTCGACAATAATATTAGCGCAGGGGGAATTCGCTGGAGGATCAATACATACCGCGGAGATTGGCATAAACCTGCTTCTGTTTACAGGGAGTGGCTCTGGAAAGCTTATGACCTTGACAGGGAAATGCAACGGAGACCTGGATGGTTGCAGGATTTGAGAATGGCAATAGCGTGGTGCCCTACGAAGGTGGAGATTCTTGAAGCGCTGAAAGAAAAGGTTGATCCGTCAAAAGTGCTGGTACATGTACCTCACTGGAGGGTGGACGGATACGACCGGAATTATCCGTGCTATACGGCCAGTGAAAAAGGAAAGGCCTTTATAAAAAGGGGTCTGGAACTGGGTTTCCGCATGATGCCCCATTACAACGCGATGGAGGTGGATCCGTCCAACCCGGTATTTGAGCAAGTCAGAGATTTTGTCTACCGGGATATAACCACCAAAAGATACCTTGGCTGGGCATGGGTCGACAATAAATCCGAGTTGGTTCCCCAATCACCCACGGTATTGAAAAAATCAAGGGAATTCAATGTCATGACGAAAATTCACCCGGCAGCGCGAATCTGGCGCTCAATACTCGGTGACGCCATCCTGGAGTCAACCAGGGTGACAGGAACGAACCTAGTGTTTGTTGATATTTCCCATAATACGTACAACCTGCACAACTGCCTCATAAACAACACTACCCCGACAGAGGGCGTCAGGGAACTGATATCCTACCTGCAGGATCTTGGAGACGGCATGTATGTAGGTGGCGAGGGACTTAACGAAATTACCGCCCAGGGTCATTGCATAGCCCAGGTGCACCTGTTTGAGAGCAGCGGCAAAAGCATACCGGGACTTGAAAGAACCGGGGGATGCGATCTAAATAACTTCCTTTTCGGAGACCTTTGCAAAACATTCGGTTATTCGGCACTCAACGGAAAAACCGAGTATGAGAGGCTCAGGATGAGGATCCATGAGGAACACGGCGCCATACCGACCATTACGCTCCAGGACGCTGAAGAGATCATAAATCCCAACGAGGCTTTCTGCAGGATATTTGCCAATGCGCGGTGAAAGTTGATAAACTGATGTAGATATTGTTGATAAACTGATACAACTTTTAGCTGTGATTTAAATATCAAGCCTGACGAATAACATTAATTTTATGATATTTTATATTATAATTTTTAAAAATGTCAGGTATATAGATATTATGGCAAGAATGATGGCAGCATAAGGAAATGACGTATAAAAACAATTATGGCAAACACAAGGAAAAGATGACAGGCATAAGGCAAGCCTGATGAATAGCAGCTTCCATCGATCATGATAATAAATAGTAACCATAAACAAACATTGCTATAAAAGAAAATTATAGGGATGCCATGAATACTGGAGAGTCGGATATGAAAGAGGATGTAAAAAAGAGGATCCTGGAACTCAGGGAACTGATTAAGTATCATGACTACAAGTACTATGTTGAAGACAATCCCGAAATCACCGATTATGAATACGACATGCTCATGAGGGAGCTAAAGGGGCTTGAGGCGACAAACCCCGAGCTGATAACACCCGATTCCCCGACGCAAAGGGTCGGGGGACAGGCGCTGGACGCGTTTGAAAAGGTGATTCACGAAGTCCCGCTGCAAAGCCTCAATGACGTATTCAGTGAAGAAGAACTGCTTGCCTTCGATGAGCGTGTCAGGCAGGCCGTCGGGGACGGGGTCGAGTACGTCGTGGAATGCAAAATAGACGGGCTGTCCGTTACCCTTGAGTATGAAAACGGAAGATTCGTACGCGGCGCCACGCGCGGAGACGGGGTGACGGGGGAAGACGTTACCCAAAACCTGAGGACCATTCGCTCAATCCCGCTGGTACTAAATGAAGCGATCCCTCGAATCATTGTCCGCGGGGAGGTTTTCATTTCAAAAAGTGATTTTGAGAAACTCAACGAGGAACAGGAAGCGCTGGGGCTCCAGCTCTTTGCGAATCCAAGGAATGCCGCGGCGGGATCCCTGAGACAGCTGGACCCGAAAATAACAGCGTCAAGAAAGCTGGATATTTTCGTATTCAACATGCAGCTTGTGGAAGGCAGGACATTCTCAAGCCATGTTGAAACACTTGAGTACATGAAAAAACTGGGGTTCAAGGTAATTCCCGATTATACGCTGTGCCCGGATATAAAAACCGCCATTTTGAAAATACGGGAGATTGGCGAAAAAAGGGGAGAACTTCCCTACGAAATTGACGGTGCCGTTGTCAAGGTGAACAGTCTTTCCCAGAGGGACATCCTAGGCAGCACGTCAAAAACGCCGAGATGGGCCGCGGCTTTCAAATATCCTCCCGAAAAGAAACAGACGGTTATAAAGGACATTTGGGTAAATGTTGGCAGGACGGGAGTCCTGACGCCCAATGCCATTCTCGAACCCGTAAGGCTTGCCGGTACCACCGTAAGCCGCGCGACGCTGCACAATCTTGATTACATAAGGGAAAAGGATATCAGGATAGGAGACACGGTCTGGGTTCAAAAAGCCGGCGATATTATTCCCGAAGTGGTAGAGGTGGTATTTGAAAAGCGCACGGGAAACGAAAGGGAATTTGTCATGCCGGAGCGTTGTCCCGTTTGCAATTCCGTGGTATACCGCGAAGAGGGCGAAGCCGCCTACAGGTGTACGGGAATTGAGTGCCCCGCGCAGCTTTTCAGGAGCATAGTCCACTTTGCGTCGAGGGATGCCATGAATATTGAAGGGCTTGGACCGGCGATAATTGACACTCTGCTCAGGAACGGGCTCATCAGCGGAATTGCCGACCTGTATTACCTGAAGGACAAGAGGGAACAACTCGAAAACATTGAACGGATGGGAAAGAAATCCGTGGATAATTTGCTCGAATCCATTGAGCGTTCCAAGTCGAACAATATTGACCGCCTTATAGCGGGTTTCGGGATAAGGCATATAGGACTCAGGGCTGCCCAACTGCTGGCCGAGCATTTCGGCTCGATAGATGAACTTATGGCCGCTTCAGCGCAGGATATAGAGGAAATACCGGAGTTCGGTTCAATTATGGCAAGGAGCGTGGAGTTTTTCTTCCGGCAGCCGCAAACGCTGGACACGATTGAAAAGCTCAAAGCCGCGGGCGTGAACATGAAAAGCACGGGCAGAAAGCAGCTTGAGGACAGCCGCTTCTCAGGGCTTACGTTCGTGCTCACCGGAACCCTGCCAACCTACACGAGAAGTGAAGCCACGAAAATTATAGAGAGCTACGGGGGCAAGGTCGCAGGCAGCGTGTCGAAGAAGACCGACTACGTGCTGGCAGGCGAAAACGCCGGAAGCAAGCTCGATAAGGCCGTTCAGCTCGGCATAAAGATTATTGATGAAGAGGAATTCAGGAAAATGATTGAATAATATTGAATAAAAATGATTGAATAAAAATTGAAGAATGATTTTGAATAGAAATTGAAGAATGATTGAAAAGGGCCTGAAAAAATGATGGAAAATTTAATCATGGAAAAATAACTAAAAATTATCAAAAATGACAGAAAAATTACCGAGAATTCATAAAAATTTAAAAAATGACCTGAAATTTTAAGGGAACAGCTTTGCAAGCCGGTTCCCTTTATTGCATACAATCACCATGGTGGTTCTATGTCATATTTGACCACGGGCGGTTCGAGCTCATGCTGCATTTCCACGTGGCCAAGGGCATACCATCCGTCGTTTTTGCGTCCTTCAACGGCGAGCTGTACCTTGGGCTCCAGCGTGTTTTTGTCCACGAGCGCATAATCGAGCTCGTAAATACCTTCAGGCATATTCACGGGGATGTCAATTTGTCCCTGGTACAGGCTGTCGCCGGGCAGCCAGTCGCGTATATTCGCATCGGTAACGAATATTTCCGATTTGTCCTTGCATGTAAGCCTCAGCGCAAATTTGAAATCCTTGTAACACGGAGCTACGCCGAGATTTTCCCACCACGTGGTGAAGGTGAATTTGCTGCCGGGTTTCGCTATCTGCGGGCAGGAGAACTTACGGAGAGCCAGCCTGTAACCCATTTTTTTCAACCACCGATTGATATTGGGCTCCCATTCTTTCGGGACGGGGGATGATTTGGCGTTGAAGGATGAAATATGCCATTTAAGCGACTGGTCTATAATATAGTCTACATCCCAGCCCATATCCATCCAGTGCTGTATGACCCAGCACACTTCCATGCTGACGGGCGCTTTTTTCCATGCGTCCTGCAATCCGCACAGTATTATCTGCTGCGGGTAATAATCGAGCATATGGCACCAGAACGGATGGTCTTCTCCAAGCGGAGATTGCATATCGCCAAGGCAGTCGACCCTCCAGCCCACATCGGCCCTCGAAAGCCCGTACTTATTCGTGGCGGGATCTGTAAGCAGCATTATCAGCTGGGTATTTTTGAAATTGTCGATATAGGCGTCCACGAGCTTTTCGCGCGTAGGCTGGGTGAGACGCCATGATCCTGCGCCTTCGCCCCAGGCTCCGACAATGGCGAGATCGACGCTTTCAAGATCCGGGTGGCCGTCATACCTTGCTCCGAGTTCCCGGATAAATCCGCCGAAATACTCGGCGTACCTGGGATCCTCGGGATCAACCGCCCATTTTGGCTCGGGCAGTTTTGTCCTTGGTCCCACCATTTTCCTGTACCAGTCGGGAACGTCGGTCTCTTCATTTGTTCCGTAGGGAGCGACCCTGAGCATGAGCGTCTGTTTGCGGCTGCGCGCGGTTTCCAGCGCCTTGTCGATGAGATCCCAGCGGTATTGCCCGCGCTCGGGCTCGAGGAATCTCCAGTAAATCCTATAATACGCGATGGAAGTCATGGGGTGGTTCTCGTTTTCAAGGCTACCTTTAAATTCCTGGTATTCGATGGGGAACCCTTCCGTCCATTTTTTACCGGTGTTCAGTTTGTCACCGTTGAACCGCTGAAAGGTCATAAAACCTATGCCTGGGTTGACCAGCACGTCATCGATGACCTTCGGGCGTATGTGCATCGGGTATAATTTTTCCATAGGCACCTCCTGGATTTTTTGAATTTAATATTATGATTTTACTGCAAAAATTAAATTCGTTTTAAAGATGAGTTGCCAAAATCAGCCGTCGAGCCGCAGCGCTGAAAACTATTCGCAGGCCGGATGCCTGCGAAAGGACCACTCTTAGCGCTGGAGGCGCGTATGGGTCCTTTCGTTTGAGACACGAGGCGAGATGTTGCTGATTTTAACGAAACTTTGGCAAATAGAGTTTTTGCAGTAAAATTATATTTATGAACTTTATTAATCCTGGTTTCCAAGGATTCTTTCCACGATTTTCACATTTTCGTAAACCTGGTCCTTGTACTTGGGGAACATTCCCACAACAACCATGTCTGTTTCCTTGATGTTCCTGAATGTTTCTGTAAGGGCTGCCTCAACGGTTTCAGAGGACTGGCATCTCCTGCCTGCGCCAAGCACCTTGAATACAAGGAACGGCTTATTAATGGCTTTTATGGTTTTGTAGGCAAGTTCCCTGTCTTCTTCATCGAAAGGTTCGCCAATGTTAGGTTTGCCTGACATGTCGGAACTTACCCTGTCAATTTTGCTCAGGTTGTAAAGGCTCAGCATGTAAAAATCAACGTCCCATTTATGCTCCTCGGCATATTCAATAACCCTCGGGGAATGGGAACACAGACCCGTGAGCTTGCCTGTCCTGCGGATTACCTCAAGGCGCCTTTTTATTTCATCATACTCTCCCGCTTTGAAAAGGCTGTCGGTCATTGTCCCGTGGTGATATATGGCAATGGCGCCCCAGCTCGCGGTGGTGCTGACGTTGGTTTCGTAAGGGTGGATTTCCGACGCGGTTTGGGCTATCCAGTGCAGTTTTCCGCCTTCATTCCTGTATTCGCGGATAAGCCTCATCATGTGGCTGTCGGCGCGCACCTGCATGGTGTTGATTCCCAGCTCTTCGCAGCGGAACAGGGTCTTTTTGATATTTTCCGCAGTGAAATAATCAATCATTTCTTCGTTCAGTTCATTGCTGAGATGGGAATTTCCCTTGAAAGGGTTGCCTCCGATAATCAGGCGCGTAATTTCATAATCACCGAGCTTTACGGTTTTAAGCATTTGGTGCTCCTCCAGTCAGATAATGTTGTTAATGAAAAAACGACTGATCTGTGTAATGTTATTCAATACTCATTACAACTGTATTAATCAATGATAATTACAACAAAATTATAACAAAGAATCAAGGCGAAGGATAACGCAAAACCTGCTTATTATCATACAAAATTGTCTTTCACCCGGAAAAGGGTAATGTATCTGTGACTGCAAAAGAAAAAGATTGTACCGGTAAAAAAAAAGAGCAGACGAATCTGCTCCTTTATGTTGTCGTTTCTTTTGCCGCTATTTTTGCCCATGTGTCCTTGAGCGGCACGATCCTGTTGAAAACAAGGCAGTCTTTGGTCGAATCCACCGTATCCACGCAGAAATATCCCAGTCTCAGGAACTGGTACCGGCTGCCGGGTTCGGCATCCTTCAGGGCCGGTTCAAGCTTGCAGCCCTTCAGTACCTGCAGGGAATTGGGGTTCAGGCACGATTTGTAATCGCCGTTTTCCTTTTCATCATCGGGATTGGGGACAAGGAAGAGCCTGTCATACAAGCGGACTTCGGCTTCAAAGGCGTGTTTGGCCGAAACCCAGTGTATGGTTCCCTTGACATTCCTTCCGTCAGGGGAGTTGCCGCCCCTCGACGCGGGATCATAGGTGCAGTGGACTTCGGTGATTTCTCCGGTATTTTCATCCTTAACAAATCCCGTGCATGTTACGAAATACGCACCCTTCAGCCTGACTTCACGGCCGGGAGCCAGACGGTAATATTTCTTCGGCGGATTTTCCATGAAATCGTCCCGCTCGATGTAAAGCACCCTGCTGAAGGGTACCTTTCTTGTACCGAGTTCCGGTTGTTCGGGATTTATTTCTATGTCAAATTCCTCGGTCAAATCCTCAGGATAGTTGTCAATGACCAGTTTCAGGGGTCTTAATACCGCCATGGCCCTGGGAGCTTTCTTGTTCAAATCTTCGCGGATGCAATGCTCCAAGAGCGCGATATCCACGGTGCTTTCGGTTTTTGCGACGCCTATGCGCTCAAGGAAATCCTTGATGGCCTCGGGGGTGTACCCGCGGCGTCTCAGTCCGGACAGCGTGGGCATCCTGGGATCGTCCCATCCTGAAACGTATTTGTTCTGTACAAGCTCATTGAGCTTTCTTTTGCTCATGACGGTGTAAGTCATGTTGAGCCTTGCAAATTCAATCTGCCTTGGTTTGTGCGGAACGCTGACGTTATTTATGAACCACTCGTAAAGGGGACGGTGGTCTTCGTATTCCAGGGAACACAGCGAATGGGTGATGCCTTCTATGGCGTCGGACAGCGGGTGCTGGAAATCATACATGGGATATATGCACCATTTGTTGCCGGTCCTGTGGTGTTCCTTTTTCAGTATCCGGTAAATCACGGGGTCCCTCATGTTTAGGTTGGGCGATGACATATCGATCTTGGCCCTGAGTACCCTGCTGCCTTCTTCAAATTCGCCGTTTTTCATCCTTTCGAAAAGATCGAGGTTTTCTTCCACCGAGCGGTTCCTGTAGGGACTTTCTTTGCCGGGCTCGGTCAGGGTCCCCCTGTATTCGCGGATCTCGTCCTGGCTCAGATCGCAGACATAGGCCTTTCCGGCTTTTATCAGTTCAATAGCGTATTCATAGAGCTGGTCGAAATAATCCGACGCGAAATACAGCCTGTCCTCCCAGTCGAATCCAAGCCAGCGGACATCGTTCTTTATGGATTCCACGTATTCGACGTCTTCCTTTACGGGGTTCGTGTCGTCAAACCTGAGGTTGCAGACGCCGTTGTATTTTTCTGCAGCGCCAAAGTCAATGTACATGGCCTTCGCATGGCCTATATGAAGATAGCCGTTGGGCTCGGGCGGGAACCGCGTGTGAACATGGGTATACCTGCCGGATGCCAGGTCCTTTTCTATTTCTTCAAATATAAAATTTTTCGGAGTCTGCTTTAATTCTTCGGATTTATTAGTTTCTTCATTTGCCTGCGCTTTTTTGATGTCGTCTTCCATGTCCGATACCCCTTTCCTGGAATTTTTTATTACTTCTTATGCGCCGATAATTTGTCTATTCCTGCCTTTATTCTTCTGATTGTTTCTTCTTTTCCGAGAATATCGGCAATTTCGACGGCGCCCCCGGGCGATACCGCCTTTCCGGTAATCGCAGTACGCACGGGCCACATAATCTGGCCGTTCTTGACGCCCATCCGCTCAGCCAGGGAAACAAGGCTGTCATGAATATTCTGCTCGTTCCATTCCTCGATGGCCTCCAATACGGGCAGGGCGGCCTTCAGGCCTTCAAGGGAGTTTTCAAGCGTCGTTTTCATTTTTTTGTGGACATAAAGCTCAATATCATAGTCGGGCAGTTCATCAATGAAATCCACTTTTCCGGGAATGTCGCAAAGCACTTCAGTTCTCGGCTGCAAAATCCTGCTGACTTTTTTGAGGTCGATTGCGGGATTTTTAATGGCGGTTTTCAGGTAGGGAAGAGCTATTTCATGGAACCTGTCAAGTGACATTCTCCTGATGTATTCGCCGTTCATCCACGTAAGCTTGTTAATGTCAAAGACGGCGGGAGACTTGTTAATACCGTGAATGTCAAAGACCCTGCACAGTTCCTCGAGCGTGAAGAATTCCTCGTTGGTTCCGGGACTCCAGCCGAGCAGAGCCACGTAGTTTATAATCGCTTCTACAAGGTAGCCCTTTTCAAGAAGGTCTTCAAAGGACGGATCGCCGGCCCGCTTCGACAGTTTGCGCCCCTCTTCGTTTATAATAAGGGGAACGTGCACGTACGTGGGCACTTCCCATCCGAAGGCCTCGTATAGCAGGTTGTACTTGGGCGCCGATGAAAGATACTCGTTTCCGCGGACCACGTGGGTTATCTTCATCAGGTGGTCGTCTATGACATTGGCAAAATTGTATGTGGGCAGCCCGTCGGATTTAATGAGTATCTGGTCCTCGAGCTCGCTGTTGTCAACGGTTATTGTGCCGTAAACGACGTCTTCGAAGGTCGTGGAGCCTTCGGTGGGCATTTTTTGCCTTATTACAAAAGGTTCCCCGGCGGCGAGCCTTGCTTCCACTTCTTCCTTCGGCAGGTTCAGGCAGTGGCGGTCGTACCTGAATACCCTGCCTTCGGCTTCGCATTTCTGCTTTTCTTCGGCGAGCATTTCCTTGGAGCAGAAGCAATAATAGGCCTTGCCCATTTCTACGAGTTTTTTGGCATATTCCATGTAAATGGGCTTTCTTTCGCTTTGAACATAGGGACCGTAGTCTCCGCCGATGTCAGGACCTTCATCATGCTGAAGGCCTGCAATTTTTAGCGTTTTATATATCACGTCCACGGAGCCTTCAACATACCTGTCCTGGTCGGTGTCCTCAATTCTCAGGATGAACTTCCCGTTGTGTTTTTTTGCAATAAGATACTCGTACAGCGCCGTCCTGAGGTTACCTATGTGCATATAACCCGTAGGACTCGGCGCAAATCTTGTCCTTACTTCAGCAGACATGTCCTCTCTCCTTTATAAGCCGTTTTATCCCTATATTATATAAAAACCTTTCATCCCGATATAGGACGAAAGGTTGACTTCCGCGGTACCACCTAAATTGGCATATGCCCGCCGGCATATGCCCGCTCGGGCCGTCGGCATGCGCCTGTGGCAGCATTACGACAGCATCCCTTTTAACGGCGGGTCCCGGCCTACCTCGCCGATTCAGCATCGGCTTCGGCGGCTGCTCCGGAGCCTGTTTCCGTACTCCTCCGCACCGAATTTCCACCGCCATCGGCTCTCTATACCGGCCAAAGTACGTACTCTTTCCTTCATTGCATTTGGCTTGAAACAATTGAAGACTGTATTTATTTTGCCTTTTATTGCTGATTTTAATTTATAAAAAATTATATGCTGTGAAAAAGACTGTGTCAAGGTTTAAAAAGGCTGCGTCTTACATTAATGGAACAGGGTCCTGCCCGGTTCAAAGAATAAAGAAAATATAAAATTTTCTAACAGGTAATGCCTGTATTGCCATAGCCTGTTAACAGCTCGGTAACTCCATGGCTTTGAAAGCCTAATCAGTCCGGCAATTCACAGCAAATCGAAGATTCCTCTTATGCCTTTGCCTGTTTTTTTGATCAAATCTTTATATTCGTTGATGGTATAATTTATAATCTCATCAAGAACCTGCTGCCCCATGAGCTCGACGGGCGCAAGGTCGTCGGTAAAGATACCGCCAGTCTTTTCGACGGCCGTCATTTCTCCAAAAACATTTTCGGCTATTTCGGACAATACGTGCCCGTCAGACAGATTTGCGGCGTTTTCACTGAACCACCGCAGGCAGTCGGCTTCATCAGTGGCAAAGACAATGGTGTTGGTACTGTCCTTTACATCGTACCTGAAAACATAATTCCAGTTGTTCCTGACTGTTGAACACAGCCATGTTGTAATATCGTTGCCTTTCTGGGACCTCATATTTATATTCATTACAACGACCCCGCCGGGTTTTAAACGGCTTTTGACCTCGGAGAAAAATTCCGTGGTGGACATGTGAAACGGAAAGGTTATGTCATGGTAGGCGTCGATCATTACGACGTCATACATCCGCGCGTCGGGACTTTTGAGAAAGGTCCTGCCGTCGGTGACAAATATGCCGGCTTCTTCATCCGTCAGCCCGAAATACTTTTTTGACAGCCTTGCAATGGTGGGGTCAATTTCAACGCCGTCGGTACGCGTATTGGGAAAGAATTTCTTGCACTGTTTTGCAAAGGTCCCGGTCCCGAGTCCCAGGACCAGGACATCCAGTTCTCTGTCAGCTGAGAAGTCTTTCATGAAAAAGGGCGCCATCAGCGCATAATCATAGTAATAACCCGTGAGAACGCCGGTCTTGGGATATACCGACTGGACCCCGAAGGCGACGTTGGTGGAAAGATATACGGCTTCGTCGTCCTCGGAGACCTGTACATAGTTGTACAGCGATTCTCCCTCGTAAACGATGTCGTCCCTCCAGAAGGCATAGGAATCGGAAAGCGGAAGAACCAGCAAGACCAGTATTACCATTCCGGAAACGGCCGTGTGGATAAATTTCTTTTTTTGCAGTATTAAATACGATATGCAGATAAGGTTGAGAAGCAGGGCAAAGGTAAGGAACGTTTTTCCCGTTCCTATCACCGGGATGGTTACAAATGTGGGGACGAACGTGCCTATTATGCTGCCTATGGTATTAACTGCATAAATGCGGCCTGTTGTCCTGCCGCTGGAGTCCATGTCGTCAAGCCCTATCCTGACGAGCCAGGGAGACGCCATCCCAAGCATAACCATGGGCACGGAGAAAATAACGAGGCACGATATGGCCGAGCCTGCGGTGAGGAGGCCTTTTGGAAGAAGCCACATCAGGGCGAGCACTGAAAGGGTTATTACATATTTTCCCGTAAAGGGGATCAGGGCGATCCACAGTGACGAAATCCATATTATTGCATAAAGCCTGTCGAGACTCCTGTATTTGTCCGCAAGCCTTCCGCCGAGGACATTTCCGATGCTTAACGATATCATGATCAAACCTATTATAATTGTCCAGATAATCGACGAGGTGCCGAAATACGGCGCCAAAAGCCGGGAAGCGCTAAGCTCAACGGCCATTACCGACATTCCGCAGAAAAACGAAGTAAGATATACCACGGTCTTTTTATTCATGAAGATTACTCCTCGCTTTGTTTATGTAAATAGTGTAATACACAACGGAAAGCCTGCGCAATACCGCGGAAGAATCAGGATAGTGTCAAGTTGTTGTAGGATAATTAAAGTTAAAGGTATCCCCTATCCTTTTGATACAAACCAGCTATATAGCATACCCGCTCCGTTGTATGCCTTTTAATATAGTTGA
>JAMNXU010000036.1 GCA_023623175.1 Bacillota bacterium
GGGTAAAGGTTTTTAGGGGTGTCTGCAATGACCTTTGCAAATTTGGGGATTTTTGAGTTGCAAAAGTGGGGATTTTATTTTGCAACTCTGTCCATTTTAATTATGCAATAAACAACTTAACTTCATGTCTAACGATAAATGGGACAGGAGAACCGTCCCCATGTCCCACCCGTGTCCCGCCAACAAGAAAACCGGGACAGGAGAACCGTCCCCGTGTCCCGGTTTAAACATCAATGTATGCGACGTTTTTTGCGTTGTTCTTGATGAATTCTTTTCTCGGTTCAACTTTTTCGCCCATGAGCACCGTTATGGCTTCTTCCGCTGCTACTGCGTCTTCGAGTTTAACCTGGAGTATTACGCGTGTTTCGGGATTCATTGTTGTCTCCCACAGCTGGTCATAATTCATTTCTCCAAGACCCTTATATCTCTGCAACGATATTTCTTCCTTCTTCCAGTTCTTTTCCTTTATAATCCTTTCAAGGTCCTTTTCGTTGTAGGCATAGACTTCTTCCTTGCCCTTTGTAATTTTATACAGCGGAGGCTGGGCGATATATACGTGGCCGGCCTCGATCAGTGGCTTCATATAACGGTAAAAGAAAGTGAGCATGAGCGTTCTTATGTGGGAACCGTCCACGTCGGCATCTGCCATTATTATTACCTTGTGATAGCGCAGTTTGCTTATGTCAAAATCCTCGCCTATACCGGTGCCGAGCGCCGTGATTACCGGGGCAAGCTTGTCGTTGTCAATTATTTTATCAAGGCGCATCTTTGCCTTTTCAACGTTGAGCATCTTTCCCCAAAGTGGCAATATAGCCTGGAACCTTCTGTCTCTACCCTGTTTTGCCGAACCTCCAGCCGAGTCGCCTTCCACTATGAATATCTCGCACAGCGAAGCGTCCTTCTCCTGGCAGTCGGCGAGTTTACCGGGCAGTGACAATGTTTCCAGCGCGCTCTTTCTCCTGGTCAGCTCCCTTGCTTTCCTGGCGGCTTCCCTGGCCCTTGCTGCTACAATGGCCTTTTCCATTATAACTTTTGCGACGGATGGGTTTTCTTCCAGGTAGCATGCAAGCTTTTCGTTAACCACGTTTTCTACAAGCGTCCTTATATCACTGTTTCCCAGCTTTGTCTTGGTTTGTCCTTCGAACTGGGGATTTAACAATTTTACGCTTATAACGGCCGTTAATCCTTCTCTGACATCTTCTCCAGCAAGATTCTTGTCGTTTTCCTTGAGATAATTGTATTTTCTCGCATAATCATTAAAAACCTTTGTTATCGCCGCCTTGAAACCGGTCAGGTGAGTGCCGCCCTCGGTTGTTTCTATGTTGTTGGCGAAGCTGTAAATATTCTCGTTGTATGAATCATTGTACTGGAGCGCCACTTCTACGTAATTACCGTCGCGGGATCCGTCAAAGTATATGGGAGGTTCATGTATAACCGTTTTGTTCCGGTTCACATATTCAACAAAGGAAATAATACCGCCTTCATAGCAGAGAGTTTTCTCCACGCGCTCCTCGCCCCGGTCGTCGACAAGGCAAATGGTAATCCCCTTGTTAAGAAAAGCCATTTGCCTGAGCCTCGCAAGAAGCGAATCGTAATCAAAAACCACTTCCTCGAATATCTCGGGGTCTGGTTTGAATACGGTTTTAGTTCCCGTCCTGTCGGTTTTCCCTATCATTTCCACGTTTGTTACAGTCTTGCCTCTCTCGTATCTCTGCCTGTATATATTGCCGTCCCTGTATATTTCGACTTCCATGAACTCCGACAGCGCGTTGACGACAGAAGCTCCCACGCCGTGAAGACCGCCGGAAACCTTGTAGGCATTGCCTCCGAACTTTCCCCCGGCATGGAGGACCGTATGAACAACCTCCACCGTCGGGATTCCCAGCTTGGGATGTATACCGACGGGAATCCCGCCTCCGTTATCAATTACGGTTACTGAATTGTCCTTGTTCAGGATAATATCAATCCTGTCGCATCTTCCGGCAAGAGCTTCATCAATGCTGTTGTCCACTATTTCATATATAAGGTGGTGAAGTCCCCTTAAAGAAGTCGAACCTATATACATCCCGGGCCTTTTCCTTACAGCCTCGAGTCCCTCAAGCACCTGTATTTCATTTTCGTCGTACGAGGGCTTTTTCGTGTTGTTTTGCATATTTCCTCCTTTTTGTCAGCTTTTTCGACAAAATAAAAAACTGAAAAGCCTGTTTAAATAATCATTTATTACAATCAGAAAAAAGTGCAGTCTTTTATTTAAGCAAAGTTTCTGCATAGATCTTTCAGGTATTTCTTTTCATTTAGCCAAAGAATAAATTTACAATTCAAAACTCGAAAGATTTTGAAGGAAATTTGCCCTTTTCTGCAGTGTCACCGAAGATATCGGTGTAAGGTAAATTTTACTTTTTTTGTCAACTGTTTCTGTAATAATAAATGTCTTGGGCATATCCTCGGAAACAGTTTCCACAAAGCCTTCTTCTTCGGCTATTTTCAGGAATTCCCTCGTATCCTTGGATATCGTTGTCGTTTCAATATCCAGGATAGCAATAACATCTTTTAAAGGTATAACAACATCATTGCCGATATGCAGGAACATTTCCTACCTCCGATCCAATGGGTTCAAAATTGCCCCGTCTATTTATTCTAACCAAGTTTTTTATCATTTTCAAATATGCTCTTTCTTAAACTTCCTGCCATGTCTTCACAAATCATGGTTTATTAAAATTTCTTTTTGTAATATTTCCCATAATTATTTACCATTTTAAAATAATGCTTTTTGTATAAATGTTTTTTGTATAAAAGAATGAATTTGTTTTTTAAAAAAATTTTTTTTCGGATTACTTGCGCTTCTTTTCCTGCAAAATCTTCGTACTAAACCTTTACCAATTCACAAAACGTTTTTACGCCTGGCAAAACACTTTTCCACCTTCTACCCGGTACAGGCTTGCGGAACCTGGCGGCAACTCGTGGAAAACATCCCTGTCAGTGCAGGTTATCAGTGTCTGGACTTCGCTTAAATTGGAAAGCAGGTATTCCCTCCTGTTTTTATCCAGTTCCGACATGACGTCGTCAAGAAGCAAAACAGGGTAACTTCCGGTATATTCCTTCATTATTTCCATCTCAGACAGTTTCAGTGACAGCACCGTCGTCCTCTGCTGGCCCTGGGAACCATATTGCTTCAAATCCATGTCGTTTACAAAAAGCTCAAAATCATCGCGCTGCGGACCGTACATGGTTGTGCCCTTCGATATTTCCCTGTCCCTGTTGCTTTTCAGTTTCTGAAGAAAGCATTCTGCCAGCTCCTCTTTACCAGCATTTCTTCCTGCGTCTATTCCTGGCACATACCGTATTTTCAACTCTTCCCTTCCGCCCGTAAGCTTCCTGTGTATTTCCCATGCCTTTTCCCCGACCAGTTTCAGAAAACTCCTCCTGCTTTCCGTTATCCTGGCGCCCACGGCGGCAAGGTTTATATCCCATACTTCAAGGGTGTCAAGAAGCGAAGGGTTTTCCTGCAAATCCTTCAGCAGGCTGTTTCTCTGAAAAAGTATTTTGTTATACTGCTGCAGATCGAAAAAATATGAAGGCCTCAGCTGGCTGAGGGAAATATCTATGAACCTGCGCCTTTCGGAAGGTCCTTCCTTTACCAGCTGCAGGTCTTCAGGGGAAAAAATGACCGCGGTAAAAACCCCTATCATTTCGCCTATTTTGTTCAGCGCCACTTCATTTAAGCGTATTTTCTTTTTTTCCCCTCTGTTATAGCTAATTTCCAGCGTTTGTTCCCTTTTTTCCTTCTCGAAAGTAAGGCAAACGGTATACGCGTCTTTTCCTATTTTAATAAGCTCAGCGTCTTTCGCCGTCCGGTGGGAGCGTCCCGAGGCACATAAAAAAACCGATTCAATTATGTTTGTTTTTCCCTGCCCGTTTTCCCCGAATATTACATTGAACCTGTCGTTCAAATTAAGCTTTAGTCTCTCGTAATTTCTGAAATCCATAAGCCTGAGCTCTTTAATTCTCAAAAGAACATTCCTCCGTAAAAGCGGCAATAAAAACTTTATGCCTTATCCAATCATGAAGCTCTTTCCGCCGTACTCCACCTTATCTCCGGGCCTGAGCTTCTTTCCTCTCTGCAGCACCGTTTCACCGTTTACCTTTACTTTTCCCTCTCGTATAACAACCTTAGCTTCCGCTCCCGACGAAACGAGCGAGACATATTTAAGAAACTGGTCGAGTTTTATATATTCCGTACTGATGGTAATAATATCCATACAATATCTCCCATTATTTATTATACATTTTTTAATTAATGTTTTCCATTGACGAACTGTTAATTCCTCAAATCTCCCTAAAATAACGGTTTACTTCGATCAAAATTAAAGAAAGGACAGCGTGCCACTGTCCTTTATCTGGCCAACCCGTTTTTCACTATATCCTGACGGGCATTACCATGTAGTCGTAGTCCCTGCCTTCCACCGGTCTTATGACACTCGGCCCTACATTAGTGGTAAAGGACATTTCGATAAATTCATCTTCCACAACCTTTAAAACGTCGGTCAGGTACCTGGGATTAAAACCGAGTTCCAGTTTCTTTCCGTCCATCTCGACGGGGACTTCCTCATGGGCGTCGCCGATGGCAGTGCTTGATGTAATAACCAGTCTTTCTTCATTAACATTGAATTTTATTGCGTGGCCGCGGTCTTCGGACGTAATCATCAGAGCAGCCCTTTCAATCGCTGAAAGCAGTTCCTTTGTTCTTACGCTAAGCCTTGTCTCGAACTCATTGGGTATGATCCCGGCATAATTCAGGAACTTCCCTTCAAGCAGCCTCGACTGCACCTTTCGTGTGCCCATGTCGAAAAGGATGTGGTTGTCGGAAGCGACGACGTTCACTTCCAGTGGTTCTGCCTCGAGTATCTTTACCAGCTCATTCAGCGCCTTGCCGGGAACCACAACGCTGAAAGGCTTTTCTCCCACGCATTCGGTGGTTCTTCTCAATGCAAGCCGGTAACCGTCAATCGATACTATGTTCAGTGTGGTTCCATCATATTCCATAAGCGATCCCATTAGTATGGGGCGGTTTTCATCAAGGCACACGGCGAACAGTGTTTGCCTGATCATGTCCCTGAGCAGCATCTGGTCTATTTTGAAGCTGTTCTTTTTCTCTATTTCAGGTATTGCCGGGAACCCCTCCGGTAAAATACCCTTCAGGTTGAACTTGGAGTTTTCACATTCTATTGTAACCGTATTGTTGTCCTTAAGTTCAATAAGCACGTCGGAGTCAGGAAGGCGCCTTACTATTTCTCCGAACATTCTTGAATTTATGACTATTGCTCCCGGTCTTTCAATATGGGCGTCAACGAAACATTCAACAGCAAGCTCCAGGTCGTTTCCTGTCATTTTGAAATTGTCACCGGCTTCAATCAGTATTCCTTCGAGTATCTGAATGTTTGATTTGCTTGAAACCGCTTTCTGTACAACATTGATCCCTTCGGCGAGTTTTTCTTTCTGGCATATGACTTTCATAGGCAAGCTCCTTTTTTATTTTAGTAAATATAAGAACCAGTAGTAGTTTTAGTAGGTCCTGTAGATTTTGTGAATAACAGCTTGTCCAAGCTGAAAAATAAGGCTTTCAGCCTGTTGGCAAAATGTATAAAACCTGTGGTTATTTATTAACAATCATAACGCGTCCAAAAAAATTTACAGCCTGTCCACAAAAATATTTCCCCATTTCCACAATTTTTGTGCATAAATTCGGACCGTCATGAATATAATAGTAGTTTGATTGTTGATTATTTTCCCGAAATGTTTCTCTTCAGCTCTTCCACGGCGCGCCGCGTCTCGGGATTTGTCTCGATGTCCCTTGTTATTTTGTCAATAGCATGAATAACGGTGGTGTGGTCACGACCACCAAATTCGTCGCCGATCTGCGTAAGGGAAAGGTCGGTCAGTTCCCTGCAGAGATACATGGCTATCTGCCTCGGGTAGGAAACATCCCTCGAACGTTTTTTCTGTTTGAAATCATCGGGTTTTAGGTCAAAAAACCTTGCCACCATGTCAATAATAAGCGATGCCGTGATAACCCTGTTGGAATTGGACGACAGTATATCCTTCAGGGCTTCCGCGGCCAGTTCCTCGGTAATTTCGGTCTTGGTAAGGGTTGAGTAGGCAATTACCCTTATCAGCGCTCCTTCGAGCTCTCTTATATTGGAAGCTATTTTATCTGCAATAAAAGCCAGCACGCTGTCAGGAACATTGAGCCTGTCCAGCTGGGCCTTCTTTTTCAATATCGCGATTCTTGTTTCAAAGTCAGGCATCTGTATGTCTGCCTGCAGGCCCCACTCGAACCTTGATCTCAGTCTTTCCTCAAGGGTCTTTATTTCCCTCGGGGGCTTGTCGCTCGACAGTATTATCTGCTTGTTGGCTTCATAAAGGGCGTTGAAAGTATGGAAGAACTCCTCCTGGGTTCCTTCCTTTCCTCCGATAAACTGGATATCGTCAATCAGCAAAACATCTATATTTCTGTACTTGCGACGGAACTCTTCGTTCTTGTAGTTTTTTATTGCATTGATAAGCTCATTGGTAAACTTTTCCGATGTAACGTAAAGAACCTTCATCGATGGATTCTGGCTGATTATGTAATTTCCTATGGCATGCATCAGGTGGGTTTTGCCAAGACCTACGCCGCCGTAGATAAACAGCGGATTATACGCCTTTGCCGGCGCCTCGGCAACTGCAAGCGCCGCGGCCTGGGCAAGACGGTTGTTGTTTCCTATGACAAAGGTATCAAAGGTATATTTTGGATTGAGCGATGATGAAAATGGATCATCGTTGACCGGTTTGCTCTGATTCAGGCCTGCATGGACCGGGTCTTCGGTTGTGACGATGATGTCAAGGTCATATTCCTTCGCTGCAGCTGATTTTACAGCATTTTTGATCAGAAGCTTATACCTTGATTCGAGCTGGTTCTTGTAGAAATCGGCAGGCACGCCGAGAGTGATGGTTCCGGAATCAATGGAAATAGGTTCGATGGTCCTGATCCATGTCTCGTAACTTACCTCCGTAAGCTCATCCTTGAGCAGTTCCATTGTTCTTTGCCAAATCTCCGCTAACTGTGTATTCATTATAATCCTCCGTAAGTGTATTAACTGACATAAAGTATGAAGGTCAGGAAACTACCCTCTCAAAAAATGAATAAATAACGTACCAGTCTCTTATAATAACAAATGACTATAAAAGCTCAACAATGGTAAAAATATGTATGTAGATTTTAAGATGGATTTTTCTTTAGTAGGGCCACAGAGGTGGCAAAATTGCATGGTCTCATTTAGTGCAGCAGAGAAACAAAGTGATAAGCGGGCATAGAATAATATATCAGACTTTAGCCCAATATTCAATATAATGGATAAAAGATATCCACAAAAAAATATTCATTTAGGCCGGTTATCCACAAGAAATACTTTCTTGACATGTCTTTGCTCTTTATATATAATTTGTTTTGTATTCGAAGGCGGTTTGTAAACACTTAAACGGCTTATATACCAGGGATTGGGGGTGTAAAAGGTGCTAAGGACGTACCAGCCAAACAGAAGAAAACGCAAGAAGGTACACGGTTTCAGAAAAAGAATTAAAACGGCAAGTGGAAGGAAAGTATTGAGAAGGCGCAGATTAAAGGGCAGAAAGGTGCTTTCAGCGTAAGACCGCACAAGTGTGGTCTTTTTATTTCATATTCCATGCACTGTGGATTTGGAGTATTAAATGATAAAAACCGTTTCGCTTAAGAAAAACAGCGATTTCGTAAGGCTTTACAAAAAAGGCAGGTTTTATGTAGGCAAGTACATTGTATTGTATGTCCTGCCCAACAGTCACCAAACCAACAGGATTGGCATTACCGTCGGCAAGAAGTTCGGAAAAAGCGTCAAGAGGAACAGAGTCAGAAGGTTAATAAGGGAAAATTACAGGCTGTTCGAAGAATTCGTAAAAGATGGAATGGATCTCCTGTTTGTGGCGAGGCCGGCGGACACGATGCCGAGTTTTTACGATATCCGTAATGAAATGAAGTTTCTTTTAAAAAAGTTGGAAGTATTTGATCAGGAGAAATGGGATTGCTCAAGAAATTCTTGATCGTATTGATAAAAATGTACCGGAAATTCATATCTCCGCTGAAAAAACCATGTTGCCGGTTTTATCCCACGTGTTCGGAATATGCCATATCGGCGCTTGAAAGGCATGGTCTTGTTAAAGGCGCCTTTCTTTCCATAAAGCGCATATTAAAATGCAATCCCTTTCATCCTGGCGGGTATGATCCGGTTAAATAGAAGAAGGAGAAAAAGTTAATGCTGGATTTTATATCATTCCCCCTGGGGAAAATACTGTTATTTATTTATGAAACCCTTGCCTTCAAGAATTACGGGTTTGCAATTATTATATTCACCATTTTCGTTAGACTCCTGATTTTGCCGCTGTATATCAAGCAATACAATTCAACGGCTAAAATGCAGGAGATTCAGCCGAAAATACAGGATCTGCAAAAGAGATATAAAAATGACAAGGAAAAGCTCAACGAGGAATTGATCAAGCTGTACAGGGAACACAATGTAAACCCTGCAGGAGGCTGTCTTCCCACGTTACTGCAGATGCCCATTCTGTTCTCGTTGTTCTATGTTATACAGTCTCCCCTCAAGTACATGTATCAGATAGGAACGGCGGCCAGGGCTCTTATACCTGACAAGGCCTCTGTAAAAATCATGCAGGAAGCAATCGACAAACTGTTTAACATGGTGCCCGAAGCTTCGAGGATGGGCTACTACAAGGATTTGAGCATTATACACTACTTTAGCCAGAATAAGCACCTGCTTGACACAACGGAAGGCCTGCTCGGGGAACATCATCTCATCAACATGGATTTTCTCGGCCTGAACCTTGGTCTTAAACCGACCCTGAATTTCGGCGCAATTTTCAGCGACCTTCAATATTTGGGTCTTGCGCTGATTCCGATTCTGGCCGCGTTTACTACATGGCTCTCTATTAAATTAACCTCGGTTCAAACAGCAAAGGCCCAGGGAGACAAAGCAGGGCAGGGCGGCGGAATGACAGGAGGAATGCTGATGGTAATGCCCATTATGATTGCATTCTTCTCTTTCAGTGTCCCCGCCGGAATGGGTGTTTACTGGATAACGGGCAACATATTGCAGATTTTCCAACAGATGTTTATTACCAGGTTTATTATGAAAAAGCCTAATCAATCGAGAGAGGGTGTGAAATAAGGAATGGCTCAGTTCGTGGAAAAAACGGGCAGGACAGTGGAAGAGGCGATCGCCGAAGCCCTGGAAGAGTTGAATGCCGACATGGACAAAGTGGAAGTGGAAGTGCTCGAGGAAGGAAACAAGGGGATATTCGGTCTGATTGGATCAAAGCCGGCGAAGGTCAGGGTTACGCTCAAGAATACCGCGGCCGAGGCAGGCAAGAAATTTATAAATGAAATTATAGAAAAGATGAACGTGGACGCAACCGTTGAGGTAGAGGAAACGGAAGACACGCTGATGTTCAGGATAGAGGGAAACGACATCGGTATCCTGATAGGAAGAAGGGGAGAAACCCTTGATGCAATCCAGTATCTGACGAGCCTTGTAGTTAACAAGGGACGCGAAGAATATATGAAAGTGGTAGTCGATATTGAGAATTACAGGAAGAAGAGGGAGCAAACCCTTATAAATCTTGCAAACCGCCTGGCCGAAAGAGTGGTAAGGTATAAAAAGCCTATCACCCTTGAACCGATGAATCCCTACGAAAGGAGAATAATTCACTCTTCGCTGCAGAACAATAAATTCGTGGAAACATACAGCATAGGCGACGAACCGAACAGAAAGGTAGTAATTGCGCTTAAAGCTTAAACCAAACAACGCAGTTAGAATGGCTGTTTCGAGTATTGCTTCTATTGCTTCGGAGAAAAACGGAGGTTGGGGTTGAGGTGGAAAATTTATACCTTGGCCTCAGCCTTTATTTATATACCCGATTAAATTGCCAAAGGTGATAACGATGTACGATGAAGATACAATAGCGGCCATTTCAACGGCAACGGGAGTCGGAGGCATCGGCATAGTGAGAATAAGCGGCGATACGGCCGTGAGCGTAGCTGACATGCTGTTCAGGGGGCGAAAAACGCTCGCCGAGTCCGAATCACACAGGATGAACTATGGCAGGATAGTGGATCCGGCAACGGGCGAGACCGTGGACGAGGTCCTGGCAGTAAAGATGAAGGCGCCTCACTCGTTTACTCGCGAAGATGTCGTGGAGATCCACTGCCACGGCGGACCCGTAATAACAAGAAGAATTCTCGAGCTTGTGCTCAAACAGGGAGTCCGGCCGGCGGAGCCCGGCGAATTCACAAAGAGGGCTTTTTTAAACGGGAGAATCGACCTGTCCCAGGCAGAAGCCGTCATTGACATAATTACCGCAAAGACGGACGAGAGCGCAAAAGTGGCAGTAAGACAGCTTGAGGGAAATATTTCCCGAAAAATCGGGCAGATCAGGGACGCGCTGATAGAATTGATTGCCCATATTGAAGTCACCGTCGATTATCCCGAACATGATCTCGAGGAAATAACGGGGCAGATGGTATATGACAGGCTTCAGTCCATCAGGTCGGATTTGATGAAGCTTCTCTCTGACTTTGAACGCGGACGGGTCCTTCGCGAGGGAATAAGCATAGTCCTGGCCGGCAGGCCCAATGTCGGGAAATCATCTCTGCTTAACGAGCTGTCCGGAAAAAACCGCGCCATTGTCACGAATGTGCCCGGCACTACGCGCGATATAATAGAGGAATACATTAATATTAAAGGAGTTCCCGTACGCATGGCCGATACTGCCGGTATAAGGGAGACAAGCGATATCGTGGAAAAAATCGGCGTTGAAAAAACCCACGGCGCCATAGAGGAAGCAGACCTCGTAATACTGCTGATAGACGCCGATGAAGGCATAAAATCCGAAGACCTGGATTTGATAGACAAGCTTGAAAACAAGAAGCTGATAGTTCTCATAAACAAGATTGACCTAGTAAGCGAAGATGAAGCTGAAAAGCTGAAGAGCGAACTTGAAAAAAGATTTGCCGGGAAAAGGGACGAACTTAAGGTTTTGCCCGTTTCAGCCCTGGAAGGAACGGGAATAGACAAGCTGGAAGAGGCCATATCGGAAATGTTCCTGAGCGGCCGGCTGCAGCAGAAAGATGAGGTCCTGCTCACAAACGTCAGGCACAAGGAGCTAATTGACAGGACCGTTGAAAGCATTGACGCCGCGTGTGCCTCCTATGAGGCGGGAATGCCTATAGACTGCATAACTATTGACATTCGCAGCGCAGCCGATTACCTTGGCCAGATAACCGGCGAATCAGTCAGTGAGCAGGTAATTGACATGATTTTCAGCAGATTCTGCGTGGGGAAATAGGCAGGTGAAGATAAGAGTATGGAGTACTTTGCCGGAGAGTACGATGTGATAGTCGTAGGGGCGGGACATGCCGGGTGCGAGGCAGCCCTCGCCGCAGCGAGGCTGGGTTGCAAAACCCTTGTCTTTGCCATAAATCTTGACAGTATTGCGAGCATGCCATGCAATCCCAATATTGGCGGAACGGCAAAAGGCCACCTTGTAAGGGAAATAGACGCCCTGGGAGGCCAAATGGCCAAAATCGCCGACAAGACCCTTATTCAGTCAAAAATTCTGAATTCCGCCAAGGGGCCCGCAGTCTATTCCCTCAGGGCCCAGGTGGACAAGAGAAGATACCAGGTTGAAATGAGAAAAACGCTGGAAATGCAGGAGAACCTGGATATAAGGCAGGCTGAGGTGACGGAGCTGCTCCACAGGGACGGAAAGCAGGTTATAGGGGTAAAAACTCATACGGGCGCCGTGTATCATGCCAAAGCCGTAATTCTAACAACGGGAACCTATCTTAAAAGCAGGATAATAATAGGGGATGTTTCCTTCAACAGCGGGCCTGACGGGCTCCATCCTGCGAACAGGCTGTCCGACAGCCTTAGGGAACTGAATATCGAGCTTTTCAGGTTTAAAACCGGCACGCCGGCAAGAATAAACCGTCGCAGCATTGATTTTTCTAAGATGGAGGAACAGCCCGGAGACGAAAGGATAACTCCCTTTTCCTTTGAAACGGAAGAAATCCGGCGGGAGCAGGTTCCATGCTGGCTCACGTACACAAACAGCGAAACCCATCGCATCATAAGGGAGAACCTGCACCGGTCGCCGCTCTACAGCGGGGAAATTAAAGGGGTCGGTGCACGGTATTGCCCCTCAATCGAGGACAAGGTTGTGCGTTTTGCGGACAAGGAGAGGCACCAGGTATTTATCGAACCCATGGGGCTCGACACGCAGGAAATGTACCTCCAGGGCATGTCGAGCAGTCTTCCCGAAGATGTGCAAATCCAGATGATTCGCACATTGCCGGGCCTTGAAAACGTATCCGTGATGAGAATCGGGTATGCCATAGAATATGACTGTATAGATCCTACGCAGCTGAAGCTGAGCCTTGAATTCAAAAACATACGCGGCCTGTTTTCCGCGGGGCAGATAAACGGAACCTCGGGATACGAAGAAGCTGCGGCCCAGGGTCTGATTGCGGGGATAAACGCGGCCATGGCTGTAAAAGGCAGGGAGCCGCTAATTCTCGACCGTTCCCAGGCCTATATCGGCGTTTTGATCGACGACCTCGTAACCAAGGGCACCAACGAACCTTACAGGATGATGACTTCAAGGGCCGAATACAGGCTGCTCCTGAGGCAGGACAACGCAGACCTGAGGCTCACGGAAATAGGATACCGCATAGGCCTGATATCTGAAGAAAGATACCAGGCTTTCAGGAAGAAGAAGGAGCTGATTGAACAGGAAATCAGGAGGGTGAACAGCACCGTCATAGCTCCTTCGGAAAAAGTCAATGCTTTTCTCGAAAAAATGAACAGCACTCCGATCAGGACGGGAGTGAAGCTCGCTGATTTGCTCAGAAGGCCTGAACTGGACTATGAATCCCTCGGGGAAATAGACGAAGACAGGCCCGCACTTCCGTTTTCCGTAAGGGAGCAGGTGTCCATTTCAATAAAGTATGAAGGCTATATAAACCGCCAAATGAGGCAGGTGGAGCAGTTCAAAAAGCTCGAGGAGAAAAAGCTTCCCGAAGACATTGACTATAACAGCATCCAGGGGCTGAGAATCGAAGCTCGGCAGAAACTATCGAAGTTCAGGCCCGAATCCGTCGGACAGGCTTCGAGAATATCCGGCGTATCCCCGGCCGACATCTCCGTGCTTCTCGTATATCTCAAACAAATGGGCAGAAAAAAACCTGAAAGTTAAGACACGGTGACCGGGACACGGGGACGGTTCCCTGGGACACGGGGACGGTTCCCTCCTGGGACACGGGGACGGTTCTCTTGTCCCACCCCGGTACATGGTTAGCCTGGGACACGGGGACGGTTCCCTTGTCCCACTCTAATACATGGGCAACCTGGTACATGAGAACTGTTCACTTGTCCCAATTAATATGAAAAGAAGATATTGCTTTGGATATTGTTTTAATGAGGCATTGAGCGTTTTTTATCCTGTACGTAAACAAATGGGAAATTCCTTGATAAACTTTGCATGCAAATCGGGGATCTTGTTTTTCAAGTTCAAAAAAATATAAAAGACATATACAAAGCAAATAAAAAGGTAAATAAAGATTAAAATTAACTTTAAAAATAAACGGCAAGAAATAAGCAAAAATAAAACACAAGGTGATCAGCTAATGGGCGAACATTTTAACGATCCGGCCAAGCTACTCACGGGCAGCGCCGCATTTTACGGCCTGCAACTGGACGATGAACAGGTCGGGAAATTTTTCATATTCAAGGACCTGCTGCTAGACTGGAACAGCAGGATGAATCTTACGGCCATTGAGGAAGAAAGCGACATCATTATCAAGCATTTTTCCGATTCTCTGAGCATTGCGCCGATTATCGCGGAATTAAAACAACGTATGCCGGAGGGACAGTCCCTGTCCCTCGTAGATGTAGGTACAGGCGCCGGTTTTCCGGGAATTCCGCTGAAAATTGCGCTTCCCGGCCTCGAAGTGACGCTGCTCGACGCCCTGGCCAAAAGGGTGAATTTTTTAAATGAAGCTGTCTCGAAGCTGGGACTTAAAGCAATAAACGCCATTCACGGAAGGGCGGAGGAACTGGGCAGGGATAAAAACCACAGGGAGCGATATGATGTGGCCGTTGCCCGGGCCGTGGCTGCTCTTCCGGTGCTTTTGGAATACTGCTTGCCGTTTGTTAAAACGGGCGGCGTTTTTATTGCGATGAAAGGCGGGGCCGATGAACTTGACCAGTCTGGCAGGGCTCTCAAGGAGCTCGGCGGCGAAGTAAGCCACGTCAAAGAGTTAAATCTTCCATTTAGCGACATAAAAAGGAAAATAATTGTAATAAAAAAGTTGCGACAAACGCCGTCAAAATATCCCAGAAAACCAGGCAAACCATCAAAAGATCCGTTGATTTAAACGCTAAAATGCAGTAAAATAGCGCATTTAGGCGAACGATTCATTGAAAACAAAAAAGGAATTTATTAACATATGGCGAATTAAACCTTTGTATTGAAAGTACATTATATGGTTCGTATGTTACTTTTTTACCGTTCAAAGAAACTAAAATACAAAGGATGGTGCCATATGTTGGAAAGAAAGTTTCAATTAACGCGCAGTGAAGATGACAGCGAACAGCGCAAAAACATCATCTATATAAGACCCGAGAACATCAGGCCCAATCCCTATCAGCCCAGGAAGCATTTCCAGAAGTCCTCCCTCGAGGAATTGTGCGAGTCGATCAAGCAGTACGGAGTGTTGCAGCCCATCAATGTAAGAAAAATCTCAGCCAATTCCTATGAGCTCGTTGCGGGTGAACGGAGGCTGCGGGCCGCGACTCTCGCCGGACTGAAGGAAATCCCCGCAATTGTGGTCAATATTGATGACAATGACGCCGCCGTCATAGCCCTCATTGAAAACCTGCAGCGCGAGGACCTCAATTACCTGGAAGAGGCGGAAGGATACTACAACCTGATAACCCAGCACGGGTTTACCCAGGAGCAGCTCGCGCGCAAAATCGGCAAAAGTCAGTCCACCATTGCCAATAAAATACGGCTCCTCAGGCTGCCTCCGCTTGTCAAGAAAATACTGCTCGACAACAACCTGACCGAAAGACACGCCCGCGCACTCCTGAAACTCCATGACGAACAGCTCCAGTTAAAAGTGCTTAAATATGTCTGTGAAAAGGGACTGAACGTAAAGAAAACCGAGGAACTTGTGGACAAGGCAATTGAGAAGCTCACGAGGGTGAAAACCGATTCTGAACGAGAAAAGAAATTCAATAAATCCATCAGGGACATCCGTATTTTCATCAATACAATCCGCCAGGCCGTGGATATGATGAAGAAATCAGGCGTGAATGCGAAGGCGGCCCAGCTCGACAGGGGCGAATACGTGGAGTTCATAATAAGGGTGCCCAAGAAAATACAGGCATGATTTTGCGCAACCTGAAACTGAATTCATTCCAACATCGGCATTCAATCATAAAAAACAAATGAATATTGGCAATAAAAGAAACAAATGAATATTCGCAATTAAATGCAGGCAATTAAATTAAATAAACATTAACAATTAACTGCAGGCAAATAAATGCAGGCAAATTAATAAACATTATCAAATTAACTACATCAATTAACTACAAGCAAAAAACATTGACAAATAACCACATTCCTAAAAAAGCAAAAAGCAGCGTCTCTGCCGGATGCTGCTTTTTTATCGGTTTCCTTTATTACAGTTATACCGGAAGTGGACAGTTGGTTAAAATTTTATTAAAATATATAAAGACGTTTTTTACGCGCAGGTGTATCCGCCTGGTTAATTTTGTATCCGCTTAATTGATTTTGTGCAGCGTTCCGTGGATTCTGCTGCGCTGTGTTTTGTGCATTTGGCGCAATGTTTTATGTATTTTTGTTGCGCTATGTTTTATACATTGGGCGCGATGCTTTGTGGATTTTGCGCCATGTGCTGTTAATTTTGCATCTTGTTTTTGTGTATTTTTAACCGCGTTGTTACGCCTGCTTCTGCGTATTGTTACTTTGCGCGGTTTTCATGGATAAACGGCTGTCAGAGCCGCTGATATGGGATTTTTTTGTTTTAAATATAAGTATTTGTGGAGGACTTTAAATGGCAGAAGTAGTAGAAGAAAAAATCATACCCGTCGACATTGAACAAGAGATGAAAAAATCCTTTATTCAATACGCAATGAGCGTAATAGTGGACCGGGCGCTCCCCGACGTGAGGGACGGTCTCAAGCCCGTGCACAGGAGAATCCTTTATGCGATGTACATAAACGGATTCACTCCGGACAAGCCGTACAGGAAGTGTGCAACCACCACCGGTGAAGTTATGGGTAAGTTCCATCCCCACGGGGATGCTGCCATATACGACAGCCTGGTGCGCATGGCCCAGGATTTTTCTCTCAGGTATCCTCTCATTGACGGCCATGGAAACTTCGGCTCAATAGACGGCGACCCGCCGGCTGCCCAAAGGTATACCGAGGCCAGGCTGGCCAAAATAGCCATGGAAATGCTTGCCGATATTAACAAGGATACCGTCGATTTTAAGCCCAACTACGATGAGCATGAGATGGAACCGGTAGTTTTGCCGTCAAGATTCCCGAACCTGCTGGTAAACGGTTCTTCGGGCATTGCCGTGGGTATGGCGACAAACATACCGCCCCACAATCTGGGCGAAGTAATTGACGGTATTAAAAAAGTAATTGATGACCCTGATACAACCATTGACGAGCTTAACAAGATCATTAAGGGGCCCGATTTTCCCACATACGGGATCATAGTCGGAAGGCAGGGTATTCGCGAAGCTTACAGGACAGGCCAGGGCAAACTGATGATAAGGGCTAAAGCGACAATTGAGACCATGAGCAACAACCGGCAGAGAATAGTCGTGACCGAGCTGCCCTACATGGTCAACAAAGCCCGCCTGATTCAGAAAATTGCCGAGTTGCACAAGGAAAAGAAGATAGACGGCATCAGCGACCTCAGGGATGAATCGGACAGGAACGATCCCGTGCGTATTGTGATAGAGCTGAAAAAGGACGCCAATGCCAAGGTGGTTTTGAACCAGCTGTACAAGGGCACCCAGATGCAGGAAACCTTCAGCGTCAACATGCTTGCCATAGTGGAAACAAAGGACGGCAAGTACGAGCCGAGGGTTCTTAACTTAAGACAGATTATTGATCATTATATAGAACACCAGGTAAATGTGGTGACAAGGCGTACAAAATACGACCTTGACAAGGCCCAGGCCAGGGCGCACCTGCTTGAAGGTCTCAGGATAGCCATTGACCATATAGACGAGGTAATCAGCATAATCAGGAGTTCGAGGACGGAAGCCCTCGCGAAGGAACGGTTGATGGAGAGATTCGGCTTCACGGAAAAACAGGCCCAGCATATTGTTGACATGAGGCTCGGCAGGCTGACGGGCATTGGCCGCGAGGAAATAGAAAATGAATACCAGGAGCTTCAGAAAAAGATTCAATACTTCATACAGCTTCTTGAAAACAGGGATATGCTTTTGGGAGTAATAAAGGAAGAGCTCGACGCTATCAGGAACAAATATGCCGATGAGAGAAGAACCAGGATTATCGCCGACGAGGACGAAATTGATGAAGAAGACCTCATAAAAGAAGAGGAAAACGTTATTACTCTTACTCACTTCGGATATGTCAAGAGGTTGCCCGCCGACACCTATAAAAACCAGAAAAGAGGCGGAAAGGGCATTGTCGGGTTGAATACAAGGGAAGAAGACTTTGTGGAAAACCTGTTTATCACTTCAACCCATAATTATATCCTGTTTATAACCAACAAGGGCAGGGTATACCGGTTAAAGGCCTATGAAATACCCGAGGCCGGCAGGCAGGCAAGGGGAACGGCCATTGTGAACCTTCTTGAGCTGGAAGGGGATGAAAAGGTATCGGCAGTAATACCGATTGCTGAGTACCGCGAAGGATTATACCTTGTAATGGCCACGAAGAACGGTATTGTCAAGAAGACCGATTTGATGGAATACGACAATATCAGGAGAAGCGGCCTGCTGGCAGTAACGCTGAGGGAAAATGACGAGCTGATTGATGTTAAACTTACCGACGGCAGCAGCGACATTATGCTCGTTACCAGAAACGGCCTGTCCATCAGGTTCAACGAGTCCGAAGTCCGCCCGATGGGCAGGGTTGCCCAGGGAGTCAAGGGCATTGACCTCGCAGAGGGAGACTATGTTGTCGGAATGGAAGTCTGCACTGAAAATGCTTCCCTGCTCGTGGTTACGGAAAACGGGTTCGGAAAGCGTACGGAACTCGATGAGTACAAGGTGCAGTCCAGGGGAGGAAAAGGCATACTCACCTACCGCGTTACCGAAAAAACCGGACCCGTTGCAGGCATGAAACTTGTTAGCGACGAAGATGACATTATGCTTATCAGCTCCGACGGAACGATTATAAGGATGAAGGCCAGCGAAATAAGCATCCTGGGAAGGGCGACCCAGGGAGTGACGCTGATGAGAGTAAACGAGGAAAGCAAAGTTGTCGGCGTGGCGAGAATTGTCAAGGAAGAAGATGATGAAGAAGATGGAGAAGGAAAAGAGGTAGCTGCAGATATCGATGAATTTGAAGGAGCGGACGAAGAAACAGTAGACGAAACGGAAGATGAAGAAACGGAGACAGAAGATGAATACGATATATAGGTGAATGCTTATGTTTCCGTCGGTAAACGCAACATTGAGTAATATTTGACAGAGTGAAGCAATAAAATATAAAACGGAAAAGCAGGCAGAATGAATATATAGAAATATAAAGGAGCAAACCGGGGAATAAACTGTATAGATCACTTTAAATAAAATAAACGGCGTTATCGACAAATTGAAACGCTGCCGGAATGGTGATATCATATTCAGGCAGCGTTTCGCCGCGGAACAGTAAAAAAGAAAGCTGAACTGTAAAAAAGAAACTGAAAACATAGTGTAAAATAATTGTAGGACATTTTCAGGATAAAAAATAACAAGAGATCCTCACTTTTTGATACGATGTAATCACCATAAAAAACCATTGAAAAGGAGGATCTCTTGT
>JAMNXU010000010.1 GCA_023623175.1 Bacillota bacterium
CACTGTATAATGAAGATAAGGGCAGAAACCGTGAAAAACGGCGCCTGCCCTTAAGTAAATATCAGAATCTTATCTCAGATTTTTGAGTTTACACAAAACTTGAAACAGTCTCAACCCGTCAGTTTGTTATTGGCGGTCAATTGCTTTCTACGGGCGTAAGCTTGTCGTATTTCAGCACCGAACCGTCATCGGCAACCTTCGGAATTATGATCTCGTCGGATTTTTTGAAATCCACCTTCAGTGAATAGGAGTGCTCGAGACGGTCAAGCACGCCGCCGATCATTTTTAGAGCCGGTTCCAGCTTTTTCTCGGGATCGCCGATGGCCTTGATCACATAGGGTGGGGTCATCCTCTTGCCGTTAATCATGATGTACGCGCCGGCTTCGCGGACCTCGCTCATTGCCACTATCCTTTCATCGTTTACCGAAATGGCCTGGGCGTCGGACGCCCGAAGGTCGTTTATGACGTCAAGAATATTTTCCGCTTCCACGAGGCTCGGCCCGTTGTTGTCAATGGTTATGATCACGCCCCTTCCCTTGACATCCACAAGCCCTGCGAGTATTTTCATTCGCAGTATGTCTGCGTTAAGGGCCTCCCTTATTTTCTCGAGATTGCTGCTGTCATTTTTGAAAGCTTCCACTTCTTTATTGAGTTCCTGGTTTCTCGCCATGAGATTCTTGTTTATTTCACGCTCTTCAGCAAGCAGTTTGTACAGCTCGTTGCGGGTTTTCAGTTCCTCCTCGGCGAGCTTTTTATTGGAATAAACGCTTCTGAACTGGGCGGCGAGGGTGAGCCCCAAAATGAAACAAACTACGGTCATTGCAATATCCTTATTCAGTTTCATTTTTTATTACCTCCAATACTTCGCTGAGCTTGTTCAGGTTGTATCGAGCATCGTTAAATTTGGGTATTACGATTTCCCTGGATTTCTTAATATCAACCCTGATGCCCCTGCTGAGCATGACCGCGAAAACCTGGCTGTTGCGATAAACGCTGTCCAGCGTGTCAGGATCCCCTATGGCTTTGATTTCATAAGGCACAGCGAACCGCTTTTTGTTGATCAGGATCGTAGTGCCGGCGCATATCACTTCCGAAATCGAAACGATCCTTTCGTTGTTCACGGATATCGCCTGGGCTCCGGCTTTTTTCAGTTCATTGAGCGTATCAAGAATATAGGTGTCATGGATAATCAGCTCGTTCGGGTCAATGGTATAGTTGGAAAGAAGTTCAGGGCTTTTAAGCTCAGCATCGTCCAGCGTTATCGTGATTCCGGGCCCCTTTACGTCGGAAACGCCGGCCTTGAACTTGAGCTGCTCCAGATAGGCCATTTGCTTCTTTATTTCATCGTCGTCCTTTAAATCCGCCACTTTTTTCATGTATTGCAGCTTCTGGTCTTCAAGCATCTTGTTTTCCTGCTCAAGGCGGGCCCTCAGTTTTTTCTCGTTTTCATAGTTTATTTTGAGCTGTTCGAGTTTGATGACAGCCTGAGCTTTGGCAGAATTAACAGCAATTGTGCTTTTAATCTGCAAAGACGTGGCTATTCCGAGGCAAAAAAGGAAAACGGACAAAATTGCTATTTTTATAAATTTACCCATTCCAGGTGTCCTCAATTCTCCGGAAAACACTTTGATTCACCCATCTAAATTCAATTTATATTCTACTTGCTGCTTCGACTTTTTTCAACTGTAATCTGAAACTTGTAATTATCTATAATATTGACGTTTTAACAATAAAAAAGTTCCTGATAATTTATTTCCCATATAATCGCATTCCAAACAGTCGAAACCCTTGAGAAACTGGGAAATAATGCCACGGCACCTGCGTTGGCAGGTTATCATATATCAAATTTTTGAGCAATATAAATAAGTGAGGAAATCGTGTATTCCGGAGGGAAAAATGCTAAAAAAAACATGGGTTTTTTTAATTCTCGCGTTTTTTTGCGCCGTTGCGGTTACAGGATGTTCGAAGAAAGATAAAAAACTGTATGATAAAAATCTGAGCGATCTTGGAGGAGTGTTCACCGCAGACCTTTCGGACATTGACTTTTCGTACGAAATAAGCGGAAATCTCCTCGACGAGGAACTGCTTTCAGATCCGACGGAAAGTGAGGCGTTTTCGTATGACATTTCCGTCAGCGGGCAATACAGCGACAAGCTATTGAGCTGGGGCATACGGAGAAAACCCGATCACGGGATACCTGACGCGGATCCCGGGGCCCCTGAGCTCCTGTCGCGATACGGAGGCGTATACCTGGGCGACACGGGCAAAAAAGTTGTTTACCTGACTTTTGATGAAGGCTATGAAAACGGTTATACGCCCAAAATACTTGATGTTCTGAAAAAGCACAACGTCAAGGCCGTATTTTTCATTACGGGACCCTACCTGAAGGAACATTCCGACCTGGTGGAAAGAATGGTCAATGAGGGCCATGAAGTTGGAAATCACACGATTCACCATCTCAGCCTGCCCCAGTTGTCTGACGCCGAGATCGAAGAAGAGGTAGTGGGGCTTGACAGGGCCTTCTACAAGCAGTTCGGAAAGAACATGAAATTCCTGCGACCGCCAAAAGGCGAATACAGCGAAAGGTCTCTCGCTGTAACGCAAAGGCTGGGCTATTGCAACATGTTCTGGAGCTTTGCCTATGACGACTGGTACAGGGATAAAATACGCGGAGCTAATTACGCGGTTGACATTGTAACGCGCAACCTGCACAACGGAGCGATAATTTTACTGCACGCGGTTTCAAAGGACAACGCCGACGCGCTGGAAACGATTATCATGAAGACGAGAGAAATGGGATACGAGTTCGGGGACGTCAATGACCTGTTAAAGCCGGCAAATATCAACAATCAGCAGCGGTAAAGGGAGTAATGCCATGGGGGTCGGAAAAAGGCGTAAAAAAAGAGACAAGAACAACACTGAGGGCGCCCGCAGGGGCCTTAGGGAAAAGATGACCGAGGTCCTGGAACTGCCGAAAGAAATAGTATTAAATGTCCCAAGGCTCACCCTGATAGGCATGAGCAACCTGATCATCGAGAACTATAAAGGAATCATCGAGTACGACAGCAGCAGGGTCAGACTTAATACAAGCCTTGGCATTCTGAAAATAACCGGCAACGGACTTGTTATAAAAGAAATTACGTCGGAAGACGTGATGGTGGACGGAGACATCCGATCACTGGAATTCCAGAAATAATCGGAACACGGGCGGGACACGGGGGCGGGACACGGGGACGGTTCTTCTGTCCCGGAATTGTTCGGGCAAAAAACATGTTATTTTTAATACAGTTGGCGCCAGGAACAGGTTTTCATGTTCCAGGTGAATTGAATGGGACAAGGGAACCGTCCCCGTGTCCCAGAATGGGACAAGGGAACCGCCCCGTGTCCCGGGGAATTGTCTCAGTGCGGAAAAGATGTTTTGTTCGGGGGAGATCAGGATGTTGCTGCTGAGGTTATGGAACTTTCTTCGCGGCTATGTTATCATAATCGTAGAAGGTTATTTTCTTGAAAAATTTATTAATATATGCATACGCAGGCAGATATTTCTCTGGGATATAAAAAGAAAATCCAATTCCACCATGACTCTCAAGATAAGCATCAAAGGTTTCAAAGCTATAAGACCCATTGCGAGAAAAACATCATGCAGGGTGCGCATAAAAGGAAAAAGGGGCCTGCCCTTTCTTCTTAACAGGTACAGAAAAAGAAAGGCTTTCGCCGTCGGAGCCTTTTTGTTTGTAGCACTTGTCTATCTTCTTACATCTTTTGTTTGGGTCATTGAAGTATCAGGTAACGAGAGGATTAAAAAAGAAGAGATTTTAAACAGCCTGCGGGAAATGGGAATAAAGCCGGGAGTTTTGAAATACGGCATAGACACCGATTATCTTGTCAACGGACTCATGTTGAAGAACAGCGATCTTGCGTGGGTCGGAGTTGAAGTCAGGGGCACCAAGGTCAAGGTGGAAGTGGAGGAAAGAATTTTACGTCCGGAGATGGTGCCTCTTGAAATACCATGTGATATAATAGCGGAAAGGGATGGTTTTGTAACAAAAGTGATAGCAAAGGCCGGGCAGGAAAAGGTAAAGGAAGGCGACACGGTGACGAGGGGACAGCTGCTGATTTCAGGCACCGTCGTAGCCGACAACCAGGAAAAAACTACCGGGCTGGTTCACGCTATAGGGGAGGTTTACGCAAGAACATGGTATGAGGACAGGCAACCTGTTATAAGCACGATCCAGGAAAAAGAATTCACGGGAAAAACTAAAAAAGATTTTACCCTGGTGCTTTTTGAAAGGAAGTTTAAATTGCCCCTGCGCAGGAACAGATTTGAACTGTACGAAACAACCACGCGCCGCGAGAATTTAAGGATTGGGGAATATTTCGTCTTTCCCTTCGGAATAATCATTGAGAACCATTCAGAATACAGGATGGTGACAAGACGTCTCAGCGACGAAGAGGCCAGGGAAATCACGATGACGGAACTTTACGAAAAGGTTCTCCTGGATATTGACGAGGACGCTGAGATTGTGGATGTAAAAAAGGACTTTATTGAGGAAAACGGCGTGGTTTATGCGCGGGTAAGCATAGAATGCATAGAAGATATAGGCATGAAAAGGGAGATTGGGGGAAACTGATTGACTGGCACAATGGAAAACAAAATAATCGAAAGGAACATTATCATTGAAAGGCTGGAATACGCGATAAATTTGTTCGGAAGTTTTGATGAGAACATCAGGGCTCTCGAAGACGCATTGAACATAAAGATAATTACGCGTGAAAATGAGATAAAGGTAATTGGTTTTGCAGAAGATGTGGACAGGGCCGTGGCGGTTTTGAACCAGCTCGTGAATCTTGCTTCAAAAGGAGAAACCATAACAAGGCAGAGCGTTTCCTACCTGGCAGAAATGGCAAAGGTGAACGAGCTTGAAATTGCGGGAGAATGCCTTGGAGACTGCATATGCGTCACCGCCCGGGGCAGACAGATAAAATACAAGACACAGGGTCAGAAAAATTACGTTACGGCAATAAAGAACAATGACATAGTTATATGCATAGGACCTGCCGGGACCGGAAAGACTTTTCTTGCTGTTGCGATGGCTGTCATGGCCTTTCGGGACAAGCTTGTCAGCAGGATAATTCTTACGCGGCCTGCTGTCGAAGCCGGCGAGAAACTTGGCTTCCTGCCCGGCGATTTGCAAAACAAGGTGGATCCCTACCTGAGACCTCTTTATGACGCGCTGTATGAAATAATGGGCGCGGAGAGCTATCACAAGTATCTCGAAAAAGGCATGATTGAAGTGGCTCCGCTTGCATATATGAGAGGAAGGACCCTTGACGATTCCTTCATAATCCTTGATGAAGCACAGAATACTACAAGGGAACAGATGAAAATGTTTCTTACGAGGATAGGGTATAATTCAAAAGCCGTCATAACGGGCGACATTACGCAAATAGACCTGCCTCCCGACAAAAAATCGGGTCTTAAGGACGCCGCTACCATATTGAAGGATATCAAGGGCATTGAAATTGTATATCTGACTGAACGGGACGTAGTAAGGCATGAGCTCGTTCAAAAAATAATACAGGCTTATGAGAAATTTGAAAAGAAACTGGAGAACAGGCAATACAAATTAAAGAAGGCAAAGTAAGGCAAAAAACCAAACAGGACAAGCACAGGCGCTGCAGCCTGTATCGGGGGTATGCCAATGATTTTCTCAAAAAGGGGCCATATTGAAAAAAAGGGGGAAAACAAACCCCGGAAATTTTCGGGTTATGTAAGAAATCGCAGCTTCCAGAAAACCTTCATAATCGTTTCAACATTGATTATAACCTATCTTATTGTCCTGAACGGAGCGATACCCGTCAAATACAAGCTGGAAGTCGGGGACAGGGCGCCTCGCGACATATTCGCGCCAAGGGATATTGAAAACACCATGCTCACAGAGGAAAACGCAAGGCAGGCCGCCGAGCAGGTCCCAGTTGCAACACGGGACATTACTGCTGCCCCTGTTGAAGTTCTGAATGCCACAGAGAACTTTTTCACGGCGATTGAAGAAACACGCCGGGGCATAGAAAAAAAGCTTGCCGACCGGGGAATATCCGGCACCGGGAGCAATTACGAAAATGCGCTGAGGCAGGAACAGTACGCCGCCGCGCAAAGTCTTTACAACCAGATTACAGGCGCCGGTATTACCCTGACGGAAGAACAGGTTTACTACCTTGTTGCAAGGGTAAGCGACGATGAACTGGCCGGTTTCAAGAAGCTCGCAAGGAAATTGATAAGCGAAGCGATGAAACAGGATATTACCGAGACCACGCTGAACGTTTCAGTCAGCGAGGTCCAGGCTCAATTCCAGGAATCGGCGCTGCCCCAGGACCTTAAAAACATTGGTTCGGTGCTTGCCAAGGCCATCATGAAGCCCAACAAGGTTATCGACGAGGAACAAACAAAACGGGACAGGGAAAAGGCTTATGAAGACGCGATAAATAACAGCAAGGTTATCATAGAGCAGAATTCCAAAATAGTGTCCAAGGGAGAAATAATAACAGAGGACAAGTACAAGGTTTTATCAGACTTGAAAATGATAGAGACCCGCAGCATCATAGACATACCCTTTGCCCTGTCAGTCCTTCTGGTTATACTGCTGCTTGCGCTGTTCCTCGCGGCGTATATAAGATTTTTCGCGCGCCACGTGCTAAAAGGCCGCAATGAAATTCTGCTGCTCTGCCTGATTATCATTCTTACGGTTTTTATCGCGAGAGTCTGCTATGAGTATTCAACTCTCACCATACCGATTTTTATCGCTCCGATGCTCATATCCATTTTGCTTGATCTCGGGCTCGCCGGAGTTGTCAGTACGGTGCTGGCCATTGCCGTGTCGTTCATAACCAAGGGAGATATTACATTTTTCTACATGTCGATCATAAGCGGTTACCTGTCGGCGTTCCTGGTATCCCGGGCAAAGCACAGGAGCAGGCTTTCCCTTGCTGGTGCGCTTGTAGGACTCATAAATGTCCTGATAGTTGCGAGCATTGGAATCATTTACAACAAGCCACTGACGGTTATTGCAAGAAACAGTCTGACTGTATTCCTGAACGGAATCATTTGCATGATTTTGACAATTGGCATGCTTCCGATATGGGAATCCACATTCAATATAATAACACCGCTGAAATTGCTGGAACTGACTGATCCCAACCATCCTCTCCTGAAAAAGATGCTCATGGAAGCTCCGGGAACATATCACCACAGCCTCATGGTCGGCAACCTCGCGGAGGTGGCGTGCGAAGATATCGGGGGCAATTCGCTGCTTGCGAGGGTCGGAGCCTATTTCCATGACGTTGGAAAATTAAAAAGGCCCAACTTCTTCAGGGAAAACCAGTTTGGGGACAATCCCCACGACAAGATGACGCCGAACCTCAGCACGCTGGTCATAACTTCCCATGCCCAAGACGGCGTTGAACTGGCTGCCAAGTATAAAATACCGCAGCCTGTCAGGGATATTATTCAGCAGCACCATGGAACCACGATGGTCGCGTATTTTTACCACAAGGCGAAAAACAGCGAGAAAGGCGACACTGTAAAGGCCGAGGATTTCCGCTATGAAGGTCCCAAGCCCAAAACAAAGGAAGCAGCCGTTGTCATGCTAGCGGACTCCGTTGAGGCAGCTGTGCGGGCTATGCCGGACAAGACGGAAGGAAAAATGGAAGGACTTATCAGAAAAATTATCAAGGAAAAACTGGACGACGGCCAGCTGGACCAGTGCGAGCTGACGCTCAAGGACCTTGACAGGATAGCCAGGGCGTTTATGAGGGTACTCAGCGGTTTGTTCCATGAAAGACAGGAATACCCCGATGTGACCCAGTTGGTTGAAAAGGATAAGGATGATGACGCTGCCGGGGTTGCGACGAATATAACATGACGCTAAAATAATGAAGGGATTGGAAAATGGCTATATACATCGAAAATCTGCAAAGCAAGCTGGAAATAAGTGCAAAACACATTTTGCTCATTGAGCAATGCATGGAGAAAATTCTCGAAAACGAAAAACTGGATATTCCCGTGGAATTGAACATTTTGATCGTTGACAACGATGAAATAAGAAACATAAACCGTGAGCACCGGAATGTGGATTCAGCCACCGACGTGCTGTCGTTCCCCATGGTTGAAATGCATGAAGGGGAAATATTATCAATGGCCGGAGATTTCGACTTGGATGAAAACTCGCTGATACTGGGTGATATAATCATTTCCGCGGAGAAGGCCAGGGAGCAGGCTGAACAATACGGCCATTCCTTTGAGAGAGAGATCGGATTTTTATCCACCCACGGTTTATTGCATATTTTGGGCTATGACCATGAAACTCCCGAGCAGGAGCAAAAAATGAGGGATAAGCAGGAAACGGTATTGAAGGCGATGGGGCTTTGCCGATGAAAAACAGGGGTTTTTTCCACAGTTTCAACAATGCCGCGAGCGGAATAATTCATGGTGTTAAAACAGAGCGCAATATGAAAATTCATATTGCGGCGGCTGTTTTTGTGTTTGCCGCAAGCCTGTATTTTGACCTGTCGGCGACGGAGTTTGCCGTTGTATGTGTTACCGTCGCCATGGTAATTGTCAGCGAGCTGTTTAATACAGCTGTCGAAATCGTGGTGGATATCATCGTGGATGTTTACCATCCAAAGGCGAGAATAATAAAGGATATAGCCGCGGGAGCTGTTTTGGTATCGGCGCTGAATTCACTGCTGGTGGCGTATTTTATATTCTATGACCGCGCGAGGGAACTGATGCAGCGCCTTATTGCTTATCTCCGCGTGGCTCCCGTGTATCTTCCCGCAGCGACCCTGGCGTTAACGGCGACAGGTTCGTTGCTGTTCAAAGTCCTGGCAGGAAAGGGCGCGCGGCGATGTCCGGGTTTGCCCAGCGGTCATGCGGCAATAGGTTTTGCGTTGGCCACGGCATTGGCGCTGCTGACGGGTAATTTGTTGGTGACGATGCTTGCGCTTCTCGTGGCGCTGCTGGTCGCCCACAATCGTTATGAAACCGGAGCCAGCACGGTGTCGGATGTTTTTTTCGGATCTTTAATCGGCACGTTTTCCTCGCTGCTTTTGTACCGGCTGTTTCACCCGTGAAATTTGAAGTTTTGGCCGGGTATAAGCCAATCATAAATCGGTTCCCGGGAGGAATAATAATGGAAGTAAATGAACTTGTGCGTCTTTCCGTTCTTGCAAAAGAGAATTCATATTCGCCCTATTCACGGTTCCGGGTAGGCGCTGCGGTTTTGGCTGAAAGCGGAAAAATTTACACCGGCACCAATATTGAAAATGCCTCCCTGGGCGCGACGTGCTGTGCTGAAAGGGTAGCGGTTTTCAATGCCGTATCGGGAGGAGAAAGGAAGATACGTGCGCTTGCTGTATGCAGCGACAGCGATGAATACACGATGCCATGCGGAATATGCAGACAGGTATTGGCTGAATTTGCCGATGACGATATGCCGATATACTGCGTGAGAGCCGATGGGAAATATAAAATCCGCACGCTGGGAGAATTGCTTCCGGGTGCGTTCAGGTCATTCTGAGTTACGGGAGGTAGAATACATGGCATTCAAATCAGGGTTCGTAACTATAATAGGAAGGCCGAACGTAGGTAAGTCAACGCTATTGAACAGGCTTACAGGAGAAAAAGTCGCGATAACATCAAGCAAACCCCAAACCACAAGGAATGCGATAAGAGCGATTATAACAAGAGATGACTTTCAGATAGTTTTTATAGATACGCCGGGAATACATAAGCCCAAAACAAAGCTCGGCGATTTCATGGTCAACACGGCGCTGGGAACCCTTGAGGAAGTCGATGTAATACTTTTCATGGTGGAAGCCATGGACATCGAGCCCAAGGCCGGCGACATGTACATCATGGATCTTTTGAAGAAGGTAAGAACTCCCGTTTTCCTTATTATTAACAAAATTGACCTTGTTCCCAAGGATCAGCTCCTGGTCAGCATGAAAACCTACGGGGAAATGCTGGATTTCAAAACCATTATTCCGATATCGGCGCTCAATGACGACGGCGTCTCAATTATTGTCGATGAAATAGTAAAATTGCTGCCCGAGGGACCCAAATATTTCCCTGATGACATGGTTACGGATCAGCCCGAAAGATTCCTTGCGGCGGAACTCATAAGGGAGAAGATGCTTGAATTCCTGAAAGAAGAAATCCCCCACGGCATCGGAGTGGAAGTTGTTTCGTATAAACAGCGTCCCAACAGGGAACTGTATGATATCGAAGCTAATATTTATTGTGAAAAGGAGTCCCACAAGGCAATAGTCATAGGCAAAAGCGGTATCATGCTGAAGAAGATCGGAACTGCCGCGCGCCAGGAAATGGAAAACCTGATGGGATACCGTATAAATCTCCAGTTGTGGGTAAAGGTCAAACCTGACTGGAGAAACAGCGAAAGCATGCTCAGAATGCTCGGTTATAAGTAAAAAGTAAAAAATTCAGCGAATAAAAAACGCTGCAGACAGATGTCTCTTTAACAACATACAATCTTCCAAGTATACAAAACGGGAATTTGAGAAACCTATAAACGAAGCGATACATGTTGCCAAATCCATGCAGCAAGGGGGAAGAGGGTTTGTTAAAGGAATTTGTCTGGAATACATTTTTGAACACCGGCAGCGTTGAGGCATATATATTCATGAAAGAATTAGAGAGCCTGGAAAAACTCCACAAAGAAAAGAAAATAACCGAAGAGGAAGTTGCTATAAGCAATTGACAGGGGAGGACAGCCCCTGTCTTCAGGATTAGGTGGGGGGGCCGTTGAGCTTCTTAAGGCTGAAGGGAATAGTATTGAAAGAGATAAACACGGGTGAAGCCGATAAGATATTAACCGTTTTCACCGCTGAAAAGGGGAAAATCACCGCCTACGCAAAAGGAGCCAGGAGACCGAGAAGCAGACTCATAGCAGGCTCCCAGTTTCTCTGTTACAGCGATTTCGTTCTTTTCAGGGGCCGGGACATGTACATAGTAAGCAGTTCCGATGTGATCGAACCTTTTTATGAACTCAGGAACGACATAGTTAAGCTGACCTATTCCGCGTATTTTTCCGACCTCGTCTACGATACTGTACAGGAAAACGAGCCATCGAAGGATGTTTTGAAACTTCTCCTGAACACGCTTTACATGTTGTCCAAAACTTCGAAACCGCCCGAACTGCTTGCAAGGATTTTTGAATTAAGGCTTCTTGCTGTTCTGGGTTACGCTCCCGGCGTATACGGTTGCGTGGAGTGTGGCTGGGAAAATTTTGAAAAAATGAGTTTCAGTTTTGAAAAATGCGGTCTTTTATGCTCAGAATGCGCCCGGAATGATAAAACCGCAATACCCGTTCACCGGGGCACAGCAAGGGCTATGAACCACATTGTCAACTCGCGTCCCGAGAACCTTTTTAATTTTGAACTGTCCGGTGAAATTCTCGGTGAGCTAGAAAAAATCAGCCGTCGCTACCTGAGGGAAAGACTTGAAAAAGACTATAACCGGCTTGATTTTCTGAAAGAACTGTAAAACAGGATTTTCAGTCGCCGGTAAATTTCCTGTAGGATTCTATGACCGATGTAAGGACGCTGATATGCTTTTTTATGTCACTGTCCCCGCAGAGCAGCTTAAAAATCCTGCAGACGCGTCGTTTAAACATCGGTGAAATCTTGAGTCCAAGGCTGCCGGAAACAAGGGGACAGGTGTACCGTGCCCTGGGATCCATGATCACGGTTAAATTGCCGCGCGCGTCAAAAACAGGTACAAGAGGATATATTCTGCATGACAGGGGACGGTATTTTCTGTCGCATCGGCCCGTGCATGTTCCGAACAGTACTTCGGAGCCGTTCATGTTTTCACGCCTGGTGCGAAGGAATTCCTGCTTTTCTGAAAACACGCCGTATTCGCCGGGAAACATCACCATGCCCATGTTGCTGTCGCCCCTGCAGCATCTGCTCTTGCACAGAAGCCCGCAGTCGATTTTCAGCGGAGTTATGTCGTCGAGCATTCGATAGGCTTTTCGATACAGGATCCTTTTATCCATTGACACCATCCCTGAGAAAATGAACACAATTAAATTCGGCAGGCAAAAACATGCCATTTAAGCCGAGAGATTAATCAGAAAAATGAAAAACCACTGAAAGCTTCAGTGGTTAGTTGGTGCGATCGATGGGACTTGAACCCATACGGTCTCCCACACGCCCCTCAAACGTGCGCGTCTGCCAGTTCCGCCACGATCGCATATATTCCGTTGTTTTTAGCGTTGTTGGCTTTGCCGCTCAGCAAGTCTTATTATACTAGCATTCATTCACCTTTGTCAATATTAAATTCTGAGAAATTTGCAGGAAGAAAAAAGGCTACTTATTGAACGGCATACCTGCTATTGATAAAATGTAAGGGAAGTTGATAAAATAATAAGTACTTTTTAATTATTATGTCAGGGAGATTGTCATGGCTGGAATATTCGGATTGTTTGATTTTACCAAGGAAGGCCCCGGAGTGCCCAAGGACGCGCCTCCAAAGCCGAGATTTTTACTGTTTTTTGATATTTATACGAGAAAGTTCTGGAACCTCATGAAAGCGAACATTATGTTCTTTTTCTTCAACCTGCCGGCGCTGGCGGTATGCCTGTTCCTTCCGCATATTTTTTTCGGGGACCTTTATCCCGATGACAAGAATGTCGACGTTATGCTTAAATTCATATTTTCGCTGATTATCGTATGCGTCCCGCTGCTCACCGTGGGACCGGCCCAGGCGGGTTTTACCCTTATTCTGAGGAACTATGCGCGCGAGGAACATGCTTTCCTGTGGAGTGATTTCAAGGAATACGCCCTTAAAAACTTCAGGCAGAGCACGTTTGTCAGCCTCATTGATTTTTTGTTCGTGGTGCTTATAGCCAACGCTTTTTCGTATTATTTCCGTTATTCCAACGAGGGCTTTATGACGCTTTTGGGCAGGGTGTTCATTACTTTCGGATTCCTGATATACTTGATGATGCACCTTTATATATATCCGATGATGATCACCTTTAAGCTGAGCTTAAGGCAGTTGTATAAAAACGCGTTTATTTTCAGTGTTATAAAGTTTTTCCCGAATCTGCTGATTATTTTGACATGTTTTGTATTTATCGTTTTAACCTTCGTATGGGCAAATATAGGGTTGTTGCTGCTGGTTTTGATGACATTCAGCACAACGGGCTTTTTGATTAATTTCTATGTTTACCCGATAATTAAGAAATACATGATTGATCCCGTCGGGAAGGATAAGAAGGATGCACATCCTGAGACAGAAGAGCTGCTTCCGGAAGGAGAAGGCCAGGGGCAGGGGCAGGAGGAATAGTTCTCTCGGCGAGAAAAGACCGGTAGGAAAAACCTGTTGGTAAAATATTCGAAAAACCCCATTGGTAATAAATTCGAAAGATAAAAACCCGAAAGGTAATACCCTGAAAAATAAAATCAAAATACACTAAGATCAGACTGAAAAATAAAATACGAAAAGTACGAAAGGCAAAACCCGAAAATAAAATACGAAAAATATGAAAGGTAAAACCCGAAAATAAAATGCGAAAAAACGAAATGTAAATCCTAAAAGAAAAGTCCTGAAAGCAAAACCCTTAAAACAAAAACCTAAAATATAGCCCTAAAAATAAAACCCGCCTTCCGGGCGGGTTTTGTGATATTATCGGGTTAGGGGACTCGCTTTGCATCTATTAATAAAGGAAATTTATGAATTTAAAAGCGATTTCATATCGTAAAGTCCATTTTCCCTGTTAAGCACAAATCTGGCCGCACGCAGAGCTCCCACCGCAAAAATCTCCTTTGAAAGCGCCGAATGTTTTATTTCTATTATCTCGTCGTTGCCGGCGAAAATGACCGTGTGTTCGCCTACAATGGTGCCGCCCCTTATGGCATGAATGCCGATTTCCTTTTTGCTCCTCTTTTTTCTCCTGGAATGACGGTCATAAACATACTCGCACTTTTCTTCAAGAACTTCGTTTATGGCGTCGGCAAGGAGCAGCGCCGTACCGCTCGGAGCGTCGATTTTCTGGTTGTGATGCTTTTCTATGATTTCGATGTCAAAATTGCCTTCAAGCACTTTCGCGGCTTTCTGAACAAGTTCTGCCACGAGGTTGACGCCGAGCGACATGTTTGCCGTAAAGAAAACGGGTATCATCCGGGAAGCGGATTTTATCTGCTTTACCTGGCCCTGGGAAAAACCCGTTGTGGCGATGACTACCGGAATCTTCTGCGTCGTTGCGTAATCCAGGAGCTTGCCGAGCCCCTGGGGATTCGAAAAGTCTATTATAACGTCAGGACGCACGTTGCTTTGGGCCGGCTCGGAAAAAACCGGATAAGAGCCTGAAGGCTCGTTTTTAATGTCGATACCCGCGACTATTTGCATGTCTTCGGTCTGGGAGACAAGCCTTGTTATGACCTGTCCCATTTTACCGTTGCAACCTACCAGCATTATCTTTATCATTTGATTTCACATCCTTTGTCGGAATTGGGAAAAGCCCGCAGGGCTTTGAGCTTAACAGGCTTCGGCCTTCAGCTTAAAAGGCCGTAGGATTTAAGCGCATTGCGCAGAATCTCGAGATTTTTCTCCTCCATGTCTACAAGGGGCATCCTGCATTTGCCCACATCCATGCCCAATAGGTTCATTGCCGCCTTGATCGGAATGGGGCTTGTTTCAATAAACAATGCCTTGATAAGGTCGAGGGCCTTGAGTTGCAGCCTCCTGCTTTCCTCTATGTTGCCGTTCATAAAGTGGGCGACAAGGTCATGGGTGTCCCTGGGTATGATATTCGCCATTACCGAGATAACACCCTTTCCGCCAAGGGCAAGCAGCGGCAGGATGTTGGCGTCTTCTCCCGAATATACTGAAAAGTCCGGACCGCACAGGTTTATAATTTCTCCAACCTGCGCCAGGTTACATTCCTTTATTCCAACAATATTGTCGATCTCTGAAAGCCTTTTTACGGTTTGCGGGTCAATGTTGAGGTTTGTCCTCGAGGGCACGTTGTAGAGGATTACAGGAATGTTTATGCTTTGGGCAATAGCCTTGAAATGTTCATAAAGACCTTTTTGAGTGGTTTTGTTATAGTACGGGCATACGCTCAGAATCGCGTCAGCGCCAAGCTGTTCGGCGGCTTTGCTCAGTTCAATGGCATGTTTGGTGTCATTGCTGCCCGTGCCTGCTATTACCGGGATGCGACCGGACACTGTATTTACAACAAACCTGATGGCGGACAGGTGTTCTTCATCGGGCATGGTGGAAGCTTCGCCCGTAGTTCCGCATACCACGATGGCATCTGTTCCTTCGCGAATCTGGTATTCCACAAGTTCCTCAAACTTGGCAAAATTTATTCCTGTATCGGTAAAGGGAGTGATAATAGCCACGCCAGATCCGGTAAAAACCTGTTTTTTCATAATAGCGACCCCTTTCAGAAAATAAATATTGATACGTTAATATCATATGCTTTAAAACTTCATTATATATTGCTCTTAAACCATAACAACCCCCTTTAAACCGTAAATGCCGGTAGGCACAGCTACCGGCAACAGGACAATAACATCCTTTTTACAAAAACCATTGGTAGCGCTCCATCAGAAAAAACTGATGACAGTTATATAGCTCTTAACTATATAACCAGGAAAACTTCCCGCGGGAGAAGAAATCCTTCGGCATTTTTTCCTTTCGGCCTGCATCATCAAACCCCGCGGTTTTCAACAGGCTTACTGATAAAAAATGCGCCTCTACACAGTTACATATTTACTTTTATATTCATCATACCATTGAACGGAACCTAAGTCAAATTATTTGTTTTATTGCACAATTTCACATGCTTGCACGGGTTTTTGGCGATGAAAATGTTTCAGCGGTGTTACATTACGGGAAAATTGAAGGAATTGCCCGCAAAATGTCGAATTTAATATTCTGATAGATAATTACGACGGTATTTTACACAGAAGATAACGGGTGATTTTCCATGGGATGCAAAAGAATTGCCGCCGCCTTGCTGATAGCGATTTTAACGGTGGCTTTGTTCAGTACAGGCGCCGGTGCCAATCAGTCAATAGCCGTTGAATTTGTAAGGATAGGTCTGTATTACGGGGAAACGGCAAGCTCCTCGGCCGTAGTAAGCGCGGTTAACGGTTTATCCATATGCAGATCGGGCAATGACGGAATAAAGGTTCTCGTTCCGAATGTCAGGGGAAAAATCACAGTCAGAAAAGACGCCTGGTTTTACAGGAGCAACAATGTTCTTAAAGAATATCTGCCGGCGCAGAATGTTCCGGGAGAGAAATACGGGCCGTATCATTTGAGAATTATAACAGGCTGCGCCGATTATTCCGATGCGATGATCAGGGCGGAAGCCCTGAAGGCAAAAGGAGTTCCCGCGTACCCAGCCTTTACCGGAAAATGGGAGGTATGGGCGGGCTTTTATACGGCTTCTGAACAGGCGTTGATTGATGCGGCAAAATTCAGGAGCGCAGCCGGGGTGCCATCCATTGATATTACCGGTCCTCCGGCAGGCAGGGTTAATCCCGGCATAGTCATTGAAAACGAAGAGGGCAATACTCTTCTTGTGTATTCCGATACTGCCGCAACACTGCACATTCGCCCTGACGAATCAAATGATCCCCGGATTTTTAGCATAAACGGTTCGAGGTACCGCGGCGCACTGGAGTTCAGAAGGCAGGACGGAAGCGATATGACGGTGATTAACCTCGTTGACGTTGAAAGCTATCTCTACGGCGTAGTCGCTTGCGAGATGCAGTCGTGGGCTCCAATAGAGGCGCTTAAATGCCAGGCCGTGGTGGCAAGGAATTACACGTACAGCAATCTTAACAAATTCTCCAAGTGGGGGTTCGATCTCGATACAACGGTGCAGACACAGATTTACAAGGGATTTGACGCTGAAACTCCGGCCACGAACAGGGCTGTGGATGAAACGCGCGGCATCGTCCTGTGGTACGGTGACAGGCTTGCCCAGTGCTTTTATTTCAGTTCAAGCGGGGGACGCACCGAGGACGTGAAAAACGTCTGGGGATCTGATTTCCCTTATCTTAAGAGCGTCGAGGATCCATATGAATCAGGTACTTCAGCCTATTATACCTGGACGAAAACCTTGACGGCAAGGGAAGTGCAGGATTGCCTGAAAAGGCGCGGGTACGATGTCGGCGAGGTATCAGGCATTGATATAGTAAAAAGGTCTGAAGCCGGCAGAGCCGTTGAGATTAAGGTTACAGGAACAAGGGGCAGCGTAACGCTTATGAGGGAGGCCTGCAGAACGGTTTTTGGTCTTTACAGCCAATGGTTCGACGTTTCATCGGACACGGGAGTTTCCGTAGCCTCCCAGAGCCGAAGTGCAAAAACCGTCCTTCCCGGCCTGTGGTCCGTGAAATCCGACGGTTCCCTGGCAAAAATTGCGGCGGTGGATAATAAAACAGCCGTAGTCGCAGGGGACGGAAGTATTGTTTATATAGCATCTTCAGAGTCCGCACGGTTTACTTTTACCGGAAGGGGCTATGGCCACGCGGTGGGAATGAGCCAGGAGGGAGCCAAGGGTTTTGCAAACCTGGGAAAGAAGTATGACGAAATATTGCTGCATTATTTCCCCGGAACATATATCGACGATATATACAGGTCAGCAAGCCTGAACGGATATAGAAAATGATGGCCTGACCCGAAACTGACAATATATGTTAATGGGCCTGTTGAAATGTCAGAAATGCTGGAAGCAAGAATCATGATGTCGGGAAGATTGAACAGGGAATATCACAAAGATTTGAATAAAAGGGGACTGCAACACTTATGACCGGTTGCAGTCCCTGTTGTTTAAAGCCCATGGTAGCACTTTAAAAAAACAATATTATACAATATTTAAAATGTTATACAATATTTAATATGTTAAATAATATTTAACTTGTTGTTTATTTGAAAAATGCATTGTACAGCGCAACTACAGCCCTGTCGGCGTCGGCTCCCTTGACGCCGAATATTATGCTTATTTCCGACGCTCCCTGGTTTATAAGCTCAATATTGATATTTGCGTCCGCCAGGGCGGCAGTGGCTGTTTTTGCAATGCCTATGGTGTTGCGCATGCCTTCTCCGACTATATGGACAAGGGCGAGATCCCTTGACACACTGACTTCATCCACGGCAAGACCCTTGATGATGCGGTCGACCAGCTTGCTTTCACCGACCTTGTCCAGGTCCGATTCCCTGACAATAACGGAAATGCTGTCTATGCTCGACGGAGAATGTTCATAGGAAAGTCCTTCTTCTTCGAGTATCTGGAACAGCCGGCGACCGAAACCGATTTCGCGGTTCATCAGGTACTTGCTGACATAGATGGCGCAAAAGCCCTTGTCGCAGGCTATTCCTACGACCTTGTCGCTTCCCGTGGTCCTGGAAACGGTAATTTTTGTGCCGGGGGACGAAGGATTGTTTGTATTCTTGATGCAAACAGGTATGCCGGCCCTGAAAACAGGTTCAAGGGTTTCCTCATGCAGCACGGAAAAACCTGCATATGAAAGTTCGCGCATTTCCCTGTAGGTGAGCTCTGAAATTGGCCTGGGATTGGACACAATGTTCGGGTTTGCGGCAAAAACGGAATCAACGTCGGTGAAGTTTTCATAGATATCGGCTTTTACTGCAGCCGCAAGGATAGAACCCGTGATGTCGGATCCACCCCTCGGGAAAGTTGCCACGTTGCCGTCCACGGTATAGCCGAAAAAGCCCGGGAAAATGAGAATGCCGCTTTCGTCGCGAAGTTTCCTCAAATTTTTGAAAGACTGGGGAAGCACGTGGGCGTTTCCGTATTCGCTGCTCAGGAGAAGGCCTGCGTCTTTAGGATTTATGTACCTGGCTTCCCTGCCCAGCGTTTTTATATATTCAGCGACGAGTTTCGCTGTATTGTCTTCGCCCGCAGCCTTCATCAGGTCAAGAAAAAGCCTGCGCTCGCCGTTGTAACTTTTCAGGCGGTCCTTAAGATCTTCCTCGATTTTTTCGACAATATCGCTGCTCATTCCGAGATCATCGGCAATTTCCCTGTACCGTGCAACGACCGATCCCACTTCTTCGTCGGCTTTGCCGTCGATAATGAATTTCTCCGCGCAGGCGATAAGGAGATCGGTTACCTTGATGTCATCCTTGAAGCGTTTTCCCGGTGCGGAAACAACAATAAGTCTGCGCTCCGGGTCCGAGAGGATAATATCTACGACCTTGCGTATCTGGCTTCCGTTGGCCAGGGAGGTTCCACCAAATTTTGCTACTTTCATCTATTTAGCCTCCATTAGCAGTATTTCATATATTTCGCTCGTTTCCGATGCATAAACTTGCCTTAAATATTTTATGTCCTGGTTACAGTTTATGCAATATAAATTAATTTAAAATTATACATAAAAAAACCCGCGGTTACAATGATGCAAATAAAAAATATTATAAAACATATTATGTCACTGCCCTTGAAAAGTAAGGTCTTTTGATGTATCATTCTGTTTTATGCAGGAAAGAAATATAAAAAAACGGTTTTCCTGCCGTGTTCGGAAACAAAGGGGCGTATCGAATTGAAATTAAGCGACTTTTATTACGAGCTTCCGGAAGAACTCATAGCCCAGCACCCCATTAGCGACAGGCAGATGTCGAGACTCCTAGTGCTTGACCGCAAAACGGGCGAAATTGAGCACAGGATATTCAGGGACATAATTGACTACCTGAATCCCGACGACTGCCTTGTTCTCAACGACACGAGGGTCATACCCGCAAGGCTTCTCGGACGAAAGGAAGGCACGGGAGGAAAAATTGAGTTTGTGCTAATTAAAAAAATAGATGGGGATATATGGGAAGTAATACTGAAGCCTGGCAGGAGAGCGCGTGTCGGTAGCCGCTTCGAATTCGGAAACGGGGAGCTCAGGGCCGAGGTCCTGGAAATTGACGATGAGGGCAACAGGATTGTGAAGTTCGAGTACGAAGGCGTTTTCGAGGAAGTGCTCGACAGGGTTGGAATCATACCGTTGCCCCCGTATATTACGGCAAGCCTTGAAGACCGGGAAAGGTACCAGACGGTTTACGCAAGGCACAACGGTTCGGCTGCCGCTCCGACGGCGGGACTGCATTTTACTGAGGAACTGCTCGACCGCATAAAGAAAAAGGGAATAGGGCTGGCCTTTGTGACACTTCATGTGGGCCTTGGAACATTCAGGCCGGTTAAAACTGAGAATATTGAAGAGCACAAAATGCACTCGGAGTATTTCAGCATTGATGAAAACGCCAGCGAAATAATAAACGGGACGCGCAGGAAAGGCGGCCGCGTAATAGCTGTCGGCACTACGAGCTGCAGGGTTATTGAAACGGTTTCAACCGAAGACGGATTGGTCCATCCCTGCGAAGGATGGACGGACATCTTTATTTATCCGGGATACAGGTTCAAAGCGGTGGACGCGCTGATCACAAATTTCCATCTCCCGGAATCCACGCTGATCATGCTTGTGAGCGCCCTTGCAGGCCGCGATAGAATAATGAAGGCATACCAGGAAGCTATAAAACTGCGATACCGGTTCTTCAGTTTCGGCGACGCCATGTTTATTAAGTAAGCGCATATTGAAAAAAACATGCATTTTATGAAAGAATATAAAAGAATATATCTTTCACTATGTGGATTTAAAGTTTATATAAATAGCGAATATAGATTTATAATTATTTTGCGACTATAGATTTATAAATATTTTTATGAATTACGACCGAATGAATTGAGCATTACATGGGCATTGACAATGCCACGGCAGGTAAAATAAAAGGGATTTACAGGATTTACAGCGTCAAATCACGATAAATTAAAGGAGAAACGATGTCGGCGATAAAATACGAGCTGATAAAAAAGTGCAGGCAGACGGGAGCACGACTTGGTATAATACACACGCCCCACGGCAGCTTTGAGACGCCGGTTTTCATGCCCGTGGGCACCCAGGCCTCTGTCAAGACAATGACTCCCGATGAGCTCAAGGAAATTGAAGCAGGCATAATACTGTGCAACACATACCACCTGTACATGAGGCCGGGGCATGAGCTGGTAAGGGAGGCTGGCGGGCTTCATTCGTTCATGAACTGGGACAGGCCCATCCTGACCGACAGCGGAGGCTTCCAGGTGTTCAGTCTCAGCAGCCTGAGGGACATAAGCGAGGAAGGCGTGGTTTTCAAATCCCACATAGACGGGTCCAGGCACCTGTTTACTCCCGAAAAGGCGGTGGAGATACAGAACGCCCTGGGATCGGACATAATAATGGCTTTTGACGAGTGCATACCCTATCCCTGCGATTATGAGTACGCCAAAAAGTCCATGGAAAGGACTACAAGATGGGCAAAGCGCTGCAAGCAGGCCCATCACGATACGGAAAGGCAGGCACTTTTCGGAATTGTGCAGGGAGGAGTGTACAGTGATCTCAGGCAGCAAAGCGCGCGGGAAATCGTTGAACTGGATTTCCCCGGTTACGCCATAGGCGGACTCAGCGTGGGAGAGCCGGCAAAACTGATGTATGAAATGCTGGAATGTACCGTTCCGCTTCTTCCCGAGGACAAACCCAGGTATCTCATGGGAGTGGGGAGTCCCGATTACCTGATAGAAGCGACAATAAGGGGCATTGACATGTTCGACTGCGTATTTCCCACCCGCATAGGCAGAAACGGCACCGTCCTGACTGGCAGGGGCCGTATGATAGTTCGCGACAACAGGTATTCAAGGGATTTTACGCCGATGGATCCCGAGTGTGACTGTTATGCCTGCAGGAACTTCACAAAAGCATACATAAGGCACCTGTTAAAGGCAAGGGAAGTGCTCGGCATCAGGCTGACTACATGGCACAACCTGAGATTCCTGATCAACCTGATGAAAAAGATAAGGCAGGCCATAAGGGAAGATCGGCTCGGCGACTTCAGGAACGAATTTTTTAATGCATTCGGATATGAATAATGGTATATTATTACCATAAATTATTTATTTTCTATTTTAAATTATTTGCTATTTAAAGGAGGATTTTATTAATGGATACAACGTTGGGAACCATTATCTATTTTATCGTCCTGATAGGACTTATGTATCTCATTCTTTTCCTTCCCCAGAGAAAAAGGGAAAAGAAGACGCGCGAAATGCTCAGTTCGCTCCAGGTCGGCAATGACATTATTACCATAGGAGGAATAACAGGCAGGATCATAAATATAAAGGACGACGACATTACCATTGAAAGCGGCGTGGAAAAGACCAAGATCCTGATCAAGAGATGGGCCGTAAAGGAAGTAATTAAACCCGTCGAAGCATAGAAAACATGAAGCATGTAAATTAAGAACATACGAAAAGGACTGTTTCCTGAACAGTCTTTTTTTCGTATACCGGGAAGGTTGTTACCGGCGAAGTCACTGTCCGGTTCTATTTGAATGCTCCCTTTAATAAATTATAGTAGGCGGCATTTGCTGCCTGCCGGAATTTATTTCATGGGGGCGACCGTATGAATAACAAACCGTTACTTAAAGCCGGAGTTTCGCTTAATGGCCGGTCAAGGCCCATATCCATACTGAAGGGCATTCTTGTTTCATACATCGTGCTGATACCGCTGTTCGCCCTGTTTGCACTGATACTTACAAACATGGATTTTCCCGAGAAGTACATACCGACAGCCGTACTTGTTACAACCTCGATCAGTATTATCGTTGCCGGCTCCGCCGCCACCAGGGAAGTGAAAAGCCACGGATGGCTCAACGGCTGCATTATGGGAATCGTGTACATATTAATCCTGTATGTTTTAAGCAGCATTGTCCATCGTGATTTTTCGATAAGCAGGTACATGCTTTCGCTTTTGGGCCTCGGTGCGCTTTCCGGCGCCATCGGCGGAATAATAGGAATAAATTTAAAAAAGGGCAGCAAAACGAAATCGAAGGTTAAGAAATGATCGGGAACTGAACAAGGACAAATTTTTCCTTTTCAATGACGGTGCATTGTGATATAATCTCGTTGAAGTTGCCCGCGATTTTAAGCACGGGTCAGCAAGCAAATCATGACAGGAGGAACGGAAATGAAACATATAAGAACCATTAACGGAGCAACATTGAAAAAATCGACAAGCAAGGGCGGATGCGGTGAGTGCCAGACATCCTGCCAGTCTGCGTGCAAAACTTCCTGCACCGTGGCAAATCAGAGCTGCGAAAAGAAATAAGTTTGCCTGCCTGTAATAAAATTACGGCAAGCTTGCGTTGAAGGTGGAAAGCGTATTGCTGCTTTTCACTTTTTTGATGTTTAATTTCAGGACAAGAATCGTGAGGGAAAAAATGGTTCACAAATTCAGAATGTTTGACACAAATATCGTGGTGGACGTGAACAGCGGCGCGGTGCATGTGTTTGACGACATAAGCTATGAAATCCTTGACTATTTTCAAGATTATGACAGGGACGCGCTGGTGAGAAAGTTTTCAGACAGGTACGACGAAAAGGAAATAGGCGAAGCCTGTGACGAGATCGAAAAACTGGTCCAAAACGGCGAACTCTTTTCTGAAGACGACTACGACGGGATCCTCCCGCTGGCCGAAGAACAGCCCGTTATCAAGGCTTTGTGCCTGCATATAGCCCATGACTGCAATTTAAGATGCAGGTATTGCTTTGCTTCCACGGGAAATTTCGGCGGCGACCGGTCGCTCATGAGTCCCGAAGTGGCGAAAAAAGCCGTGGATTTCGTGATTGCAGCCTCCAAAGGCAGAAAAAACATCGAAATTGACTTTTTCGGCGGCGAACCTCTCCTGAACTTTGAAACTGTTAAAGAAACGGTGGATTATGCTCGCCGGCGTGAAAAGGAAACTAACAAGAATTTCAGGTTTACGCTGACTACAAATGCTGTTCTTCTGAAGGACGAGCATATCCGCTATATTAATGAAAACATGCACAATATAGTGCTGAGCATCGATGGCAGGGAAGACACCAATGACCGCATGAGAACCAGGGTTGACGGTTCAGGAACATACAGGGACATACTGCCGAAAATCAAAAAACTGGCCGAGTCGAGGAACCAGGACAATTACTATGTCAGGGGCACATATACGAGGGAAAATCTTGATTTTTCCAATGATGTGCTGCATCTTGCAGACCTCGGATTTAAGCAGATTTCTTTAGAACCCGTGGTGGCAGCGGAAGGAACGGGCTATGAAATCAGGCGCGAGGACCTGCCATTCCTTTTTGAGCAGTATGAAAGGCTCGCGCGCGAGTATGTCGCGAGAAGGGAGCGCGGAGAATGGTTCAATTTCTTCCATTTCATGATAGACTTGAGCCAGGGACCGTGCGCCGTTAAGAGGATCAGGGGATGCGGCTCCGGTCACGAGTATGTCGCGGTAACTCCGCAGGGCGATATTTATCCATGCCACCAGTTTGTAGGCATTGAGAAGTTTAAAATGGGAGATGTGTACACCGGACTGCAAAACACGGAACTGCAGAAGCAGTTTGCGCGGTCCAACATTTACAGGAAGCCAAAATGCAGGGATTGCTGGGCAAAGTTTTACTGCAGCGGAGGTTGTGCCGCCAATGCATGGCAGTTCAACAACGACATAAACATTCCCTACGACATAGGCTGTGAACTTGAAAAGAAAAGGGTCGAATGCGCGCTCTGGATAAGAGTTGCGGAAAGCATGCGCTCTGAGTAATTATTGAGTAATTATAAAAACAAATGACATGGATATTATACTATTGTGGAGGTATATCCAGTGCGTCTTATAACATTGGAAGATGTCAGGAAAAACCCGGAAGTTCAAAATTTCCTGGAAATAGCGGAGAAGCAGCTTTCCGTAAGAGGGTACACCGAGCATTATTACCGCCATGTTTCGCTTGTGGCAAAAAACGCCGGGGAGATTCTCATATCGTTGAATCACGGCGAAAGGGAGGTTGAACTGGCAAGGATCGCCGGGTATCTCCACGATATAGGCAATGCGGTGAATCGCGTCGATCATGCCCATACGGGAGCAGTCATGGCTTACAACCTGCTTGTCAAAATGGGAATGCCCTTTGAAGAGGCAGGGGAAATAATGATGGCGATCGGCAATCACGACGAGGGCAGCGGCGCGCCGGTGAGTAATATCTCCGCCGCGCTTATCCTGGCGGACAAGTCCGACGTCCACCGTTCAAGGGTGCGAAATGCCGACTTTTCGACCTTTGACATACATGACCGCGTTAATTATGCCGTGGAAAAATCAAGGATTTACGTGGACAATGAAAACAATGCGGCGGTTCTTTCCCTGGAAATAGACACCGAGATCTGTCCCGTAATGGACTATTTTGAGATTTTCCTCGGCCGGATGACGATGAACAGGAAGGCGGCCGAGTACCTCGGCATGAAGTTTCACCTGATTATCAACGGCACGAGACTGTTGTGAAAAGGAATTGCATATGAAAAAGTGATGCAATATGCAAAAAGGATACAATAGGAAGAAGAGGCTATATTTATTGACGCATTCTGTCCGAAAGATATATAATATCTGCATATGGACAAGCCAAAGGAGGAATTGACCGATGAAACCAAGGGATATAACAAAAGTGGCCATAATTCTGCTGATAATTGCGGTTTCATGCTATATAGCGCTGAACAGCAGAATATTCGGCTACGATATACCGGGAGTAAGGGAAATAAACCTTGGTATAGATATTAAGGGCGGGGTAAGCGCTATACTTGAAGGGACAAGACCCGACGGAAGCAAACCCTCTGCCGACGAGCTCGATTCGGCGAAGGCTAAGATCGACACAAGACTTACAAGCCAGGGACTGACGGACAAGTACCTGTCCGTGGACTACGCGAATGCACGTATTATTGTGCAAATACCCTGGAAGTCAACGGAGAAGGACTTCAATCCCCAGAAAACCATTGAAGAAGCCATAGAAACGGCTTTGCTGACTTTCCGCGAAGTCGACGAGGATAAAGTTGATGAGTTTGGCAGATACCTTCCCCTGGATGACAAGATAATTATCCAGGGCGACGATATAAAGAACGCTAAACCCCAGTTCAGGCCGGACAGGGGTACATACGACGTTGTTCTGGAGTTCAGCAGCGAAGGAGCCGAGAAATTCTCGGAGGCCACAAAGAGGCTCGTGGGCAAGCCCATAGCCATTTTTATGGATGAAACGCTGATTTCGGCTCCCATTGTCCAGTCCCACATTACCACTTCCTCGGCAGTGATCGAGATGAACAATACGGGAAAAGACGCTGCCAGGGAGGCAAAGGATCTGGCAGACAAAATCAGGAGCGGAGCCCTTCCCATCAAGCTGACCCCGCTCCAGGTGAATTCGGTGAGCCCGAAACTCGGAATGAATGCCCTCGAAAAGACCGTATATGCCGGAGTTGTTGCGCTCGCGCTTGTATGGCTTTTCCTGCTGATTGTTTACAGGCTTCCGGGCATTATAGCCAACCTTGGACTTCTGGCGAATGTCGTGTTCACGCTCCTGGCACTCGCGTGGATTCCGTTTACAAACCTCACGCTGCCGGGTATTGCCGGAGTGATTCTCAGTTTTGGTATGGCCGTGGATGCCAATGTCATTATTTTTGAGCGAATCAAGGAGGAACTGAGAAGCGGCAAGACGCTTCGGACCTCGATTGAGCTCGGCTTTGACAGGGCATTTGCCTCAATTCTCGACGGAAACGTTACTGTGGTCATATCAGCCGTCGTGTTATGGATTTTCGGATCCGATACAATAAAAGGCTTTGCATACACGCTGGGTCTCGGAGTTGTGCTCAGCTTCCTGACCGCCGTAACTATTTCCAAGATTCTCATATCCTCATTATCACAGTCGGCATTATTCAAGAAACGCTGGCTGTATGGAGCTTAGGAGGGCCGCCATGTTTGATATAATCGGAAAAAGAAAGTGGTTTTTTGCAATATCAATCACAATCATGGTAATAGGCATTATCGGTTATTTTGTATTCGATGGCTTCAAGCTCGATATCCAGTTCCAGGGCGGGACAATTTTTGAAATTGAAATGCAGGATGACAACTTCGACGAAGAGCGCGCGGAAGAAATCGTAAGAGAAACCCTGGGCAAAATTGCTACGGGTATGAAATCCCGCGCACTCAGCGCAGGAAATTCGGGGGAGGATATTCACCTTCTGACGTTGAACATAGCAGATCCACTGACGAGCGAAGAACAGGACAAATTAATGGAAGCGTTACGCAAGGAGTTCAATATCAGTGACGATGCCCAGATGAATATAAGCAACGTGGAACCGACAATTGGTGGAGAACAGCTCCGAAAGGGCATACAGGCAATTTTCATTACGCTGTTCCTTATTATCTGCTACATTGCCGTAAGGTTCCGCGTCATGCATGGATGGTCCTCGGGTTTAATTGCCGTTGTGGCCCTGCTGCACGACGTCATGGTCATGCTCATCGTGTACATCATATTCAGGATTCCGCTCAATGATTCTTTTGTTGCAGGTATTCTGACCATACTGGGTTATTCGTTAAACGACACGGTTATCATTTATGACCGCATCAGGGAAAACACCAAGCTGATGCACAAGGTAAGTTACAAGGAACTGGTCAACACGAGCATAGTCCAGACGCTGTCAAGAACCCTAAATACCACCGCAATTACCCTGATGTCCGTTATTGTACTGTTCGTGTTCTCGGTTTATTACGGCATCGAGTCGATCACAGAGTTTGCGTTTCCTCTTATGATGGGAATTATAAGCGGTACCTATTCATCCATATGTATTTGCGGACCCCTTTGGGTCATGTGGAGGGAACTGCAGCAGAGGAAACTTGCGAAGAAAGCTTCAAAGGCTTGATTTTAAAGGCCAGGAACAGAAAGGTCATATGTACCGAAAAACGTGCCCGTTTGTGGCACGTTTTTTATGTTCCCGGATCTTATGAATTTGGATTTTTGCGGTATTGTTTCATTTCACCCAACGATTGCTGCGCCGGTAATTGATCCTGCTGAATACTGATTATGCGAGTAGTGGTATGCTGAACATGGTTTCCTAATACTGAACCTGCCCAAAATTGTCCTGGTGAATTGTTCCTTCCTTAAAATAAATGCAATCAGTTCCTTCTTAAAACGAAATCTATGACAAGTCCGCCTATTATAGCTTCCGCCAGAACTGTAACACTGTTTTTGACGATAGAAATGCCGACAAAGTTTTTATATGAATCATAACCGGTATAATGGTTTAACAGTATAACCAGGCAGCCCGCGATCATTAAAGCCAGGGAAATGCGCACGCCGTACTTGATAATTGCTCTTGGGAGTCGGTCCATTTCTCTCAGCGATGATTCCAGGATATTCAATGTTTTCCGTGCGTTTGTCTGCATGAGCTCTCCAAAACCCCCTTTACTGCTAAATAACGTTATATTATGTTAACACAGAAGTTCACAGGTTTCAATACATAATCTTTTCCTGCATACCGGGTGGTATATAAAGACAAATTCTGAATACATATTCAGACATGTTTTGAATGGTAGATTAAAAAATATCTTAGCTGGCATAATAATACAAAACTAGAAATATAATTATTTTGTCATAAAAATTTATTCTTCGACATTTATCAATGATATACGCCCCGGCATTGCGCCCGCAAATGTCGAAAACGCAGCCCGTGTAGGGTTTTTGGGCGAAACTTTTTTCTTAAGTTTTTCAGCTCATTATAATATAATAACCTTGGTATTTTTGGAAGGGGGATGCGCGATGATGAAAAAATACCTTGCCCACAGCGTAGAGCTGTCGCAAAACGCCGAAATGCAGGATGACTGTTTTGTGCTTGAATATTATGTCACGGAAAGCCCATGCCAGTTTGAAGAGGCCGCGGACAGGTGCATTTACGGCCTTGAGGTGGTAAAACGACACGGAAACACGGTGGAAAACTCCAGCGTTCAGGATTATTCTCTGTACAAGGATCAGGCGGTTGTTCTCGCACAAAAACTTTGCAGCAACAGGGTGACACCCGTGGGATTGCTGGATGTTGTAAGCGACCTGATAGGAGTATAAAGCAATACTGTTTATGAGGCTTATTTAAATAAATAGAACTATTCTGATTTAATTATGTAAATTGACGTATATCGTTTATTTACTTCAATAAAACTCCATTGTCCCAATGGAGTTTTTTCATTAAAATGCATTATGTAAAGAAGGAAAAATTGATGGGATTGTAGAATATAAACTGAGTTTATTGCGCCCCGTAACAGGGAAAATGTATTATAGCGAAAAGAAGGAATATCGGTAAATTTGTCGAACATTGAGTATAGAATAAGGCATGAACGGAGGTATACAAAGAGAGAAAAGGACAGGTTAAATGAGCAAACATATTCCTGAGGAAATAATAGAAGAAATACGCTTGAGCAATGATATCGTTGAAGTAGTCAGCGAATATGTCCGTCTTGAGCAGAAGGGAAGGTTGTACTTCGGCCTGTGTCCGTTTCACAAGGAAAAGACCCCGTCGTTTTCGGTGACGCCTTCCATGCAGATATTCAAATGTTTTGGTTGCGGAAAAGGCGGAAACGTGATCCATTTTATATCCGCCATTGAAAATCTGGACTTTATCGAAGCAGTGAAGTTTCTGGCGGACAGGGCAAAAATCCAGATTCCTGAAGGTGACGACAAAAAAGAAAAAGACAGAGCAAGGCTCAGGTCGAAAATCTTGCAGATAAACAGGGAAGCAGCGCGTTTTTTTTTCGATATGCTGCATTCGCAGGCAGGAAACAGGGCTTTGCGCTACCTGGCCGAAAGGGGTATTGAAGAAAAAACGATCCGTCGTTTCGGGCTGGGTTATTCGCCGCCGGAATGGGACGCGCTGTACAATCACCTCCGGGAAAAGGGCTATGATCCGGAAATAATCGCAAAGAGCGGACTTATACTGCCGGGTAAAAAAGGCGGATATTACGACAGGTTCAGGGACAGGATAATTTTTCCCATATTTGATGTGCGCTCGAATATAATAGGCTTTGGCGGAAGAGTCCTGGATTCGTCATTGCCGAAATATATAAATTCGCCGGAAACGGAGGCATATCAGAAGGGAAGAAACCTGTACGCACTGAATTTTGCAAAAAATTCCTCCCAAAAGAGCGTGCTCGTGGTCGAGGGATACATGGATGTTATATCTCTGCACCAGGGAGGAATAATAAATGCTGTGGCGTCGCTGGGAACAGCGCTCACGGAAAACCAGGGACGATTGTTGAAAAAATATTTCGACGAGATTATAATTTGTTATGATTCTGACACAGCAGGAAAATCCGCGACAATCCGCGGGCTAGATCTGCTGAGTGAACTTGGATGCAATGTAAGGGTGATGACAATACCCGAGGGCAAGGATCCCGATGATTTTATAAGGAATAACGGCACGGAAGCTTTCTTAAAGCTTATGGACCGTGCTGACTCGCTTATCGAGTACAAGGTAAAGCTTCTGAAAAACGAGATTGACACAACGACGATTGAAGGAAAAGTCGCATTCATTGGGAAAATTGCCGACCTGCTTGCCAGGGTAGGCAACAGGGTGCAGATGGAAATGTATATAAAAAAGCTGTCAGCTGAATATGAAGTATCAGAGGAGGCTGTTTACTCTGAAATACTGAAAAGGCTCGACAGCGGCAACAGGATGAAGCCTGTTCTGCAGGTTCCGAAGGAGGAACGTGCATTGCATGCAGGCGGACAAACCACGGGCGTTTCCGGGGAAGACCGGCTATTGGAACTTGAAAGGATACTGGTATGCCTGTTATGTATAGACAATAATATATACAAGCATATTAAGGATATAATCAGAATGCCGGGATTTTTCTCGGATGAAACGGCGCCGCTGGCTCAAAAGGCAGCGGAAAGGATTGAAGAAGGCAGGGGTTTGGTTCCGGCCGAGCTGCTTAATTTTCTCGACGGTAAAAATGCGGCGGCGTTTTCCGAAATACTTGAAAAAGAATGCAATTTTGAGGATAACCTCAAGGCTGCAATGGATATAATTAAAAAAATGGAGATTATTAAGCTTGACAAAAGGAAGCAGGAAATTCTTAAAATGCTTGGAGATAAAAACAGTACTAAAGAAAGGGATGTTGTAAAATTAACACAGGAATTAAACGCTCTGATATTAAGGAGAAAAAAGCTCAATTAATTCGCGTGGGAGAAGGGAGGGTATGTTGTGAAAACTAACCAGGATACAAGGAAAAATATACTGAAAGAGCTTGTTGAAAGAGGAAAAGCAAAAGGCATGCTGACATATAAAGAAATCATGGATGCCTTTGAAGAAATAGAACTTGCACCCGAACAAATAGAAAAAGTCTATGAAACGATAGAAAACCTCGGAGTAGAAGTGGTCGACGACATTGATCCCGACCTCGAGGAGCTTACTGAGGAGGATCTTGACCTGTCCATCCCCGAGGGTATCAGCATTGATGACCCTGTGCGCATGTATCTTAAAGAAATCGGAAAAGTGCCGCTTCTTACTGCTGAGGAAGAAATCGAGCTGGCAAAGCGAATGGAAAAAGGAGACGTTGAAGCAAAGAAGAGACTTGCAGAAGCCAACCTCCGTCTCGTCGTCAGCATTGCAAAGAGGTATGTGGGAAGAGGCATGCTTTTCCTTGACCTTATACAGGAAGGCAACCTCGGTCTTATCAAGGCCGTTGAAAAATTTGACTTCAGGAGGGGTTACAAGTTCAGTACCTACGCTACCTGGTGGATAAGGCAGGCCATCACAAGGGCCATTGCCGACCAGGCGAGGACCATACGCATACCTGTGCATATGGTTGAGACAATAAACAAGCTCATAAGGGTTTCAAGACAATTGTTGCAGGAATTGGGCAGAGAACCCCATCCTGAAGAAATAGCCAAGGAAATGAACATGTCAGTGGATAAGGTCAGGGAAATAATGAAGATTTCCCAGGAGCCTGTTTCCCTTGAAACGCCGATAGGCGAAGAAGAGGACAGCCATCTCGGAGATTTTATCCCTGACGACGAAGCACCTGCGCCTGCTGAAGCTGCTGCCTTCACACTGCTGAAGGAACAGCTCATCGATGTCCTTGATACGCTGACACCAAGGGAAGAAAAGGTACTGAGACTGAGATTCGGACTCGATGACGGCAGAGCCAGGACGCTTGAAGAAGTTGGAAAGGAATTCAATGTAACGCGTGAAAGAATACGCCAGATTGAAGCAAAGGCGCTCAGGAAATTAAGACATCCCAGCAGAAGCAAAAAACTTAAGGATTACCTTGATTAAAACTCGATTGACAAATCGAGTTTTTTTTTACCCGGAGCTGAGCATTCATTGAACTTCCTGTGGATGAGGCGAAAAAAGCGGGCCTTATTTTTTTGTACGCGGAAATAATGCATACCAAAATTTGTTTTGCGATGTAATATATAATGAAATATAATATTATTGTGAAATAGTGGTAAAATTTTTCACGGGTAATAAACCGGCTTTAAATTTTAAACCACTAAATCAGTCGAGGATCTTGGGTTAACGGGTTGCTTGAATGAACCTGGAAGTGGATTATTGGTCCAAGGATTCTGCAAGGTTGCTGACGGTGGTTAATAGGCTGCTCAAACGAAGTAAAACAGGATCTTAATCAAAAACATGATTTTAATTAAGGAAAAATCAGCATCGAAGCATTACCGCTGCACCGGATTTGCCAGTAACTACTCAATCTGCTCCTTATACATCAGCACATTCTGCCATGCTTTTTCTCGATCAACTCCAGGTATGCTACTGTACATCTGTCCCGAGTTTTTAAGCAGCCCAGGAGACCTGGACTTGTAACGGAATCAGTATGAATAATAACAATCTGTAAAGATTGTTATTAAGTAGAAAAAATAAATAGGGAGGAAAGATCATGAGAAAAGAATTGCTACGTATTTGTGCCCTGTTACTGGCACTGATGCTTGTTCTGGGCACAGCCGGAGGATGCGGCAAAAAGAAACAGACTTCTGGTGACGAGACCGAAGTGACCGTTGAAGAGCTGGCAGAAGAAGAAGAATTTGAAGAAGGGCCGGTTGATGAAGCAGAAGATGAAACGGTAGAAGAACCAGAAGAAACGACAGAGGAAGAAGAAACAGAAGAAACAGAGGAAACTGAAGCAACCGGGGAAGAAAAAGCAACAACAACCTCAACTGCAACGACCACCAAGGGAACGACAACGACGACAAAAACTACTACCACGGCCGGAACCGGCGGAAAAACAACAACTACCACGGCGAAAACTTCAACGACCGGCACTGGCGAGAAAGTGGACCTGAAGGGCTACACCGTCAAGATTGCTTCATTTATTAACCTTGATCCAAAGGTTCCCACCAACGTTTATTACCAGCAGGGAACGCAGCGCGAGAAGGAAGTGAGGGAAAAGTACAACGTCAAGTTCCAGTACATCATGGTTCCCGGCCAGGGTATCAGGGACAGGCTTCCCGCAAGCGTTATGGCCGGTGACCCGCTTGGTGACATAGTGCGCTGCCGTTCCGGATGGGTACTGCCCGTGTTTGCAGGAAGGGGCATTGTGGAACCTGCCGACAAGTATTTCGATATAAGCGACCCTCTGTGGAATCCTTATATCCTCCAGCAGTCAATATACAAGGGCCGTGTTATGGGTGTAAACCATCAGGAAAATACATCCTACTGGCGCCTGTTCTACAACAGGAGCATGATGCAGAGACTTGGACTGCCCGATCCGCAGACATACGTTTCATCCAAGCAGTGGACATGGCAGAAGTTTGAGGAATACCTCGCCAGGATAACCCAGGATACCGATAACGATGGAAAGACAGATATTTACGGTGCTTCGTCGCTTTCATGGCAGGCCATAATAGCATCCAACGGCGGAAAGATAGTCAGCGAAATCGACGGCAAGGACTACTGGACGCTCAACAGGCCCGAGTCGGTTGAGGCTCTCAAGTGGTGGCAGAAGCTCTACAATGCCGGTTATATCGGTTATACCGGAGAGTCGGCAGTTGCTGATTTCATAGCCGGGAAAGCCGGGTTCTACGTATACTACAATACCAATTTCAGGACCAGCATGAAGGATAAATGGGGATTGGTACCGTTCCCTCTTGGACCGCAGGCAAAGGATTATGCAAACTGGTGGGACGAGGTACACCTGATGTGCATACCTGCAAACAGCAAGTACCCGAAGGAAGTCGCAGCAATCTGGACTGACCTGAGCCGCTGGTATCCGAATGCACCGAGCAGGGAAAAGATGCACAGGGACGTTGTTGAAAATATGTTTGACGATCCCAGGGACGCCGAGATGGATATAATGCTCGCCAAGAAATTCTGGCTTGACAAGTACTTCTCTTACACGGATGTAAACCGCCAGATCTGGCCCGGCGGAACAGACAACATAGAAAACGTGCTTGAGGGCAGAGCCGGCAAGAGCATTGAACAGTGGATTAACGAAAGATCGGCGCAGTGCCAGAATATCATCGATCAGCTGTGGGCTTCGTTTGAAAAATAATTTCCAATGCCGGAAAATCAAAGCCCCTTATGATGCGCAGAAGCATCATAAGGGGCTTTTTATACAACAATGGAACAGCAACTGATGAAGCATCTGTCTTTTTTGAAAGAACGTCCAAAACTACCTTAACCTCTACATTTAGTGACAGCAACTAAAAAAAATCCCGCTTACTGTTGCAAAGTACGGGATATAGGGGAGTATAATTTATTTCTCAATATTACTTATATAATACATAATTTGACTAAAAAAGACAATATGCGATAAAAAATTTGTTTTTTAGCTGCGTCACAGCCAAAATATTACATGGATACGATGCAGCGTTGCCAGTAAAAATAAAAGCGGAAGGAGTTGAGTAAAATGACCGGGGAGAAAAACGACAACGCCGTTGAAATGACTGTTTACGACAGGCTTTTAAGAGCGTGGGAAAACACCATGGAATTGGTAAGGGATTTTGAAATGTATTCCAAGAGAATTGATGATGAAAAGCTCAAGAACATATTCAAGCAATTTGCCGAAGACGAAGGAATGCACGCTACAAAGCTGAGGGAACTTCTGCTGGAATACGGCAACGACAAAACTCAAAAACCGGAAAATAACATTCATTGATGACGGATAACTGGAAAAAAGGCGGGCAAACGGGCAAAACAGGCGGTATAAACCGCTTGGAAAATTAAAAAAGGTGTTGACCTGATGCCCTTCTGTACGTATAATATATAATGTGATTGGGAACAGAACAGTTCCAGGACACATTTATTCGTTCCTCAATAGCTCAGTTGGTAGAGCATGCGGCTGTTAACCGCAGGGTCGTAGGTTCGAGTCCTACTTGAGGAGCCAGAAGGGCCTTTAGCTCAGTTGGTTAGAGCAACCGGCTCCCTGTTCTTTTATTATTTCCTGCTTTCAACTGAGTTGTCAAAATTGTCTGTTTCCTGCTGACGGCTGATATCGGGCTTGCCCGGGCCAAGTCTTTTTATGAAGTCAAAATTCAGGAAGCTCGATGAATTAACCAGGGATTCTGGGGGAGTTTCGAAATCCCTTGCGCCTTTGCCTCTGAAAACCGTCATTATGATTTCTCCTTTAAAACATGTTAATATTAAAATAAGGATGTCATTAAAATAAGATGTCAATATTATGTGTTATTATTAAAATATGATACGGGGAGGCCCGGATGAAACTAAAAGGAAGACTAAAAACCATTGCGGACATGCTGCACCGGTGTGAAGTGCTTGCTGATATAGGCACTGATCACGCATACATACCTGTTTATGCGGTCAAAAACAATATCTGCTCCAGGGCCGTCGCAACGGATCTACGGGAAGGCCCGATAAAAAAGGCAAAAGAAAATATATCTGCAAGCGGTCTTGATGAATACATTGAAACCCGCAGGGGATACGGCTTAGACCCGCTGCTGCCCGGGGAGGCGGATGTGGTTGTGATAGCCGGTATGGGGGGACTGCTGATCAGGGAAATATTGAGCAAGGATCCGGAGAAATCAAGAAATACTGAAACGCTGATCCTGCAGCCGATGAATTCCCCCGAACTTCTTCGGTCGTGGCTGTATTCCGAGGGATTTGACATCGTTGACGAATCCCTGTGCAAGGATGAAGGAAGGATTTACAATATAATGAAAGTCCGCTGGAGCGGCGAAAAAAGAGTCATGGATGAAATTGAATGTTATATAGGCAGCATGCTGATTGAAAAAAGGGATCCCCTGCTCGGGGAGCTGACGCTGAGAAAACTGAAACAAACGGAAAAAGTTCTCATGCAGCTTAAAAAATCTTCAGAATCTGAAAGGACCTCCGATTTGTCCGAATATTATGAGCGTCTCCGGTCGAAACTTGAAGAGATCAGGGACAGATTAAAATCTAAAGAAGGTGAAAATCCATGCCCATGACAGCAGCGGAAATAATCAGGCAGGTAGAGAAGCTTGCCCCGCGCAGGCTCGCCGAAGACTGGGACAATGCGGGTCTCATGCTCGGCGATGTGAACAAATTGGTAGAAAGGATCATGGTGAGCCTTGATGTCACTGCTCCGGTAGTGAAGGAGGCTGTCGACGCCGGCGCGGACATGATCATCACGCACCATCCCCTGATTTTCAGGGGACTGAAAAACATTGATTACAACGATTCCAGGGGCCGCAATATTATAAATCTAGTTAAAAATGACATATGCGTTTACAGCGCCCATACAAATCTGGACACGGCTGACGGAGGGCTCAATGATTTTCTCGCTGAAAAACTCGGCTTAAAACAGGTTGAGAATTTATTCCGGTATAAAAGGGAGAAACTGTACAAGCTTGCCGTCTATGTTCCCGTAGAACACACCGAAAAAGTGCGCGAAGCCGTTTGCAGGGCCGGAGCCGGCCACATCGGCCGGTACAGCGATTGCAGTTTTGCCGCCGAGGGAACGGGAACCTACATGCCGCTGGAAGGCACCAATCCATACAAAGGAACCACGGGCAGACTCGAGAAGGCTCGCGAAAACAAGCTTGAAACCGTGGTGCCCGAAAGCCGGATTGATCGGGTTATAAACGCCATGCTCAAGGCGCATCCCTATGAAGAAGTGGCTTATGATTTGTATGAACTGCATAACGCGGGAAAAGATTATGGTATTGGGAAGGCAGGTTTTCTGGACAGCAGCGTATCTTCCGGCGATTTTCTTGAAAGGATAAAAAAGGTGCTGAGGACGGAAAAACTCAGGGTTGTCGGTTCATTGCCCGAAACGGTAAGGCGCGTGGCGGTTTTTTCAGGGAGTTTTGATGAAAGGTACCTGCCGACGATCAGCAGGGATATAGATATTCTTGTTACAGGCGATATCAAGTATCATACGGCTCTTGATATCCTGGAAGCAGGATTGTGTGTCGTAGATGCGGGACACTTTAATACAGAGCGCATTGTGGTTGAGCTCCTGGTCGGGTATCTTTCTGAAAGGCTGACTGGGGTTGAAGTGATGGCAAGCGCAAGCGAAAGGGATCCGTTCCTCTACTATTGACAAAATTCAATTAAGGTTTTAGAATATATAAGCTGACTATAAATTGAATATTTAAATACTGAGTAAGTCAGATGATCGCGTGCACAGTTCCGAAAGGACGTGCATGAGGAAAGTCCGGGCTCCACAGGGCAGGGTGCCGGGTAATTCCCGGTGAAGGCGACTTCAAGGAAAGTGCAACAGAAATATACCGCCATACCGGATATTCCGGTAAGGCAAGGGTGGAAAGGTGAGGTAAGAGCTCACCAGCGGCATGGCGACTTGCCGGCTCTGTAAACCCCACCTGGAGCAACACCGTGGAGGGACGTTACGTTGGCCCGACAGTCCCGAGGAGGTGGCTTGAGCACTGTAGAAATACAGTGCCCAGATAGATGATCATCGAATACAGAACCCGGCTTACAGACTTACTCAGGTTACACATCGTAACCGCAGGCCGAAAGCCTGCGGTTACGCATTTTACTGCGTTGAATTTCCGCAGTGGTAAATGCTATAATGAAAACGGAATAAACATTTATTTTCAGAAAAAAATTTACCGGTATTATGGTTAACTGAAAAGAATTATAAACTGAAATAAAGATGAGCCAAATAAGGATGAACTGAAACAAGGATGAACTAAAACAAGGATGAGCTTAAATAACGAAGAACTGAAACCTATTTGGGCTGAAATAAAGGTGAACTGCAGCAAAAACCAGGAAAAAGATGAACCACAATTTGTAGTAATTAAGAACAGAAACAGCGATGAACCTGGAATAATAATGAACTTTATCATTGATAAACATTAATATTAATGAATTCCGGGAGGAAAAATATGAAAGCCACCACGGGTTTTATTACAAAAACGGCAATGTTAATTGCCCTCACCGTTGTTTGCCAGTCTTCAGGCATGTTTCTCCCCGCTGCCCTTGGACCAATGGGCAAACAGTTCGTCGTAGGTTCGCTCGTAAATGCGTGCCTGTACACGGCGGCTGCAACAACAGGTCTTTGGGGAGGTTTGACAGTTGCGATCGTTTCTCCGCTGACATCGGTACTGACTACCCATACTCCGATGGCAGCGTTCATACTTCCGTTTTCGCCGTTTATAGCGGCAGGTAATTTCATACTTGTAGCCTGCTTCTATTTTATAATGAAACGGAATAAGATTGTCGGCGTTGCAGTGGCTTCCGCCGTGAAATTTGTTTTTCTTTTTGCGGCTGTCAATGTTTTTCTGGGCATCGCAAATCTTGCCGACAACATTAAAACAAATGCAGCAGTGATGTTCAGCTGGCCCCAGCTTGTTACAGCCCTGATAGGGGGCGTTCTCGCCCTGGCTGTGATCAGGAGCCTGGGCGCTGTCAGAAGAAATTCCAAATAATTAACCTGATTAATCGGAGCCGCCAGGTCCGTGGCTTTCACTTAAAGCGGCATTCAATCATAAAATGGAATAAGATTTTGTAACCGAGGGGTCTGACCATGATTTACCTGGACAATGCAGCCACATCCTGGCCAAAACCTGACTGTGTAATTTCTGCAATGACTCAATGCCTGAAAGAATACTGTGCCAATCCAGGACGGGGATCTCACGGGCTTTCGTCGGCAGCGGGGCTGGCTGTAAGCAGAGCCCGCGAAAAGGTAGCCGAGTTTTTCAATATAAAGGATCCCCTGAGGCTTTGTTTTACCAAGAATGCCACTGAAGCACTGAATACTGCTATTTACGGAGTTTTAAAGCCCCATGACCATGTGATTGCCACCGGAATGGAGCACAATTCCGTTTTAAGGCCGCTGAAAACCCTGGAGAGGGACCGGAAAATCAGCCTTACGCTGCTTAAGGGAAACAGGTTCGGCGAAATAGACCTGGGAGAACTGGCCCAAAGTTTCAGACCCGAAACAAGGCTGGTTGTTTCCACGCTGTCTTCCAATGTCAACGGTATAATGATGCCAATAGCCGAAATAGGGGAGATGGCAAGAAGCAGGGGCGCTCTTTTCCTCGTTGACGCGTCCCAGGGTGCAGGCTCAGTATTGATAGATGTTGAAAGTATGAACATAGATTTGCTGGCTTTCCCGGGCCACAAGGGATTAATGGGACCGCAGGGAACCGGGGGGCTTTATGTCGGACCCGATGTGGATATTAAACCCCTGATGCAGGGAGGCACGGGCAGCAATTCCGAACTTATCTACCAGCCGGAATACCTTCCCGACCTTATTGAAAGCGGAACGCTCAACACTCCGGGCATTGTTGGGCTTGCTTCAGCAATCGACTTCATACGGGAAACCGGAATAGATAATATAGGAAAACACAGGCACAGGCTTGTAGAAAGACTTCATGAAGGCATTTCCCGCCTGGAGGGAATCACGGTATACAGCAGACCGGAAAAAGGGAAAAATTCTGGTATAGTGGCTTTTAATTTCGACTGGGCCGACTCCAATGAAATTGCGTATATCCTCGACAAAAAGTACAATATTGCCGTGCGTGCAGGCTTGCACTGCGCACCAGCAGCCCATGCCACGCTGGGAACACTGCGCAGGGGAGCGGTAAGAATCAGCCCCGGATGGTTCAATACCATGGATGAGATTGAATACGTGATAAAAACAATCGAAGAAATTTCGAGACAAAAGAACCTGCAATTCGTATAAACATATAGCACGTTCAACGGGGTTGAAAAAGGAGAGATTCTATGAACGAGAACAGACTGAAACTCATTCTTACAATAGTTGTGACTGTGGTATTGTTCGTGGTTGCCGTGAGGATCCTGTCCGAAATGCTCAGAATACTTGTGCCCATTGCCATTGTAATCATTGCCGCCTGGATCGTTTACAAGTTCATTTTGAAACTCAGGCAATAGGCAATATTTTTTGTTTTCAGCGCTTTGCGGCATTGATATTGAATGTCCGCCACTGTTATATTATGATAATATATGTCTTTGATTGCTGTTGCCTGTCAAAACCTGTCTTCTGGCCGGTTTTCTGATAAAGCCTATCTGGCTAAATGGGCCGTTTACAAAGGCAGTATTAACAATAATTTGCGGAGGTACATAAAATGGCGAAAACCTATGAAGAATTAAAAATGCAGTACGAAGCACTGAGAAAAACCTATGACTATATGCTCTCAAGAAAGGATGAAGTAGTTGACTTTTTCAAAAGGCACAATCCCCGATCACTGACATTTATTGGATGCGGATCGGGTTATTGCGTGTGCCAGTCCGGTGAAATATCGGCGAAAGTAAGGCTTGGAATACCCGCAGCAACCTTTGCGGCAGGCGATTTGATGCTGAACTGGGAGAAATACGGCAAAATGCTCGAGGGAACAATGTTTGTCGCGCCGTCGCGTTCGGGCAGCACGAGCGAAGTCATCAACGCGATAAATAATGCCCGGAAACTGGGAGATATTCCTGTCCTCGCGATTACGTGCGTCGAAGGATCCGAGCTTTCGAAGCTGGCAGGTTTGAGCCTTGAAATTCCCTGGGCTTTTGATGCCAGCGTATGCCAGACGAGAACGGTGACCAACCTTTATACCGCCCAATTGATGGTTATAGCTTTCCTGGGCGGTGACGAAGCGCTGCTGGCTGATATTAAAAAAGCAATAGAGATCGGCGACGCTTACATGGAGAAATATGAAGAGAGCCTTAAGAAAATAGCTTTCGAGGACTGGAACTACGCCGTAATTCTCGCTGACGGAGAAATGCAGGGCATTGCGGCCGAAGGCGCCATCGCGTTTACTGAAATACCCCAGCTCGTTGCCCATTATTACCATGTGCTCGACGTAAGGCACGGTCCCATGGTAATGGTGAAGGATGGCGTACTTGTTATCGCATGTCTGAGCGAAAGCGGTTACGATTATCAAAAGAAGCTTATAGAGGAAATCGCAGGACGCGGAGCTAAAGTTGTGACATACAGTGACTCAATCACCGAACCCATTGACGGCGTCAGCCTGCACGTCACTTCGGGAACGCCGCTCGACAACGCTGCGCGCGGAATTCCGTTCATAATGATACCCCAGATGCTTGCGTATTACAAGGCAGAATGCAGGGGAATAAACCCCGACAATCCCGACGGTATTACCGCATGGGTTAAGCTGTAAAAAGGGGTGAATCTGCTTGAAAAGATATGATGTTTTGGCCATAGGCGAACTGAATGTTGACATGATACTGACTGGCCTGAAAACTTTGCCTGAACTCGGCCGTGAAATTATCGCCGAAAACTGCTCCCTTGTCCTCGGAAGCTCTACGGCCATTTGTGCGAGCGGCATAGCGAAACTGGGACTTAAGACCGGTTTCGTCAGCAAGGTGGGCAGGGACATGTACGGGGAAATCGCCCTTGAAGGCCTCAGGAAAAACGGTGTCGATACGGAAAACGTCAGGATAGACGACAATATTAAAACGGGTATAACGATAGCGCTCAACGTGAATCGTGACAGGGCCCTTGTAACCTACATGGGTTCCATAGACGCGATGACCGTTGACGACATAGATTTTGAACTTTTGCACCATACCAGGCACATCCATGTGGGTTCCTTTTTCCTACAGCACCGGCTGAGACCGGGACTCCCAAAGCTGTTCAGGGTAGCAAGGGAACTGGGAGTCACCACTTCCCTGGACTGCAGCTGGGACGAAACTATGAACTGGGATTACGGAATCCATGAAGTATTAAAATATACGGATATTTTCTTCCCCAATGAGGGGGAAGCGCTGAACATAACGCGGGAAGACACCGTGGAAAAGGCCCTGGAGAAACTTTCACAGCATGCGCGCATAGTTGTTATAAAGCTCGGCCCCAGGGGCGCCATAGGAAAATGGGGTGATCTCGTTGTGAGCCAGGGAACCTTTGATGAAATGAAACCCATTGATACAACCGGAGCAGGGGATTCTTTCAATGCAGGGTTCATTTACGGATTTATTAAGGGATTTGACTTCGAAAAATGCATGCTTTACGGCAATGCCTGCGGCTCCATCAGCGTTACGAGAATAGGCGGTGCCACAGCATGCGCGACCCTTGAGGAAGTAAACGAACTGATCAGCAAAGGCCGCCTGTCCTGAAATATTACAACTCTAAATTGCGGAGGTATTAGATGACCAAAAGAAAAAACGCAATCAGGGTCTTAATAACCCGGCTGCCGGCTGTTTTGCTTATCATTGTGATGATGTTGTGCGTTAATGCAAGCTGCGCCAAAAAGGATAAAAAGCAAAACGACGCCACCGGGCAGCAGGAACAGCAGTCTGAGCAGGACGCTGGAATTCTGCAGGAAAGCGAAGAACCGCTGATTAACGTTGAAGGGGTCGACCTCGGGGGACACAATATTAGGATTGCTTCGTGGAATAATATCGAGCCTGATCCAAAAGCGCCGTATTATAAGATATTTGAAAGGCGAAAAAAGGAGCTTGAGGAGAAATTTAACTGTACCATAACCTACGTACAGGTTCCCGCAAGCGAGATTTATGAAAAAGTGGTGACTACGGCGGCTTCGGCCGACCCGATAGCCGATTTGATCAGGCTCCGCTCGCCGTGGGTCGTACCGGTACTGGCCGGGGAAGGACTTCTGTTGCCCGTTGACCAGTATTTCAACCTTGAAGATCCCCTGTGGAATCCCATATGTACCCAGGAATCCATGTACAAGGGAAAGCCTTACGGAGTCAACAGCGAGCCACCCACTTCATGGGCCTGCGTGTGGTACAACAAGACCCTTATGGAGAAGGCTGGCCTCAAGGATCCTTACGAAATGGTTTATTCGCTGACCTGGACATGGGAGAAATGGATTGAGTATTCAGGAGCAGTGTCGGCGCTAAGTACCGATGATCAAAAAGTTTACGGAACGAATATCCCGCATTATCTTGCCTTTATTGCTTCGAACGGCGGCAGGGCCGTGAGGAGAGTCAATGACCGTGACGCTTGGACTTTAGATTCGCCGGAAGCCATAGATGCGGTGAGATTCCTAAAGAATATTATGAAAAACGATTTCGTCGGAGGAGATGCAAGGGATTTTGCCGAAGGCAGGCTGGGATTTTACTTCAGCTTCAACTGGGCCAATGATTTCAAGGAAAAGATGACTGACGAGTGGGGAATGCTGCCGTACCCGATAGGACCCAACATTGACGATTACACTGCATATACGGAAGAGGTGCAACTGATGTGCCTGCCGAAGGAAGCACCCTATCCGAAGGAAACGGCAATTATCTGGACTGAGCTTTCGAGACCCTATCCCGACTACGATTATGCCAGAAGCATTTATGGGAAGTATTTCAAAACCATCAGGGACGTGGAGACGGCGCTCATGCTTCAGAACAAGCTGTCCCTTGACAGGTACTGGGGTTATGACAAAATAAGGTTCGACATTATAAGCTCCAACAACGGAAGATCTCTTGCCGACGCCATAGAAGGCACCTATGGAAGAATGTACGAAGAGTGGCTTGAGGAAGTAACTCCCATGGCCAATTCAATCCTTGAAGAAATTTGGTCCAAATATAAATAATATATGCAGTTGAAAAGCGTAAAAATATAAAACAACAATAAGAATTATATAAGCAATAAAAAAATTAATCAATGGACAATTAAATCAATGAACTTAAATCAATGAACAATTAAACCAATGAATAATTAAATTAAAAAAATAAATCAATAAAAAATTAAATCAATTAAAAATCAGACCAATTGAAAAATTAAATCATTTGAAACAATTTATAGCTTTAAGGAACAAAACCTTAAAACAACCAAAAAGCAATAAAGAACAACAATAAAAAAAATAAAACAATAAAATCAACATAAAATACGGCATATTAAAATAGTGCAGGAAATTCGTTTAATTCGGGCGGCCAATGCGGCCGCATTATCTTTAAAATCCTGTTTTGCCTGCGGTACATCCTGTGGTTTGGCCTGTAATGTATGGGTTTGCTAGCAGACTGCTCGTTTGTTTTGAAAAAATAACATTATAAACCTGATATGACGACTTAACATAATTACAGCATGGAATCAGACTAAAATAACTTTATTAAAATTCCGGAAAGGACCTGAAATGAAACGTCAATATGTGGGTAATGTTATACTGGAATTAATAAACAAAACCGGTTTCATGCCTGCGGGAAACCGGTCTCACAGCCCCTACACCGGGGAAAGCCCGATAGTTCTTGAAGACAGGCGGCCCGGCAGCCTCACAATAATTGAGCTGGTTGACGGGGACGCCATTGATGCGGACTATATTGCTTTCCTGCTGGAAAATAAAAGATTCAGGCTTCTCAGCTTCAATTTCGACGGATATGTTACGCTGCTGCAGGTTTTCATATTTGACAGCGTTCCTGACAACCGGAAGCTGGAAATTATTAAAAACGGCCAGTATGACATGTATCCGGGAAAAAGAATCCTGTCGTGTTATTCCGTCATCCTGGAACGGCAGGAAATTCAAAAGCTTTTTAATTTTCCGTCTCCCGTTGCAAGGCTGGACCGTATACTGCGTGAAGGTTTCAGGGACAGGAACGTCACCGCTGACGACATAGCAAAAGCCGTTGACAAAAAGATAAAGAACCTTTCGGTTGAATTCAGGGCGCGCAAACCCAGAGTTACTTATGTGCTGATATTTATAAACATATTGGTATGGTTCTTGCTGACCGTATATTCGGGCATTTCAGGAATAGATTACGATATCCTGCTCATACTCGCGGGGGCCAAGGTAAACAGCAGGATCCTTGCGGGCGAATACTGGAGGCTGATCACGCCGGTTTTTCTGCACGGCGACATGATTCACCTGCTTTTAAATTCCTGGTCGCTCTATGTGGCCGGTTCGATTACCGAAAGACTTTACGGACATTCAGCCTTCGCTGTTATTTATTTTGTTTCGGGTCTTTGCGGAAGTATCGCGAGCCTGTTTTTTACCCCGGGAGCCGGAGTCGGAGCTTCCGGCGCAATTTTTGGCCTCATGGGAGCACTTATTTATTTTGGCTTTACCAAAAAGGATTTTTTCAGGAGGTTTTTCGGACACAATATTATAATAGTACTGGTCTTGAACCTGGTTTACGGTTTTGTTATGCCCGGAATTGACAATTCTGCTCATATCGGCGGGCTTGCGGGAGGTTTTGTGGCGGCTGCGCTGGTTAAACAGGCAGCAAAAAGCATATCGTTAGGAAAAAAAGACAATGATTGATTTTCAGAAGACAAATTTTGATTATATTTACGGGGGTGCCTGAATGTTTGAAAACAATACAAGCCAACCATTTATAAAAATTGTTAACGGGGAAAAAACGCTTTTCGTCCATGGGAGACCCTATGTCATCCTCGGCGGTGAAGTGCGCAATTCGAGCTCTTCCACTGCCGAGTTCATGGAACCGATATGGGAGCATCTTAAAAAGCTCAATGCAAATTCTGTTTTTCTTCCCGTGTCGTGGAAACAAATTGAACCCACTGAAGGTGTCTTCGATTTTTCAGTGGTGGACGCGCTGATAAATCGCGCCCGCGATTACGGTCTCAAGTTGATCCTGCTGTGGCTCGCCACCTGGAAAAACGGCTATTCCGGATATGCACCCACATGGGTCCTCGCCGATGAAAAGCGTTTTCCGCGAATGAGCCCGCTGGCGCTGTCACCCTTTGGCCGAGAAACCCTCGAGGCCGACTGCAGGGCTTTTTCGCAACTGATGGAGCATATAAAGAACATTGACCGGGAATACAGCACCGTTATAATGATGCAGGTGGAAAATGAAACGGGAATGCTCGATGACTCCAGGGACAGGACCGATGCGGCGGAAAAGGCTTTTAACTCTCCGGTGCCGGAAAAACTCCTGAAGGATTTGTACGACAATTTCGACAACCTTACGGAGCACATGCGCGAACTGCTTAAGGCAAACGGAATGAAAAGGGAAGGAACATGGAGCGAAGTGTTCGGAAACGGGATAGACGCCGACGAGGCTTTCATGGCCTGGCATATTGCCAGCTATATAAATACCGTTGCCGCAGCGGGTAAGGACAGATACAACATTCCCATGTATGTCAATGCGTGGCCGCGTTTCGGGCAGAACAGGCCGGGACAGTACCCCAGCGGCGGTCCCGCTCAAACGGTGCTGGATATATGGATGTCGGCAGCGCCCGAAATTGATGTTCTCGCAATAGACACGTACAGGATGTTCAAGCAAAACTGCTCGGAGTACAGGCACAGGGGCAACCCCTTATTCATACCTGAATGCGGCGGATGGTGGACGGGCGACGACCATCCTGACAGCACGCCGCAAAAAGCGTTTTATGCAGTCGGCGAAGGCCATTGCATGGCGTTTTCTCCCTTTGCCATAGATTTTAAACTGTACGAGAACCATCCCCTCGGCGAGGCATACAGGGTGCTGAACAGCCTTATGCCGCTTATATGCAGGTACCGCGGAACAAAAAGACTCAGGGGATTCTACCCTTCGAAAAATGTTAAAAACGAAAGGATTACTCTCGACGGTTATATTGCCGACATAACCTACCGCTTTGTGCCCACGGGCGACGGGGGAGGCTTTGACACTACCATTGGCACGGACAGGGACTACCAGTCCTATGGTCTTGTGATCCAGACCGGTGACCGCGAGTTCATTGTGGCGGGCCGCGGCCTCAGCGTGGATATAAACCTTCCCGATCAAAAGCTGTACAACAAGATTGTCGAGGAAGGATACTTTGAAAACGGATTATGGCATACCACGCGCGTGCTCAACGGCGATGAAGTTGGGAACCAGGGTCTTGGAGCAATCGTGCTTCCTGCAGAAGAACAGTACAGCATAATCGGACAACCCTATATAAGCGTCCAGAGGGTCAGGTTTTTCTGATAAAACATAACAAAAAGGAGGATCATCATGCATAGAAGGCTGCAATTGGACTGGTCAGTAGGATATTGTACCGATCCGGGAACAGCCGCTGAAAAAAGGGTTCCCGCGATGGTGCCCGGCGCCGTGCAGCTGGACTGGGCCAGGGCTGAAGGATGGGGAGACTACAATTATGCTGATAATTATAAAAACTATGCCTGGATGGAGGATGTTTGCTGGTCCTACGTGGCAAAACTGCGTTTCCCCGAACTCAAAGCTGATGAAAGGCTTATATTTGTCTGTGGCGGAGTTGATTACCGCTTTTTGGTAAAGTTGCGCGGCGAAATCATCCATGAACAGGAAGGTATGTTCACTCCCTTTGAGATCGATTTGACGCAAAGGGCTGCCAACGGTGACGAACTCGAGATATTAATTTTCCCGGCTCCAAAGCGTAAAGGAGCTCCCAGGGGGAGAAAAGAAGCAGATCAGAGCTGCAAACCAGCCGTCAGCTATGGATGGGACTGGCATCCCAGGCTCGTTCCCCTCGGCATCTGGGATGACACGTACCTGGAAATACGGCCTGCATGCCACATAAAGGACTGTGAAGTGTTGTACAGCCTGGATGAAAACCTGCAGCAGGCATTGGTTACAGCGGATATTGCGCTGAGCGGAAAAGGAGAAGCGAAAATACAATGGGAATTTTATGACAGGAATGAAAACCCGGTTTTCCGGCGTGATTACCCCTGCGAATACTGCGGGGATAATAACGTTATACATATGGAAGAGGTCGTTAAAAAACCGCGGCTCTGGTGGCCCAACGGGCAGGGAGAGCCTGTGCTTTACCGTTCTGTCATCAGGCTCGTAGACAACAATGGGAACCTGCTGGATCAAAAAGTTTCAAGGGTGGGTTTCCGCAGGGTACGGCTCGTGATGCATCCGGGAGCCTGGGATTACCCCGAAGAATCTCCCAAAACCCGCAGCCGTCCGCCGATAACTCTTGAAATAAACGGCAGGCAGATTTTCTGCAAGGGTTCCAACTGGGTAAATCCTGAAATATTCCCGGGTATCATCACCGAAGAAACGTACAGACCTCTGATTGAACTGGCCAGGGAAGCCAACATGAATATTTTCCGGTGCTGGGGCGGGGCTATTGTCAACAAGGATGCCTTCTTCGACCTGTGCGATGAAATGGGTATAATGGTGTGGCAGGAATTCCCGCTATCGTGCAATAACTATGTTGGTACTCCCGAATACCTGAAAATACTGGACCAGGAATCGAGATCCATAATCCGGCGCCTGCGTTCCCATGCCTGTGTAGTAATATGGTGCGGGGGAAATGAACTGTTCAATTCATGGTCGGGAATGACGGACCAGTCGCCGGCACTCCGCCTGCTGAACCGCAACTGTTATGACATGGACCCGGAAAGACCTTTCCTGATGACATCACCGCTCATGGGAATGGGCCACGGATATTACCGGTTCCGGTATCCCGACGGAAGGGATGTGTTCCAGGCAATGCCTCGCGAAGGATTCACAGCGTACACCGAGTTTGGAGTCCCGTCGCCAAGCGATGCCGAATACCTGAAAAATTTTATCCCCGAAGAAGAACTGTTTCCACCGCGCCCGGGAACTTCATGGGAAGAACATCATGCCTTCAATGCATGGGAGTCTCCGGACTGGCTCGCCCTGGATGTAATAGAACACTACTTCGGCAAAACCGATTCTCTGGAACTGCTGGTAGAGCGGGGGCAGTGGATACAGGCTGAGGGACTCAGGTTCATCTTTGAGGAAGCCAGGAGGCAAAAGCCCGTTTGTTCAATGGCTTTGAACTGGTGTTACAATGAACCGTGGCCCACAGCGGCAAACAACAGCATAATAAGCTGGAGGACAAGGCCAAAACCTGCCTATTATACTGTAAAAGCCGCTTGCAGGCCCGTTCTCGCCAGTGCGAGAATTGCAAAATTCGTATGGGAGGAAGGCGAACTGTTCTCAGCCGAATTGTGGATACTTAATGACTCTCCCGAATGTGTGCCCGCGGGCAGGGTTAAAGCAATTTTGCGAATGGGAGAAAAAGAGATTCTGCTCCTGGAGTGGGATTATCCTGAGATTGCCGCCAACACTAATTTACCTGGACCCGTCGTGCGCTGTTACCTGCCGCACGGCGAAACTGACCGGATAAAGCTTGTGCTCAGGGTTGACGGGCACCCGGAAATGGACTCGGAGTACATCCTGCCGTACCGCGCAAAATCGGAAACGAATTGAATGTACGGGCTGAATTATTTTAGTGCTCAGGTTTAAATCTAAAGTCTAAATTTAATATTAATTGCTGCTGAAAATAATTATTTTACTGGCATGTATAAAATGAACAATATTACTGATATTTATAAAATGAACAATTGGCTTGGAAAAATTGACTAGATTAAAAAGGAGGCTAATCAACAATGATTAGCCTCCTGACTTATTAGCCGTTGTCTGTCAAAAACCAGGTGATACCATGTTCCCGCGCATCAATGGTTTCAGCCGGTAAAGCGCAAAAATAAATATTTAGTTCATATTTGGTTCAAATACATAAAAACAGCGGGTATTGATTTTCTCAAACCCGCTGTTTTTTCTGGTCGGAGTGACTGGACTTGAACCAGCGACCTCTTGCACCCCAAGCAAGCACTCTAGCCAAACTGAGCTACACCCCGAATCGCGTACTTATTATAACATGCCCGTCGTGAATTGTAAAGCCAAAAATCCATATAATTTTTTCCCCGGAAATTGCAAATAATGTCGCTTTGTGCAGCCAAAAGCCAATTAATGAATAATCTACTACGAAAATGAAAATAATCTGTTAAAGGAATTTCATTCAATTCAGGAGGTAAAGCTGCATGAACAATGACGAGGCACATTATATTTATAAGCCTCAGAGAGTCACGATTGTAAAAAGGTATTTGCTTGTATCGGCGCTGCTGACGGCAACAGTGGCCATGCTGTGCCTTTACAACGTAAGCGTGTACAGGAGCTATGCTGATATTAAAAGGCAGCTTAAAGAATCCCGTGAAATGCTGCAAAAAGTCGAGGCTGACAGGGATGTCCTGCTGGAAATAAACAGCAGTCTTATAAAAGACAACGAGGAATTGAGGGAGCAAAACAATGCAATAGAGGAGCAAAACCGTGAACTGAAAACACGGATGGAAGCCCTGAAAAAAATAAATGAAGAGCTTATACAGCAAAACAACGAACTCCAGGAAGACAACATAATGCTTCAGAATAATTTGAAAAAGGCAGCCTCAGTAGGCATCAAACCGCAAAATTACGGAAGTTTCGGCGGCGTTTCAAGAAGTTCCGTCCATCGCGGTGAATATATAGGACGATTTCTCGGCACGGCATACACCCCGAGCGTCGAGGAGTGCGGAAACGACCGGGGAATTACGAAATCAGGCGAGCCTATAATTCCGGGCCTGACCATAGCCGTCGACAACAATTACTGGCCTTTTGGCACCGTTTTCTATATCAAGGGACTGGGATATGCCGTGGCAATGGACACGGGAAGCGGCGTCAAGGGCAAGTACAGGTTTGACTTTGCCGTACTGGACAAAAATTTCGCGCTTAAAATAGGCCGTGATTATTACGATGTTTTCCTGGTCAGGATGGGAAACGGAAAAGTGGAGGATGTGAATTTTTAGTGTCTGTTTTATCGAAAGTCGGCAAACGCATATTGAGAACTCTTATTTTCCATGAACCGACACTTGAAAAAACATACATTCTTGAAGAAAGCGAAAAACAGGACGTTTTTGGGGAAGGTCCCAAAACTGATTCGAAAAACAAAACGGATCCTGGGGACAATACAAACCAGGGAAGTAAAGCTGGTACAGCTGATAAAACAGGCCAGGGAAAAGCAAATAATACTGATCCAGGTAAAAAACCCGGCTCTGTAAATGAAACCGGCGAAGGTAACGGAAGAGGCTCGGAAAAAAACAGAGAAGAGAATGATAATTCAAAACAAAACGAAGAAGGTTCCCCCGGAAAGGTGAGAAAAATTCTGAAGCCGATACCCGTTGGAGTAGACGATTTGTCAAAGGACGGAAATGACAGCGGAAAAAATAAAGGCGGTCAAAACGGAGAAGATTCCAAAAACAAGAAAGAAACCCAAAATGAAGATTCTCAAAATGAAGAAGATTCTCAAAGTGAAGAAGAATCAGAAATATCCACTGACATAAAAGAAAACCTGGAATACATGAAAAACGCTTACAGTATTCCGCTGTCCGGCGATGTCGTCATACGGGAGTTTGACATTACAATCGGTGAGAAAAATATTGAAGCCTTTGTAATATTCATTGACGGGCTGATCGACAGCACCGTTCTGAACCATTTTGTTCTGGAACCGCTGATGCTTTTGTCAAACCTCGATATAAAGTACGTTCAAAAGGACATTAAGACCATAATACTAAAACAGCTGTTGCCCTACAACCAGGTTAAGACCGTCAGTTTCTATAAGGAAGTCTTGGAAAATGTAAATTTCGGTTCATGCGCGCTGTTTGTGGACGGCCTCAACGTAGTTTTCACAGCTGATGTAAAGGGCTGGGAACACAGGGGGGTTGAAAGGCCGAATACAGAGCTTGTCATAAGGGGTCCCCAGGAAGGGTTCAATGAAGTCCTCAGGGCGAACACAGCGCTTATAAGGAAAATAGTTTTAAATGAAAATCTTATCGTCGAAAACCTCAAGGTGGGCAGGAGAAGCAGAACGCCGTGCGCGCTCCTGTATATCAGGGATATTGCCAATAAAACCCTTGTAGACGAAGTACGCAGGAGAATAAAATCTCTTGATATCGACAGTATTACCGATTCAGGGGAGCTTGAGCAGTTTCTCGAGGATAATACCTTTTTGCCGGCGCCGCAGATTCTTGCCACTGAAAGGCCTGACAGGGTGGCTTCAATGCTTGAGGAAGGCAAGGTGGCCATCGTTATGCAGGGAAGCCCCTTCGTTCTCGTAATGCCCACGACAATTTCAACCCTGGTACAGTCTCCCGAGGATACGTACATGCGCTTTCCCGGGGGAAACCTGTTCAGAATAGTTAGGTTCCTGGGAATTTTTGTCGCGCTTCTTTTGCCGGGTCTTTACGTGGCCATTACGAATTATCACCAGGAAATGATACCAACGGACCTGGTACTGGCAATTTCAGCTGCACGCGAGAGGGTTCCGTTTCCCTCGGTGCTGGAAATACTGATAATGGAAATATCTTTTGAACTTATCCGCGAAGCCGGCATACGTATACCGGGTCCCATTGGACCTACGCTGGGCATAATCGGCGCATTGATACTCGGACAGGCCGCTGTTGCGGCAAACATAGTCAGCCCGATCCTGATAATAGTCGTGGCGGTAACGGGCATCGGCTCTTTTGCAATTCCGAATTTTTCCCTTGCGCTTTCGCTGAGAATTGTCAGATTCGCATATATAGCGCTGGGAGCGGTTGCCGGATTCCTGGGCATTACAACGGGCATTTTCATCCAGGGAATTATATATGCCAAGGCCAAGTCCTTCGGAGTTCCGTTCCTTACGCCTTTCGGGCCGAAGACAGCCGGCGCTGCCCAGGACGATTTCCTGAACCTCCCTATATGGAAAAGGGAAGAACGCCCAGATTATCTCAATACCGGGAAACGCAGAAAACAGGACTCTATAAGCAGGAAATGGATTGTTAGGGAGAAAGGCAGTGATGAAAGTTGAAAGCCAAAATTACTTTCGGCATATGGGAAGCAATAATGATGCTGCTCAATACCATATGCGTCCCGCTGCTTCTCGGTTTCCCGAGGTTGATGATCGAGACGGGAGGGACTGCGGGGTGGATCATTCCCATTTACATTACGGTGCTGGCTGTTTTGTTTTTTACGGTTATTCAGCGGCTGTACAGAAATTTTGAAGGAAAGGACATCATAGACATAGCTGAAATTGCTTTGGGCAGGATCGGGAGAATTGTTACCGGCATATTGCTGATGTTATACATAGTTTTTCTGGTAACAATTACTTTGCGCGAGTTTACCGAGGATATGAAGGTAATTGCGCTGATAAATTCTCCTATCAGCTTTGTTATGATGTTTTTCATAGCGGCGATGGTCTTTGGATGTTATTTCGGAATAGAACCTCTCGTAAGATTCAGCTCCGTTATAGTGCCGATTATAGCATTAGGATTTTTGTTCATTGTTTTCGGAGTGGCTGGAAATTATGACATAAATCATCTTTTCCCAATCCTAGGTAACGGACCCCGCGCTATTTTCATAGACGGCTTTTTTTTGGTATCATACTTTTCTCCCCTTGTGTTGCTTTATTTGATTGCTCCTTTTGTGAGAACCCATAAAATCATGAAAATTACAGGATATACAACCATATTGCTGTCATCCATATTTTTTACGCTGGGAACTCTTTGCTACCTGCTGGTTTATCCTTACCCGATTTCCATAGAAAACTTTCTGCCCATATACCAGCTTGCCAGGGTTATGGAATACGGAAGATTCTTCCAAAGAATTGAATCGGTTTTCGTATTGATATGGGCGGCATCGGCAATGAGTATGCTGTCGATAGGCTTTTACTTTGTTGTCTACATTTTCAGGAAAACCTTTGAACTGGATTACCGGAGACCGATGATATGGTCCTTTATAATAATTATATTTACATTGAGCCTTTTTCCTCCGAACCTTATGACCGTGCTCGAGTTAGACAAAATGTATTATTCAAAAGTTACATGGATCATTTCATTGTGCTATCCTATATTAATTTTGTTAATTGCGCGGTTGAGAAGCAGAAACCCGGAAAAGGAGGCAAAAACGCGGTGAAACGAATTTCGGCCGCAGTGCTGTTAACTGTATTTACAGTATTGCTGCTTACCGGATGCTATGACGGGCGCGAAGTTGACGATCTCGCCTACGTGGCAGCAATAGGTCTTGACAAGGGCGTGACAAACAAGTTGAAATTGACACTTGTGTTTGCAGTACCCAGCGCGACGGGTGGAAGCAGTGAGAACGGTGGTGGTTCGGGAGAAAAAACGTCATCAATTTTGACGCTGGAGACTCCTTCAATTATGGCCGGCCTCAGCCTTGCCAACAATGTCGTCAGCCGCCAGGTCAGCATTGCCCATGCAAAGGTAATAGTGTTTTCAAGCGAATTGGCAAGGGAAGGTATTTCAAATTATATAAACGCTTTCAACAGGCTCAGGGAACTGAAGCCAACCATAAACATGGCAGTGGCGCGCGGTTCGGCAGAGGAGTATCTCAAAAGCATCAAGCCTTCGATGGAATCCAGCGTGACCAAGTACTTCGAACTGATATACAGGACCTATAAATATACCGGATTTACCGCAAACACGAGTTACTTTAAATTTTACAAGTACGCGAAATCCACATTCATCCAGCCCGTGGCAACGCTCGCAGGAATAACCAAGAACGAGTCTTCGGCGGATTTTGCCACGGAATCATCCATAGTCCGCAGAAACAGCGGCTTTCCCCTGGAGGGGGAGTTCAAGGCCGGGGAAATTCCCAGGGCCGGCGACATAAAGGCTGATATCATGGGACTTGCTGTTTTCAGCGGCGACCGGATGGTGGGTGAGCTCGACGGGGAAGATACAGCCTATTACCTTATGTTGAGAGGAGAATTTTTCCAATCAACGATTACGCACGTTGATCCCATTAACAAGGATAATGTGGTTTTGCTGCTAATAAAACAGAGCAGGAACCCGGTTCACAGGGTGGAACTCTCCGGCGGCAAACCGGTCATATCGTCCAAAATATCCCTGGAAGGCGACATACAGACGATACAGAGCGAGATTAACTATGAAAGCCCGGAACTGCTTGCAATCCTCGAAAAATCCGTTGAGGATTTTATAAGAAAAGGCATGGAGGAGTTACTTCAAAAAACCGCGGAGGAGTACAATACCGATATCATTGGATATGGAGCCGTTGCCAAAAGAAAGTTTGCCACGTGGCAGCAATGGCTTGATTTTGACTGGCATAAAAGATACCCCATGGCTGAATTCCATGTTGAGGTGGACCTGAAAATAAGGAGACCAGGTCTGCTGATCAGAACCATGCCGATCATTTCATCAAAAAAGGGAAGTGTATAGCGGTGACCTTCAGCTGGATTATCGCCATTGTCGTAATTATATGGGTGTTTGTATACACCGCGAGCTTCGGGATCTGGACGTGGAAAAAAAGAAAACGTCTGGGAGCGGTGATGGTTCTCATTATTGCACTGATTGAGCTGATCATGCCCATGTACGTTATGTTTTTCCGTCACTAATCAAAAAAGCTTCAGCAACCTCGCTGAAGCTTTGGCAGGGGCAGCAGGACTCGAACCCGCAACCAATGGTTTTGGAGACCACTACTCTACCAATTGAGCTATACCCCTACGTGCAAAACTTATTATATCACAGACTTTTTTCCTTTTCAACAGAAATTTCTGCATTTATCTCTGCCCGGTGTTTACAACGCCGGATATTTTTATATAAAATTAATTACATATCGCTGTTGACGGCTTGTCCGCCTGTAATTTCCCTGTCTGCATGGCCGACTGTAATCCAGTCTACATTACCGGCGCCCGTGTGTCAATATTTAATTTGCTTGCATGACAGGGATTTTGTGTTATATCATAGTGAAAGATGGCAGGGGAGGTTTTGAAGATGAACGGTAAAATTGGATTTATAGGTGCCGGGAATATGGGTTCGGCGATGATAAAAGCCGTTGTTTCAAAGAAAGTTGTAAATCCTTCGGATGTACTCGCCGCCGATGCGGACGGGGATAAGCTCCGAAAAATTGCTGCCGAGACAGGGATTCAGACAGAACAAAGAAACATTGAAGTAGTGAGGAAATCCGACATCATAATATTGGCGGTAAAACCCAATGTCGTCGGATCCGTTCTTGAAGAATGCAAATCTGACTTTGGCGGCGGAAAAATTCTCGTGTCCTTTGCGGTAGGCATACCTATCCGGTTCTACAAAAAAATTCTCGGCGACAGCGCAAAAATAATCAGGACGATGCCCAATACTCCCGTCCTGGTGGGAGAGGGCATGACATTGCTGAGCTGCGACTCGTGCGTCAGCGCTGAAGAGCTGGCCGCGGTCAGAAGATTGTTTGACTGTGTAGGCAAAACCGAAATACTGGATGAAAGGCTTATGAATGAAGTCACTGCACTGACGGGCAGCAGCCCCGCTTATGTTTTCATGTTTATCGAGGCTATGGCGGACGCTGCCGTTATGTCCGGAATACCGAGGAACCTGGCATATAAGCTCGCTGCGCAGAGCGTCCTGGGCTCGGCCAAAATGGTGCTTGAAACAGGCAGGCATCCCGGGGAACTCAAGGACCAGGTTTGTTCGCCGGCGGGCACTACGATTGAAGCCGTGGCGGCCCTGGAGAAGAACGGTTTCAGGTACGCAGTTATAGAAGCAATGAACAAATGCGCGAAAAGAGCGGTGGAAATAAGCAAACTGATGGAGGACTAAATGAAGCTGGTTGAAATATACACGGACGGCGCCTGTTCCGGCAATCCCGGTCCGGGCGGATGGGGAGCCATTCTTAAGTATGGTGACATTGAAAAGGAGATATCCGGGTATGAAGAGAATACGACCAATAACAGGATGGAACTTATTGCAGCCATAGAAGCGCTGAAACTTCTCAAACGGCCCTGCCGCGTTCACCTGTACAGTGACAGCGCCTATCTCGTAAACGCCTTTAATAACAACTGGGTTCAACAGTGGAACAAAAACGGATGGATAAATGCTAAACGCGATGAAGTGAAAAACAAGGGCCTGTGGCAGCAGTTGCTGGAACTGAGCAGGATCCATGAAATAACATGGATTAAGGTAAAAGGCCACAGTGACAACGAGTACAACAATCGCTGCGACAGGCTGGCCAACGCTGAGATAGAAAAACACAGGGAACAGGCTCAAAAGCAAAATCAATAGCTTTCTATAAAAAAAATATTTCTATAAAAAAATAAAAATAAATTTAAAAATTAACTAGCATTTAAGATAAATGGACTGGTTAAAATAACAGCCATTATTTTTATTTTATTTTTATAAGCATTTCATTTATAGCCTCTTCCAGTTTCGAAAAGCTGTTGTTCAATTCTCTGAGCTGCTGCATTATCTCATGGCGTTTCCCAGCAATAACCAGGCTTTTTTCAAATACATACTGATGCATGCGGCGTTCCTCCCGGGGGTTACTGGATTTCCACGTTTATTATATTCACAAAAGCTGTCAAATATTTATATCTATCGGAAAGCACAGGTTTTTTTGCTTCCTTTAGGCCTCGGGTTTACAAAACCGTCAATAATGTAATTTTTTTTTGTCAAGGCGCATAGAATTCAATTAGGCAAACAAAAGAAAGGAAGTGCCGCCTTTGCTTTTGCAACTGCGCGACGCATTTGGTTTACATATCAGAAATAACATGAAGAAATACATCTGGCTTATAGCTGCTTTTGCCGCCGGAACGGCCGTGGGCGCCTTCACCGTAAACGGGCTGAGCCCCGTCCAGAGGGAAGAACTGAACTATTATTTTCAGGGGTTTCTGCACCTTTTGGGGAATCAGAATATAAACGGCAGCGAGCTCATGAAGCTGTCACTGATCAGGAATCTCCGGCTTGCGGCGGTTTTGTGGCTCCTGGGCGCGACAATAGTAGGCATTCCTTTAATCTTTGTGGTTATCGGAATTAATGGATTTATCACGGGTTTTACGTCGGGTTTTGTCATCCAGTCAGCAGGAATGAAAGGGCTTCTCTTTACGGTCCTGGGTCTGCTCCCCGGGAAAATACTTATGATACCCTGCATTATTTCCCTTGGAGTTTTTGGAATAAACTTTTCTCTGAGCATTATAAAGAACAGGTCCAAAAGGTCTTTTTCCAGGGAGAGCTTAAAAAATGATTTCATGGCCTATTGCCTTGTTACTATGATGTTTTGCGCGATAATATTCGCGGGGTGCCTTGTTGAGGCGTACATCGCCCCGGTATTTATACGCATGATTGCTCCGGTTATTGCTTCATGAAGGGAATGCGCTGGTAAATAAATAAAGCAGTATAGGGGGAAATCCGGAAAACTTCTCCAACATGCTGAAAAACGCATTAAACCGGTATTATGCGGGGTAAAGAAAGTGAAATACTGTGAAAAATATCATTGTGTATAAATATTAGTGAATAAATATTTATAAAATTATATAATTTGGTGTATACGTAACAAATAAACAGGTAATAATTACTAATAAACATGAGTATTATTATTTTGAGCAATTGACTTAAACAGGCAGAGCAGTGGCAAAATAGCAAAAAACAAAAAATTTTAACTTTAATAGAAAAATATTCTTTCAATATATCGAATAATGTAATATTATATATTATATAATATACGTCCGTTTACATGGGAAAAAACCAGTGCTATGGTTTTCATAGGCGATAATATATTGCATAAAAATGAATTTTCGGGAAAAGGAGTTGTGTTAATGGAAGCTTTAATTGAAAAATTCATGGATTTTCTTGAAAATGATAAACGGCTTTCTGCAAATACACTTCAATCCTATAAAAGAGATATAGAACAGTACATATCCTACCTGCGCGAAATGAATCTCAACAGCATAGCCAACACCAACAAAACTACGGTAATAGCCTACCTGCTTCACCTGCAGAAAAAAGGCCGCGCCACATCTACGATTTCCAGGAACCTCGCATCCATAAGGGCGTTCTACCAGTTTTCAGCAAGGAACAAGCTTGTGGATTCCGATCCCACCGCGGACCTTGAATCGCCAAAAGTGGAAAAGAGATTGCCGCAGATATTGTCAACGCAGGAAGTCGAATTGCTCCTGGATCAGCCCAAGTGCGTGGACCTGAAGGGATACAGGGACAAGGCAATGCTGGAGCTCCTGTATGCGACGGGGATCAGGGTGTCTGAACTCATTTCCCTCGATGTGGATGATATTGACATGGAATTAAGCTATGTCCGGTGCAACAAGGGTTCAAGGGAAAGGGTAATTCCCATCGGTTCCCTCGCAATGAACGCGCTCCAGGATTATCTCGAAAAAGCCAGGCCGTTGCTTGTACAGAATGAAAACGAGAAAGCTCTTTTTGTTAACGTTAACGGCACTCGCCTGACAAGGCAGGGATTCTGGAAAATTATCAAGCAGTACAAGAACCAGGCAAAGATAAACAAGGACATTACGCCCCATACGCTGCGCCATTCCTTTGCAGCTCACCTTCTGGAAAACGGAGCCGATTTGAGGTCAATTCAGGAGATGCTCGGTCATTCAGACATTTCGTCAACCCAGATATACGCCCAGATAGCTAAGAACAGGATCAGGGAGGTATACAAGAAAACCCATCCGAGGGCGTGAAGGAATTTATTTAACAACATGGATCAAAAAGGGCTGGTCATAAAAAAAGAAGGGGGTACGGGTAAAAAATATTATATAATATCAATGAGACAGGACAAAAGGGCATGCTTTCCGAAAATGCCCTTTTAGTTTGCTTTCATTTTTCAAAGGGTAATAAAAGATTGAATGGGAAATACAAGGGAAAAGGGCGATGGACAATGAAAAGAGCTGTTATGATAGTGATGGACGGCACAGGAGTGGGTGAGCTTCCTGACAGTCACAGGTACGGTGACGAAGGCAGCGATACGCTCGGAAACATCTTGCGCAGCCTGCCGGATTTGAGACTTCCAAACCTGGAAAAACTTGGCCTCGGCAATATAGAAGGTATTAAAGCCCTGCCGGAAGCGCCAAAGCCCATGGCTTGTTTTGGAAGGATGGCAGAAGCTTCGGCCGGAAAGGACACTACGACTGGTCACTGGGAAATTGCCGGGATAATAATGGACAGGCCTTTTCCCACTTATCCCGGGGGCTTTCCCGAAAAAATCATTGCGGAATTTGAAAGGCTTACGGGAAGAAAAACACTGGGTAATTACCCCGCATCGGGAACTGAAATAATCAAGAGATTAGGAGATGAACACGTCAGGACAGGCTATCCGATTATTTACACATCGGCCGACAGCGTGTTCCAGATAGCCGCCCATGAAGACGTCATACCCGTTGAAAGTCTTTATGAGATGTGCCTCATTGCAAGAAAGCTGCTTAGGGAAGAACATGCAGTGGCTCGCGTGATAGCAAGACCTTTTACGGGAAAATCAGGCAGTTACAGGAGAACAGACGCCCGTCGTGACTTCTCCGTTGATCCTCCTGCTACGACGCTGCTGGACCTGGTATCTGCGTCGGGAATGGAAGTTAAGGCCGTTGGAAAAATAACCGACATATTTAACGGGCGCGGTATTACCGAAAGCGTTAAAACCCATGATAACCGCGACGGCGTTATGAAAACGCTGGAACTTATCGGGCAGGACTTCGAAGGCCTTATTTTTACAAACCTCGTCGATTTTGACATGAAGTACGGCCACAGAAATGACGTCCACGGTTTTGCCAGGGCGCTTGCCGAATTTGACGAAGTGCTGCCTCAAATAATCGATTCTTTAAAGCCGCATGACCTGCTGATTATTACTGCCGATCACGGCTGTGACCCTACTACTCCGAGTACCGACCATTCAAGGGAATATGTGCCGCTGCTTGTGTACTCAAAATCCGCCGCGGGCGGCCGGAACCTTGGAACCAGGAAGACATTCGCCGACGCAGGCGCTACCGTGGCAGAGTACCTTGGAGTCGGACTGCTGAAAGCCGGAACAAGTTTCCTGGATAAATTAGAAATAAAACTTTAGCACCGGGGGGAATTTCCAATGAGGATGGTTGACCTTATTATCAGTAAAAAAAGGGGACAGGCCCTTTCAAAAGACGAAATCAATTTTATAATAGAACGCTACATGGCGGGCGAAATACCCGATTACCAGATGTCGGCTTTCCTGATGGCTGTTTGTTTCAGGGGGATGAACCGCGATGAAACTGCGGCGCTGACCATGGCGCTTGTAAATTCCGGTGAAAAAATCGATCTCAGCCCAATTGAAGGTATCAAGGTCGACAAGCATTCATCTGGAGGTGTAGGCGACAAGCTGAGCCTGGTAATAGTTCCTCTATGCGCTTCTGTTGGAATCCCCGTTGCGAAAATGTCGGGAAGGGGGCTCGGGCATACCGGGGGCACAGTCGATAAGCTCGAATCCATTAAAGGCTTCAGGACGGAAATGAGCCGTGAAGAATTCATAAGCAATGTAAATAAAAGCGGGATGGCGCTGGTCGGCCAGTCCGCGAATCTGACGCCCGCGGACAAGAAACTGTATGCCCTCAGGGACGTTACGGGCACAGTTGACAGCATTCCGCTGATTGCCGCGTCAATTATGAGCAAAAAGATTGCTGCGGGCGCTGACCGGATTGTACTGGACGTAAAGGCCGGTTCGGGAGCATTCATGAAAACCGTTGAGGAAGCTGAGGAACTGGCAAATGTGATGGTCGGGATAGGCAATTCCCTCGGCAAAAAAACCGTCGCTCTCGTGACCGACATGAGCCAGCCGCTCGGCAGGGAAGTGGGCAATGCCAATGAAGTGAGAGAAGCAATCGAAATCCTGCAGGGTATGGGAATGGAAGATGTTACGACAATAGCGCTGACCGTTGCCGCACACATGGCCGTGCTCGGAGAAGCTTTTGCGGAATTTGACAGTGCCTATGAGGGGCTTTTGGATGCTATAAAATCGGGACGCGCCCTGTCGAAGTTCAGGGAACTTGTCACACTCCAGGGCGGTGACGCTTCCGTTGTTGACAACCCGGACCTGCTGCCCCGGGCAGCCAGACATATTGATGTTATGGCGCCACAGGACGGATATGTTTTTTCCATCGACGCCGAGAAGATCGGGGTGGCTGCCATGCTTCTCGGTGCCGGAAGGAAGACCAAGGAAGACAGCATAGACCACAGCGCGGGCATAACGCTGCATGCAAAAACGGGCAAAAAGGTTTCACGCGGTGATGTTCTGCTTACACTGCACACAAACGTGAGCGACTGGTCCGAAGCCGAAAAACTCGCACTCGAAGCTTATGTCATAAGCCCAGAAAAACCAGCGCCGATAACATATATTCACAAAGTCATCGGTTAAATGGATAATTTTAACCTTTAAATTGGATAACGCTGCCTGTATAATAAAATTAGCGCGGTATGGCCTGTTCAGAGCATATACGGGCAAGTATCGGCATAAAAATTACTAAAGACTAATCGGGGAGGGGCTCATTATGTCCAAAAAAGCGTTTTTATGTTACCTGCTTACGGCAGTACTGTGCTTCGGAATTATAGCCGTTCCCGCAACTGCGGCTCCCGTGGACACTTCTGCCTATGACAGCGTGGAAGTTTCGAGGATTCTCCAGAATACCGATGTGCACAACCTGAAAGCTAAAGCGTCACTACTCATGGAAGTTTCAACGGGGAGAATACTCCTTGAAAAAAACATGCATGAAAAATTGCCCCTTGCTAGTATTACAAAGGTAATGTCAATGCTTCTTTTCATGGAAGCCATTGATTCGGGGAAACTGTCCCTCGACGATATAGTCGTGGCTTCGGAACATGCGGCGAGCATGGGAGGATCCCAGGCATACATAGCTCCCGGCGAGCAGTTTACTGTAAGAGATGCCCTGAAGGCGGTTGCAATACATTCTTCCAATGATGTTACCGTTGCCCTCGCTGAAAAAATAGCTGGCAGCGAAGAAGTTTTCGTGGCAAGGATGAACCAGAAGGCCAAGGAACTCGGCATGAAAAACACGAATTTCCTTGACTGCACGGGCCTGGATGAAATCGAGTTTCCCGACCATTACAGCTCGGCCTATGACATCGCCATAATGTCAAGGGAACTGATCCTGAAGCATCCCAGCATCCTTGAATATACGGGTACATTTATCGATAAGTTCAGGGACGGAAAATTTGATCTTGTAAATACCAACAAGCTCGTCCACTTCTACAACGGTTGCGACGGTCTTAAAACCGGTTATACATCAAAGGCGGGATATTGTCTCGCCGCAACGGCGGAACGTGACGGCATGAGGCTGATTTCCGTCATTCTTGGCGGACCCGACACCAATACCCGCTTTGCTGAGACAAGAAAGCTTCTTGATTACGGGTTTGCCAACTACCGGCTCATAACCAAGGACACGAAGGGCGACGTCCTTGAAGGTCATGAGGCAATTATTAAAAAAGGCGTAAAAACGAAAGTGGCTCTGCGTTTCGGCGATGATGCCAAACTTTTGGTAAAATATGATGAGGCCGACAAAGTTGAAAGGGATGTAAGGCTTATTTCCAATATTACGGCGCCGGTGCAGGAAGGACAGAAACTTGGAACGGTCGTATACGTCTGCGACGGAAACGAAGTCGGACAGGTGGACCTTGTCGCGGCGGAGAAGGTAGACAAGGCGTCGTTTATAAGGCTCTTCTTCAGGATGATAGCGCGCTGGTTCGGATTCGGAAAGGAATAGCGACGATGCGCAGTTCAACTGAATAAATTGAAAGGAAAAAAAGTTGTCGCTGAAAGCTGTTAAATAAGGGACGGTTCGGACCGCCCCTTATTTTTATGCAGGAATTAATATTGACTCCTGCAAAAAATCATGTTAACATGATTTCCATAATGTTAAAATCAAGGCATTTACAAGCGTTTTGATAACGTTAACCACTTAATACACTGCCTGAATAAACTGTATATTTGCAGGAAATTATTCATTATCCTACAAAATATGGACGGTGATTACTATATTGAACCTGAAGGGTCTGAGGATTAATGAAAGAAATCATCTTGAAATAGGCGGATGCGACTGCGTTGATCTTGTGCAGCAGTACGGAACGCCGCTCTATGTAATGGATGAAGACGTAATCAGGAACAACTGCAGAACGTATAAAAAAGCCCTCGACAAATATTACTCAGGGGACGGCATGGTGCTTTATGCCAGCAAGGCCTTCTGCACGCTGGCGATATGCAGAATAGCAGCGCAGGAGGGACTCGGGCTCGACGTGGTGTCGGGCGGCGAGCTTTATACGGCCAAAATGGCCCGGTTTCCCATGGACAGGGTCTATTTTCACGGAAACAACAAAACACCCGAAGAATTGAAAATGGCCGTGGAGCTTGGAGTAAGGCGCATTGTCGTGGACAATGCTGAAGAGCTGGAGGTGCTTGATTTCATTGCTTCCGAATGCGGCAGGATCACTGAAATTTCCTTCAGGATAAAACCGGGTATTGATACCCACACCCACGAATATATAAAGACAGGAAAGGTCGACAGCAAGTTTGGCATATCCATGGAAAACGGAGAAGCGTTTGACGCCGTAAAGGCCGCGCTGGCGATGAAAAATGTAAGGCTCGTGGGATTTCACTGCCATATAGGGTCGCAGATCTTTGACATTGAACCGTTTAAACTTGCAGCAAGAGTAATGCTGGATTTCATTTCCGAAATAAAGACACGGTTTGGTTTTGAAGCACAGGAGCTGAATCTCGGCGGAGGGTTCGGAGTAAGGTACGTTGAAGGGGACGAAAGCGTAGACTATGATGAATTTATAAAAGAAGTCGCAGCCGTCGTGGAGGACATATGTAAAGACAGGCAGATAAGCCTTCCGTTCCTCGTGCTGGAGCCGGGCAGGTCAATAGTCGCACCGGCTGGCATTACGCTTTATACCGTCGGAAACGTCAGGGAGATCAAGGATGTCAGGAAATATGTTTCCATTGACGGGGGGATGACGGACAATCCGAGATACGCGCTGTATCGCGCAAAATATGAGATTTTGTTGGCAAACAGGTCCTGCGATGAACCCTGCGAAAAAGTGACCGTTGCGGGGAAATGCTGCGAATCCGGCGATATTATCGCAAAGGACGTAATGCTGCCTCGGGTGAAACGCGGGGACATACTGGCAGTGTTGACGACGGGAGCATACAACTATTCAATGTCAAGCAATTATAACCGGTTGCCACGGCCTGCCGTGGTCCTCGTAAAGGACGGAAAATCAAGGATTATTGTAAAACGCGAAAGCTATGACGATATAATCCGCAACGACGTATTGCCCGAAGACCTTTAATAAGACGCTTTACATGTTCAGTATCCTGAAAATCAGGTTGTAAATCATGCCTGCAGGCAATCCTATGATATAATTGGCTGCAGGCGTTATTATTAGTAGGATAAGTATCAGCGTACCGTATTTCTCCAGCGCGAAAATAAAGTTCCTGAACCTGTAGGGAAGGAATCCCGATAAAACGTGAAATCCGTCAAGGGGCGGAACGGGCAAAATGTTCAGGATGAAAAGTATGCAGTTGATCACTATTGCTTTCAGGATAATTGTCTGCAAGTTGAAATATAATTTACCTGTTGTTACCGGGGCGACGAACATGAATTTCAGCGCCACCGCGAATAAAAAGGCCAGGATCAGGTTCGTAACGGGCCCTGCAGCAGAAACCAGTATGTCGTCCCTGCGGGGGTTTTTGAAATACCGGTGATTTACCTGCACGGGTTTTGCCCATCCGAAATTGAACAACAGCAAAAATAGAAAACCCACGGGATCGATGTGGGAAAGCGGGGAAATCGTGAGCCTGCCCTGGTTGCGCGGAGTAGGGTCGCCGAGCCTGTCGGCGACGAAAGCATGGGCAAATTCATGAAATGTCAGCCCGATGATTATTCCCGGTATGGATAAAAGCATTCCGACCAAATCAAACCTGTTCATTGCAAAACTCCCTGATTAGATGTTTTTTCCATTTTAGCAAATATCGGCGCCGTTTGTCCAGCTGGAGCCCTGCGACGGGCAATTTACTATTTCCTGCCCGCTTTTGTTGTTATGTATCGATGCTTGTGATATTATGATTATATCCCAAAAACAGCCGGGTTTACCAAGGAAAAATCAAAGAAGGAGCTTCTGGCGTACATGGAAAGCGCGCTGGCAAATGCCTATACGATAAAAATTAATAATTTTGAAGGACCTTTTGACTTACTGTTTCACCTGATCGAAAAAAACCGGATGAGCATATATGATATTCAAATAAGCGAGATAACCGATCAGTACATGGATTACCTGTATGCTATGCAGCAGCTGGATCTTGAGATAGCCAGCGAATTTCTCGTGATGGCGGCGACGCTGCTGCATATAAAATCCAGGATGCTTCTTCCGGAGAAAAAGGAAAAGGAGGAAGAGGAGGAAGATCCGAGGGAAGAACTTGTACAGAAGCTGTTGAAGTTCAAAAAATACAAGGAGTTTTCAGAATTCCTGAAAGAACGGGAAAAAGAGTGGGAGCGCGTGTTTTACAAGCTGCCCGAGGTTATTGACACTGATTTCAGGACGATAAACCTGAACATGGAGTTTTCTGCGACGCAGCTTCGCGATGTTTACCTGGCACTGCTTGAAAGAAACAGGAGAAAGATAAATAAGAACGCCAACAAGGTGGAGCAGATTATACAGCATGAAAAAATAACGCTTAGGAGCAAAATACGCGAAATTTTGCGCGTTTTGGTAATAAAGAGATTCTTCAGGTTTTCCGATATTTTCAACCTGAAGAGAAGGTCCAGGCAGGAAGTTGTCACCGGTTTCCTGGCAATACTGGAGCTTGCAAAGCTTAAAAAGGCGAAGCTGGATCAAAAAAGCCAGTTTTCCGAAATCACCGTCTACCGGTGGGAAAAAAGCGACTCAGGCGAAGATGGACGCCGGCAACGCGAAATTATCAATGCCTGATGGGGGGATTTTCGATTGGAACTGAATGAAATGCAGGCGGTTGTCGAAGCGTTGCTTTTTGCTTCGGGCGATGAGCTTCCGCTTGAAAGGATAGCGGAAGTCCTGAACCTTGACAGAAAGACTGCCAAGATGCTGATGAACAGGATGATCGACGACTTCAGGGCGTCGAACCGCGGTCTCATGATAAGGGAAATCAACGGTTCTTACCAGTTGTGCACCAAACCCGAATATTATGATTACATATGCATGATGATGGAGCCGAGGCAGAAGCAGGCACTTTCCCAGGCCGCCTATGAAACACTTGCGGTTATCGCATACAATCAGCCGATTACAAAGGCAAAGATAGAACATATACGCGGAGTCAATTCCGACAGCGCGATTGCGAAACTCCTGGAGAGAAACCTTATAAGAGAGGCAGGACGCCTTGACGCGCCCGGCAAGCCCTATTTATATGAAACAACCGACGAGTTTCTGCGCGTCTTTGGGTTCAGATCGCTGCGCGATCTGCCGATATTGGAATTCGACGATCTTCGTCCCGAAGGGGAACACGCCGGAGAGGATGAAGAAGGATTAACAGAACAAGTATTAAACTCAGATAAGCGGGATAAATAAAGAGAAGCAGATTGAATAAATTAGCAGCCCGGGAGAGTAAGACGGGAAAAAAAGGGGAAAAATCCGGATGAGGTGTTTGAATGCTTTATCTGGGTTTTTTTGTTTTTCTTCTGCTGGCAGCCATGATAATTTCGTTTTTTGCCTCGACAGTAATTGTAATTGAGTATTCGAGGCAGAAGGAAGACGATTTATTTCTTTTCAAGCTGAAAACCCTATGGGGGATAATCCGCTATGAATACGTGATTCCCTTTGCGGATTTCGACCAGGGCGGCCTGAAACTCAAAAGGGCGAGGGAAAGAACGCTCAGGACCGCAAGGCATGACAAAAGAAAGGAAGAAACCATTGACGAAAGAATCAGGAAAGTTTTAAGAATTGTGGCTTCGGCACGAAAGGCCAGCCGGCGCAACTCGGAATTGATCTGCAGGGTCAGGAAATACCTGGGTAAAAGGCTCTTCATAGACCAGTTCATAATAAAGGCGGAAATCGGGACCGGTGACGCCTTTTCCACGGCCATTGCCACAGGAGTTGCATGGACGGTCGCGGGCATAGTCGCATCGGTTTTTTTAAACGGTTTTAAAGCAAAGGAAAAGTGCGTTGATATTAAAAATTCGTACGGCCAAAAAAAGTTTGAGGTATTTTTCCGCTGCATATTCAGAACAAGATTTGTCCATATTATTATAGTAGTATTTATGGTCCTCGCAGGCATTGAAAGAAAAAAATAACATGACACAAGGTGGTGACTCGGTTGTCTGAACATCCCATTCAGGGTCTGATGAAAACAGCGATGCAAAGTATCAAGGAAATGGTGGACGTCAACACAATTGTAGGAGATGCGGTGCAGGCTCCCGACGGAACGGTGATTATACCCATATCAAAGGTGAGTTTTGGTTTTGCCGCCGGCGGAGGTGAATACAATTCCTGCTGCATCCCAAAATCCGAAAATGAAGACGAGGATGACACGGTAAAAACAGAAATGAAATTCCCGTTTGCAGGGGGCAGCGGAGCCGGCGTGTCAATACAGCCTGTCGCATTCATGGTAGTAGGCCAGCAGCAGATAAGGATGCTGCCAGTTAACCTGAATTCTTCGGTGGACAAGATTATTGATCTCGTGCCCGAACTCATTGAAAAGCTGAATGATACTATTAAAAAGAAAATCAACGTCAAAAAGGAAATAAAAACGGAAACTCCGCCAAAAACGGCAAAACTTGATGAAGATAAATAAGTGGGTAAAACCCACTTAATTTTTTATTTCAGTATTTTTACATGCAGAAGTATTTGCGTTATTATTTTCGGCAGCATTAGTTTTTCACAAGAATTAATTTTAGTTGAAATAAATCGTTTTTATTCAATATTTTTATGGTATCATTAAGTCCGAATATATTTATTGCGGGCTTGGACTTTCCGGAAAGGGATGCGGATGGAAGAAACGAGATTGCAGAAATACATCGCGATGTCAGGCGTGGCGTCGCGCAGAAAGGCTGAAGAAATTATAAGGGCGGGAAGAGTGACAGTTGACGGACAACTGGTCACCGATCCCGCTGTAAAAGTGACTCCCGGTAATATTGTAGAGGTGGATGGCAAAAAAATTGAGCCTGAGGGCAGAAAAGTTTACATAATGCTTCACAAACCCGTGGGTTATATAACCGCGGTCAGCGACCAGTTTTCAAGGCCTACCGTAATGGACCTTGTAAAAGGAGTGAGGGAAAGGGTATATCCAGTGGGCAGGCTTGATTATGATACTTCGGGGCTGCTTTTGATGACTAATGACGGGGATTTTGCCAACAGGATAATGCATCCGCGCTATGAAAAGGAAAAGACGTATGTCGCAGAGATAAAAGGCTTTCCCGACAGGAGGGACATCGAGGCCTTTTCAGCGGGACTGAAGATCGAAGACTACATCACTAAGCCTGCAAAAATCAGGATAATAAAGAGAAAGAAATCTTCAACAATAGTAGAAATAACAATTCACGAGGGAAGAAACCGCCAGGTGAGAAAAATGTGCGAAGCCATCGGCCATCCGGTAATTAACCTGAAAAGAACTGCGATAGGGCCGTTAAAACTTGGCGATCTGCCCGAAGGGCAATGGAGGTTTCTGAAAAAGAAAGAGATTAAAAAATTGGACGGGGGAATTTGAATGAATTTCAGAAACGGAGATTTAAGCCTGGGACTCAGGTTTATGGGCAGCGTGGAAAATTACGGCGACGCAGATATTGTGATTGTCGGCGTGCCCATGGATTTTACGTGCAGTTTCAGGCCGGGAACTAGGTTCGGACCGCAGAAAATAAGGGAAGTTTCCATAGGCATCGAGGAATTTAGCATTTATCAGAAAAAATCCCTCGAAGACTGCAGGTATTTTGACAGCGGAGATCTTGACCTGCCTTTCGGCGACGTGGACAGAAGTTTGGAGATTATAGGACACGCGGCTTCGGAAATCCTCGATGACGGGAAATTTCCGCTTTTTATAGGGGGAGAGCACCTGATAAGCGTACCGCTGATCGAAAAGGTATATGAAAAATACGGCGATGAGCTCGTCGTGTTGCATTTTGACGCCCATGCCGACCTGAGGGAAGGATACATAGGTTTTTCAAAATCCCACGCCTCTGCGATAAGAAGGCTGATTGACTTCATGCCCGCGAAAAACATTTACCAGTTCGGCATAAGGTCGTGCACTCGCGATGAACTGGAATTTGCCGAAGCCAACACGAACTTTTTCCCTTTTTCAGTATTCGAGCCCCTGAAAAATGTGGTTGGGGAAATCGGAGAAAGGCCGGTGCACGTAACGCTGGATATTGATGTGGTCGACCCGGCTTTCGCCAACGGAACGGGGACGCCGGAACCCGGAGGCATAACATCGCGCGAGTTGCTTGAAGCGCTGATGCTTTTGAAATCGCTGAATATAAAGGGATTTGACATTGTGGAGGTTTCTCCTGCCCTTGATCTGTCGGACAGGACGGCACTGCTGGCCGCGAAAATAATCCGCGAGGTTATTCTGCTGATCAGCCGTAATTAATGTAATGCCTTATTGTGAATAATGCAGTAATAAAGAACAATATCAGGCAATAATAATCACGACAAGTCAAATCAGGCACTGTAAAACTTGCATAGAGCTTTTAGAGGCGGTGAGGCCCATGTGTGTAATACCTAATTCCCTTGAAATATCCCATATCATGATAAAATCCGTTGTAAAACCCGGCGATACGGTAATTGACGCCACGGCAGGCAACGGGCATGACACTGCTTTTCTCGCTGAACTCGTCGGAGACAGCGGAAAAGTGTACGCCTTTGATATACAGAGGGAAGCCGTGGAACGCACAAGGAAAAGACTCGGGGAGAGAAATTTAGGGCACAGGGTTACCCTGATCAATGACGGCCATCAGAACATGGATTTATACGTTAAAGACAGGGTTCGCGCCGTGATGTTTAATCTCGGTTATCTGCCTGGTGGAGATCACAGCATTGCAACGAGGGCTGAAACAACCATCGCGGCTCTGGAAAAGGCCATGGGGCTGCTCGAGGTCAACGGCCTGATTACCATTGTGGTGTATTACGGTGGAGACAGCGGATTTGAAGAGAAGGAGGAAGTGCTTAAATTTGTTGAGACCATTGACTTCCGGCGGTTCACCGTAATGAAAACCTGTTTCGTAAACCAGCCGAATTGCCCTCCTATACTTGTCGCAATTGAGAAGCTGAAATAATTAACGGATTTATATCAAATTTCTATATATAAATAAGAATATTTTTATTAAAATTGTTTATTGAAATTGTTTTCCACAGTGGTAAACTAGTTTAGTGATAAAGAGCGGCTATTCTCATGCAGTTCGGGTCAGTGATTTACCAAATGTTGTTATGTTTTTAACAAACCCGCGCCCCCCATTATCGCCGCTGATTTTTGTTGCATGCGTCGCCGTATTAATGTATAATTTTAGTATAATTATTACCAGGTACTAATATCATATAATAATAACACATTAATTTGCCTGGTAATAAATACTAAAATTATCGTTTGAGGTGATTACCCGTGACGAATATGGAGAAGATAGAACGGCTCAGAAAAAACAAAGAAGCGCTCAAAATTGCAGGAGGACCTGAAGCGATAGAAAAACAGCACAAAACGGGGAAACTCACTGCGCGGGAACGGTTGCTGGCCTTGTTTGACGACAGGAGTTTCGTTGAAATCGATGCGTTTGTTGAATCGAGAGCCGTTGATTTCGGAATGCTGGAAAAAAGGGTTCCCGGCGACGGTGTTGTAACAGGATACGGAACGATTAACGGAAGGCTTGTGTACGCGGCGGCCCAGGACTTCACCGTAATAGGTGGCTCCCTCGGTGAGATGCATGCAAAGAAGATTACGAAAGTGATGGACCTGGCGTTGAAAACAGGCGCGCCCTTTATCAGTCTAAATGACTCGGGCGGCGCAAGGATCCAGGAAGGTCTTGATGCGCTGAGCGGCTATGGCGACATATTTTACAGGAACACGATGGCATCGGGGGTTATACCGCAGATATCAATAATAATGGGTCCTTGTGCCGGAGGTGCGGTTTATTCGCCCGCGATTACCGATTTTATTTTCATGGTTGATAAAACCAGCTATATGTGCATAACAGGGCCCGAAGTTATAAAGGCAGTAACAGGGGAAAACGTAACAACGCAGGAACTCGGAGGAGCTTACGTTCATAACGCGGTCAGCGGCGTTGCCCATTTTCTGTGCGAAAATGACGCTGAATGCCTCGAGCAGGTGAGGAGACTGCTGAGTTTCCTTCCTGACAATAACATGACCGAAGCCCCGGTATGTGAGACGGGCGACGATCCCAACAGGATGCAGTACGAGCTCAACGCAATTATTCCCGACGAGCCGAACAGGGCTTACGACATGTACGAGGTCATAACCTCCACCGTCGACAACGGAGAATTTTTTGAAATTCAGAAACATTTTGCTCCCAATATTATTGTCGGATATGGTAGAATAAACGGGAGGACTGTAGGAATAATTGCAAATCAGCCAAAACATATGGCAGGCGCCCTTGATGTGAATTCATCGGACAAAGCCGCGAGGTTTGTCCGATTTTGTGATGCCTTTAACATACCGCTTGTAACATTTACCGATGTACCCGCATTCCTGCCGGGAGTCGGCCAGGAGCACAGCGGCATAATAAGGCACGGTGCGAAACTGCTTTATGCCTTTTCGGAAGCAACGGTGCCGAAAATTAACGTGATTTTGAGAAAAGCTTACGGCGGGGCATATATAGCAATGAACAGCAAAACGCTGGGAGCCGACATGGTTTTCGCATGGCCGTCAGCGGAGATAGCCGTAATGGGAGCCGAAGGCGCGGCGAATATAATTTTCCGGAAAGAAATAAAGGCCGCCGAGGATCCCGAAAAGGTAAGAAAACAGAAAATCGAGGAGTACACCGAAAAATTCAGCAATCCCTATGTAGCTGCAAAACGGGGTTACGTGGACGACGTGATAGAACCTGCCACGACCAGGCAGAGAATTGCAAGTGCATTGGAAATGCTTTTAACAAAAAGAGAAGTTAGACCCATGAAAAAACATGGTAATATACCATTGTAATAAAAAAACAAAATCATAAATCACGGGAGGAACATCTATGAGGAAGTTTTTAATTAAAGTTAACGGTAACCAATATGAAGTAGAAGTAGAAGAAATTAATTCTCAGGGAGCTCAATCCGCTTCTTCCAGGACGGCTGCTCCTGCAGGCTCGGCGGCTGAAGCTGCTCCTGCCGGCACAAACGTTGTAACGGCTCCGATGCCCGGCACCATTGTCAGGGTGGATGTATCCGTCGGGGACGTGGTAAGCAAGGGACAGGTATTACTCGTGCTTGAAGCAATGAAAATGGAAAACGAAATTGTTGCGCCTGTCGCCGGAAAGGTAACGGCAATTAACGTTACCAAGGGCAGCACTGTCAATGCCGGAGACGTGATGGTACAGTTGGGTTAAAAAAGGAGGACTATATATAAATGGCCAGGGTGCGGATTACCGAAACGGTACTCAGGGACGCACACCAGTCGTTGATCGCCACTCGAATGACGACTGAAGAGATGCTTCCCATTCTAGAGAAACTGGACAAGATCGGCTATCACTCCCTTGAGGCCTGGGGCGGCGCAACCTTTGATTCATGCATGCGTTTCCTTAACGAAGATCCCTGGGATCGCCTGAGGAAAATAAGGAATGTAGTGAAAAACACCAAGCTCCAGATGCTCCTGAGGGGACAAAACCTGCTTGGATACAAGCATTATGCCGACGATGTCGTTGAATACTTTGTTCAAAAAACCATTGCCAACGGAATAGACATCATAAGAATTTTCGATGCTCTTAATGATGTAAGAAACATAGAAACTGCAATAAAGGCATGCAAGAAGGAAGGCGGCCATGCACAGGCAGCCGTGAGCTATACGACCAGCCCGGTTCACAACCTCGAGTATTTTGTGAAAATAGCAAAACAGCTTGAGGACATGGGAGCCGATTCTATTTGTATCAAGGACATGGCGGGACTGCTGACTCCCTATGCCGCCTATGACCTTGTAAAGGCCCTGAAGGAAAACACGAAGCTGCCGATACAGGTTCATACCCATTACACCAGCGGTCTTGCTTCAATGACCTACCTCAAGGCCATAGAAGCAGGCGCAGATGTAATTGACTGCGCAATTTCGCCGATGGCCCTGGGTACGTCTCAGCCGCCAACGGAATCCATGGTGGCTTCACTGAAGGGTACGCCTTATGATACGGGCCTTGATCTCAGCAAGCTCAATGAAATTGCTGAATATTTCAGGCCGTTGAGGGAGAAATACATTCAAAGCGGCCTGCTCGATGTAAAGGTCATGGGTGTCGACGTAAACGCCCTTATTTACCAGGTTCCCGGTGGCATGCTTTCCAACCTTGTTTCGCAGCTGAAGCAGGCTAATGCGCTGGATAAACTCGACGAGGTTCTGAAAGAGGTTCCGAGGGTCAGGGAAGACTTCGGATATCCTCCGCTTGTAACGCCCACAAGCCAGATTGTCGGAACCCAGGCGGTCATGAACGTCATTGCCGGCGAAAGGTACAAGATGGTACCCAACCAGTCCAAGGGACTTGTACGCGGCGAATACGGCAAAACGCCGGCTCCGATATCCGAGGAAATCAGGAAAAAGATTCTCGGTGATGAAGAACCTATCACGTGCAGGCCCGCGGACCTTCTCGAACCCGAGCTAGAAAGCATAAGGAGCAAGATAAGCGAGTATATAGAGCAGGATGAGGATATCCTGTCCTATGCCCTGTTCCCCGAAGTGGCGGAGAAATTCTTCAAGTACCGCAGGGAAGCCAGGGAAAAGAAAGACGGCCAGGCAGTAGCGGAAAAATCCGTTTCCGGGGGCGTCGATGAAGAAGTCGCCGCCGTGATAGCCGCAGCTGTAGCTGCAATGAGCGAAGAGTCGGGCAGGGAACTCGTTGTGAAGTCCATAGAAAGACTTGAGCGTCCGTCGTCGATTTGGAGCTCGATAGGCAGATTCTTCGGATTGAGATAACAACATAAACAATGCAATAAAACAGGCCGGGTTTGCTCCGGCCTGTTTTGTACACGTGAGCCATCTGTCCGATTTCAGCAATCGCTGTGAAGGTAAATGTAGTTTATCTTGTTGCTCCTGTAACTGAGCACCTTTGCGAGGCTGCCTTTTTTGATTTTTTTGCCGCACTTGAGACAGTACAGGTGGTTATTCTGGATAACCTCCCAGCTTTGGGACAGGGGCATGTTCTCATATTTTTGCCAAGATTTCCAGCCAACCTTGCACAGCTTTATCCGGTTTTCAAAGTCGGCATAAACCCAGCGCAGCAATTTGTGAAAGTGGAACGGATATTTCGTGTAGGCAATGTAGTTTTCAGGCAGGCCGAGATTTATGGCATAAAGCTCGAAATTTTTCTCCACTATCTCCTGGACCCTGCCGGTGATATGGGTGCAGTACCAGCAGTAACCGTTTTCCTTGAGCCAGGGCTTGAGCCTGTCAAACATGTAACCCCTGCAAACTTCAACTGTCTCGCTGCGGTTTACGTTCAACAATTGAAACCCTTTATTTACAATGTCGACCACGCAGTCGAGGTACAGCTTTTTCTTGAAGTTTTCCCTGTTATACATTTCCACCGGGATTATATCAAAGTAGTATTCATTGGTTTCGGGTCGGTAAATTCCTATGCATGTTCCGCCGACAAAGCTTCCGCTGCCTGCATCGTCAATCTGTATCATTATGTACCCCTGTTTTTCGATTTTATTTACCCGTTTTTTTTAAAGGCTGTTTGATCTTTTAGTATTATTCCATGTTAAACTCCGAAGCTTGCATGAAAATTAATGCCTTTGACATGCATCCGTGAAATTTCCATTGATAAATATGCTATAATTTAATATATAGCTTGATACCGGAAAATTTCGTTTTTGCTTTTCCTGCGGCCAAACCGGATGAATAACCCGCCGAAAGTTAGGAGAGATGTTATGGGAAACAATGTGCACAACCTTATCATGAATCTGCAGACAGGCATGCCCAAATTCAGCAAGGGACAGAAACTGATTGCCAATTACATAATAAACAACTATGACAAGGCTGCCTTCATGACTGCCGCAAAACTGGGCGAAGAAGTCGGAGTCAGCGAATCGACGGTTGTCAGGTTTGCCACGGAACTGGGTTTTGAAGGATATCCACAGCTTCAGAAAGTCTTGCAGGAGCTTATCAAGAGCAAGCTTACATCAATACAGAGAATGGAAGTATCGTCGAGCAGGATAAACGAAAACAACATAGTAAAAAGCGTGCTGCAGTCGGACATGGAAAAAATCAGGATTACTCTCGAGGAGCTTAACCAGGAAACGTTCAATGCCGTGGTGGAAAGCATACTGAACGCAAAAACAATTTACATCCTCGGAGTAAGGAGCTCGGCGACGCTCGCGAGCTTCCTGGGGTTTTACTTTAACCTTATGTTCAGCAATGTAAGGCTGATACAGACAACGAGCGTTAGCGAGATGTTTGAACAGATAATAAGGGCTTCAAAAGGCGATGTGGTAATAGGCATAAGTTTTCCGAGGTATTCCAGGAGAACGATAAAGGCTCTTCAGTTTGCAAAGTCCCAGGAGGCTACGGTTGTAGCCATTACCGACAGCATGCAGTCGCCGCTGGCGGCAGTGGCAGACCACAGCCTGATTGCCCGAAGCGACATGGCGTCTTTTGCCGACTCCCTTGTGGCCCCCCTGAGTGTTATCAACGCGCTGATTGTCGCGCTGGGCCTGAGGAAAAAGGATGAAATATACGGTACGTTTGAGAAGCTGGAAAAGATCTGGGACGAGTACCAGGTATACGAGAAATATGACAACACCGAACCTGTAAGCCTGCATGAATAATTCAGCGGGACAGGAGAACCGTCCCCGTGTCCCGGGAGAACCGTCCCCGTGTCCCGTATTCCGAGGTGGATGTGTTACGATGGATTTAAAAAGAAAGGTCGTTGTGGTCGGCGGAGGACCCGCGGGAATAATGGCGGCGGGGAAAGCGGCCGAAAAGGGCTGCGATGTGCTGCTGCTGGAAAAGAACGACCGTTTGGGCAGGAAAATTCTAATATCGGGCAAGGGCCGTTGCAATATAACCAATGACACCGATATCGAGGGATTGATTGAGAATATTCCCGGCAACGGGAATTTTTTGTATTCGGCTTTTTATAATTTCTCCAACCATGACCTGATCCGCTTTTTTAACGAAAGGGGACTGGAAACAAAAGTTGAGAGGGGCGGCAGGGTGTTTCCTGTGTCCGACCGGTCCCGTGACGTTGTTGACACGCTGAAAAAATACTTAAAGGAATGCGGGGTCAGCGTAAGGTACGGAGCGAGTGTCAAAAACGTTTCCACAAACGATGGAAAAGTTGAAGGCGTAGTTCTTGAAAACGGTGAATTCATCAAGGCTGACCGCGTTGTACTGGCAACTGGCGGAGCTTCGTACCCCGGAACAGGTTCCACGGGCGACGGATACAGGATAGCCCAAAGACTCGGGCATACCGTCGTTGATCTGAAGCCTTCCCTTGTGCCCCTTGTTACAAGGGAGAAATGGGTTAAGGACCTCCAGGGACTGACGCTCAAAAACGTTGCGATAAAAATAACAGACCTGGACGGCAGGAAAATTTACGACGATTTCGGAGAAATGCTTTTCACCCATTTCGGCGTTTCGGGTCCCGTAATTTTAAGCGCGAGCAGGCATATTTTAGACTATAACTACAGGAATGTGAAGCTGACGATAGATTTAAAGCCGGCGCTGGATGAAAACAGGCTCGACGAGAGAATACAAAGGGATTTTGCGTCTTTCTCCAACAAGCACTTCAAAAATTCCCTCGGCGAGCTTTTGCCCAGGAAGCTCATACCCGTGATTATCAACCTTTCGGGCATTGATCCGGACAAGCCCGTAAACCAGGTGACAAGGGAAGAGAGAAAGAGGCTCTCAAGGCTTTTGAAAGGCCTGGAGCTTGCAATTGTCGGTTCAAGACCGCTTAGTGAGGCAATTGTCACAGCAGGAGGTGTGAGTACCGATGAAATTAATCCGTCAACGATGGAGTCTAAACTTGTAAAAGGTCTTTTCTTTGCCGGCGAAATAATTGACGTGGACGGCTATACCGGGGGATACAACCTCACGATCGCCTTTTCCACGGGGTGCCTTGCGGGCATTAATTGCTGAAGTATTTTTGATGATATCGGAGCATATTAATATAACGGATATTTCCTGTTTTAGCATGCTTAAAAAGATTTTCGGAGAGTGGCGTATGGGACTGTTGGACCGCAGAATCAGGAGGAGGGGCAGCGCGGCAAGAAGCCCGGTCAATTTTGACCAGGTACTGTTTGTGTTGTGTGTTACCGTTTTTTTTATTTTAATACTGGTTCAGACAGCATTGATAAGTCCAACTGTTAAAGATTTCCTTGAAGCACAGAATGAATATGAAGGACGGCCCCTGGGCACCGAGGAATATTTGTATTCCGAAGGCGCGCTGGCGCTGAGGCTTAACGGAGAACAGCCCAATGAAAAAATAAAGGTCCTGGTGAACGGCGACACTGTTGCTGCTTTCAGCGCCAACACGGTTGCAATAAGGGTGCGGGACGGAGATGTCGTGGAAATTGACGCCAGTGAAGATATGGATGAACACGAAATCGAAATTGTATCGCAGAGCGACAATATTATTACTGAATGCACCGGAATGAAGCTTGTTGTAAAATCGGAAGTGAAGATGCTTGTGCGTGTCCGCGTGGAGTAGCTGTAATGCCTGTACATCCGACAGCAAACAATATTGTATTAAGGAGAATATTGCTATATAATAGAAAAATGAAGCAGTCCTGAAACAGGAGTATGGCTATGGAAAAAACGAAAAACGAATTCGGCAGCAGGGATATTGCTTCTGCTGCCATAAAAATCGCCTTAACCGTGGACAGGCTTGAAGAAAAGCAGTTGCAGTACGAATTTGCCCGGCTTGGCATCAAAACTGCCGCCGCGGATTTCGGCGGGGAGTTCATATCTTCAGTGATGAAAATAATTGAAAGAGCAGTGGTGTCTTCTAAACGCGAAGGAGTAATCACGGACACCCATGCCGAAGAAGGCGCCGTGGCGGGAGCTACAAGGGAAGCCCTTTCCATGATTATTCCAAAGGCGATCGGTTTGAATGTGGGAGGCAAGATTGGCATTGCCCGATACAATGATCATATAAGCGTTGCCATTTTCTTTGGAATAGGTCTGCTGCACCTTAATGAAGTTTCCATCGGTCTTGGACACAGGGTAATATAATTTGCTGGGAGGATGCGACAATTGCCGGTCAGAGCCATAAGGGGAGCAATAACCGTTAATGAAAACAACGCGGAACAAATCCTTGATGCAACAAAAACACTGCTTTCCGAAATTGTCGAAAGAAACGGCCTCGATTCGGAAGATGTGATTTCCGTAATATTTTCAGTCACTAAAGACCTTGATGCAGTCTATCCGGCTGTTGCCGCCAGGCAGATGGGATGGACCGACACGCCCCTGTTTTGCCTGAACGAGATGAACGTGCCCGGAAGTCTCCCAAGATGCATCAGGGTATTGATGCACGTGGATACGGAAAAATCCAAGAAAGAAATTGTCCATGTGTATTTGGGCGGCGCATCGGTTTTAAGGCCTGATCTTGCCGAGAGAAAAATAACCATCGCCATAGATGGACCCGCAGGTTCGGGCAAGAGCACGGTGGCAAAAATCATCTCAAAAAAGCTGGGAATTATATACCTGGATACCGGCGCCATGTACAGGACGGTAGCGCTCAAGGCCATTCGCGAGGGCATTGACACCACCGACGCCGGAAAACTTGCAGAGCTTGTTTCGAATATTGACATAAAAATCCGGTACGAAAATCAAAAGCAGCTTATTTTTCTTGACGGCGAGGAAATAAGTTCTCTTATCCGTACTCCGGAAGTTTCCATCGGCGCGTCCAATGTGGCTGTTGTGCCGGAAGTCCGGTTGAAGATGGTGGAACTCCAGAGGGAAATAGCAAGGGACAACAGCGTCGTAATGGACGGGCGCGATATAGGGACATACGTGTTGCCCGATGCTACCGTGAAAATTTATCTTTCAGCCTCGGTGGAAGAACGGGCGCTGCGCAGGTACAGGGAGCAGTGCGCGAGCGGAGTGAGCGGCATTACACTTGAGCAGGTGAAAAGGGATATCGAATACAGGGATAAGAATGATTCGGGCAGAGCCTTTGCCCCGCTGGCAAAGGCTGAAGACGCCGTTGAAATAGATACGACGGGACTTACCATAGATGAGGTTGTAAACAGGGTACTTGAAATTGTAAAGGAAAAGACAGAAGATGATTGAACTGATCAGGGCCATTGTTTTTTTGCTTTTTAGCATTTTTTTCAGGGTTAAGGTTATAGGACGGGAAAATGTACCTTCCGAAGGACCTGCGCTGATATGTGCCAATCACGTCAGCGAGCTTGACATGTTTCTGATCGGGTACAGGATAAAAAGGCTCGTCCACTGGATGGCCAAGGAGGAGCTTTTCAGGAATCCTGTCCTTCGCTTTATAATCCGCAAACTGGGAGCGTTTCCCGTAAGGCGGGGCACCGGCGACATAGGCGCTATCAAGACGGCTGTAAAACTTTTAAATGAAGGTCATTTGGTGGGTATTTTTCCCGAAGGACATCGCAGAAGAAAGAAAGGCGTTATGAAAGTCCATGCCGGTACCGGCATGATCGCTCTGAAAACCGGCGTGCCGGTCATTCCCGTGTCCATTGACGGAACATGCAGGATTTTCAGCAGGATAAGGGTAATTTTCGGCGAACCTTTCATTCCCGGAACTGACGACGGCAGTTTTACGAGCGACGACTACCGCAGGGTAAGCGAGCAGATAATGCAGAAAGTTTATTCCCAAATGGAGGATTGATCGTGGAAATTATTTTGGCAAAAACCGCCGGCTTTTGCTTTGGTGTCGGCAATGCCGTAAAAATTGCTGAAAATCTCATAAACAATTATGAAGGCGATATTTACACTCTCGGGCCGATCATTCATAACAGGCAGGTGGTTGAACGCCTGGAGCAAAAAGGAGTGAAGGTTCTTGAAAGCCCGCAGGAAGTTGAAGGCCCGGGCAAGGTGATCATAAGAACCCACGGCGTTGTCCCGGAAATTTACGGGGAATTGGAAAAGCGTGGAGTTGACGTGATCGACGCCACGTGTCCTTATGTAAAAAAAATCCATCAGCTTGTCAGCGAAAAATATAATGAAGGATATCAAATAATAATCGTAGGAGACAGGAATCATCCTGAAGTAATTGGCATTAACGGGCGTTGTGCCAATTCGGCCATAATACTCGACAGTGTTGAACAGGTCGATTCGTTGCCCGACATACAGAAAGAAATATGCGTGGTGGCCCAGACGACTATAAACAGGGAAAAATGGGACGCAATTAATAATAGTTTACAAAAAAGATTTAAAAATTTGACGAAATTTGATACAATATGCAATGCGACCACCACAAGGCAGAGAGAAGCAGTAAAAATCGCTTCAAACGTGGATCTGATGCTTGTAATAGGCAGCAGGAAGAGCAGCAACACGCAAAAGCTGTTCGAAATATGCAAAAAATACTGCAACAATACGTATCAAATTGAAACCGCCGGTGAAATTCCGCCGGTGGATTTTAAAAAAATAAAAAAAACAGGTATTACTGCCGGGGCGTCGACACCGGATTGGGTAATCGAGGAGGTTATTTTGAAAATGGAAGAATTAAGCAAACAGGCTCTTGAGCAGCAGGATCTCAACGGTGAGAACAAGCAGGAGCCGGAAGGCAATACGCAACAGAACATGCGGCCCGAGTCAGCGCAGGAACCGGAGCTTAACCAGGGGACAAACGGGCAGCAGGCTTATGAACAGGAATTAAGCTTTGCTGAAGCTTTCGAAAAATCAATGGTCGTTCTCGAGCCCGGAAGCATAGTCAAAGGCAGAATAATAGGTTATAACTCCAATGAAGTGTTTGTTGACCTGGGCTACAAATCCGACGGGATTATCACGATGGAAGAGTTCAGCGATGACCCGGAATTTGTGCCCGGAAACTCCGTAAAAATCGGGGACGAAATTGAAGTTTACATTCTGAAGGTCAATGACGGTGAAGGTAACGTTCTTCTTTCAAAGAAGCGCGTTGATGCAATAAAGAACTGGGAAGCAGTGGAGAAGGCTTACGAGGAAAACAGGCCGATTGATGCAAAAGTTGTAAGCATCGTTAAAGGAGGAGTCATGGCTTCGGCCGGGGGAATCAGGATATTCATTCCGGCTTCCCAGATAAGCGACAGGTATGAGAAAGATCTGTCCACATTCCTTAAAAAGAACGTTACAGTAAAGATTATTGAATTCAACAGGAACAGGAAGAAACTCGTCGGTTCAAGGAAAGTTGTGCTCGAAGAGCAGAAAAAAGTTGCTGAAGAAAATTTCTGGAACAATATTGAACTCGGCAAGGCTTATAAAGGCGAAGTCAAAAGTCTTACCAATTTCGGAGCCTTTGTAGATCTGGGCGGCGTTGACGGGCTGATTCACATTTCTGAGCTGTCGTGGACAAAGATCAAGCATCCTTCAGAGGTTCTCAAGCAGGGGGATGTGGTTGAAGTTTATATCAAGGACTTTGACAAGGAACAGAAGCGTGTATCGCTGGGGTACAGGAAACAGGAGGACAATCCCTGGTACAAGGCTGCGCAGAAATACAACGTCGGCGACATTGTAAAAGGCAGGGTTGCAAGACTGGTTCCTTTCGGAGCCTTTGTTGAACTGGAAGAGGGGGTCGACGGTCTTGTCCACATATCCCAGATCTCCAACGTCAGGATAGCCAAGCCTTCCGATGTGCTTGAAGTTGGACAGACGGTTGAGGCTAAGATCATGGAAATGGATACAGAGGCAAAGAAAATAAGTCTCAGTATCAAGGAAGTCAGCCCCATTGACCCTCCGAGGGCAGATGAACCTGCAGATACATCGCAGGGTGAAGAAGAGCTTCCAACCGAGCACAGGGAAGAGATGACGAATACTATAGCAGAAATAATAGAAACTTCGACAGAAGAATAAGCAAAACGCCAACATGAAATAAACCAGGCCCTCCGATCTCGGAGGGCTTTTCGTAAACGTGTTTTATTAAACACTGTTTGCTGTGATCTTTTTTAAGCATGAGAGGGGTCGTGCATTCGGCAAAATGGATTATGAAGGCTTCAAGAAGGCCGTATACGGCCTGACAGGCATTGATCTTTCCAGTTACAAGGAAAAACAGATGAAAAGGCGCATCGAAGCGCTTATCAGGAAATGCGGCTTCGATTCCTACGGTGAATACTTCAAGGCAATAAGCGAAGACCGTTCCCTGCGCTATGAGTTTTTAAACTACCTGACCATCAATGTTTCCGAATTTTACAGGAATCCTGACCAGTGGAAAATATTAGAGAACGACATATTGCCGCACCTGCTTGAAAAAAACAGGTTTCTCAGGATCTGGAGCGCAGCATGTTCAACCGGCGATGAGCCCTATACGCTCGTCATGGTTTTGAACAGGTTCCTGCCCCTTTCAAACATCCGCATTCTTGCAACGGATATTGACATGGAAGCGCTGGAAAAAGCAAGGCTGGGAGTTTACAGCGAAAAAAGCGTTGAAAATCTTCCGGCGGATTTTCTTGGAAAATACTTTTTAAAAGAAGGCGATACGTACAAAATCCTTGATGAAGTTAAGAAATGCGTTGATTTCAGGCGTCATGACCTTTTGAGGGACGAATATCCAAAAGAATGCGATCTTATCGTTTGCAGGAACGTTCTGATATACTTTACCGAGGAAGCAAAAGCAGAAATTTATACCAGGTTCAACCGATCGCTGAAAACCGGTGGTATCCTGTTCGTGGGAAGCACCGAGCAGATTATAATGGCCCACAAGTATCGCCTGAAGCCAATAAGGACATTTTTTTATCAAAAGGAAGGAGAGCTTCAGTAAAGTCATTTTTACAATTTTCCAAAACCGGTCGGATTATTTTTGTTTTTTCCTGTTGTTATAAATGGACCACATTGTTTTTCTTAAAACTTTTAATGCTTCATTAGGCAAAGCGCCATCCAATACGGCCATTTCAAAATATGAAAATAAATATTCTGCAAAAGGAAGCAATATTTCGATATAATGCCAGTCAAGTCTGCCTTCAAGTATATTTTCAAATATCCTGAACCTGGTTTCATCGCTCAATACAGGCATAAGCCTGCGAAGCAATTCTTCGTCAATTGTTTCGAAATTGGAGTTTTTCAACAGCTCGTTAAAGCTCTTCGAGTTCATATACTCGGACAAAGCAGCAAGGTGCGACAAATCAATGCCTTGTCCCTTCAATTTTTCAGAGAGATGGTCCAGGACGCTGGGCTTTACAAAAGGAGCAATATTGACGATTTCTTCGGGGCTAACCGCGTTGGTGGTCGATTTATACAGCAGTATTTCCGCTTCGGTTTGAGTCGGTTCGCCGGCATTTATAAGATTGTCAACGGATATGCCGAAAACTTCGGAAAGCCTGAGCAGGATAGAAATGTCGGGGAAGCTGTCGCCGCGTTCGTATTTTGAAATAGCCTGCCGCGTCACGCTGATTTTATCTGCAAGCTCGCTCTGGGTCATATCAGCTGCTTTGCGAAGTTTTGCAATATACGCCCCAAATTTTACAATGTCAAACAATTGGGAACACCACCTTTACTATAATTTTACTTTTCGCGGATAGATTTCTCAAGCAACGGGCGGTTGCAAAAGCAAACTCCACTATGCGTAAACTGGTGGCGGAAATTACATTTTATTTTAAATGAGAGCTCAAAAAAATTGCAAAAAGTTTATATTACCACTTGAATTATAAAATCTTTTTTAGTACAATATGTATTGCGCTCGTCAGTAGCGCAACGTGAGATGTGCGAGAATGGCGGAATTGGCAGACGCGCTAGATTCAGGTTCTAGTAACCGCAAGGTTGTGCAGGTTCAAGTCCTGTTTCTCGCACCAGGGATTTCAGCTTTTTAGCTGAAATCCTTTTTTGTTTAATTCGCTTGCAATTGAATCTCCCTGCCGTTTTTTCAGCATCAGCATGCAGGATTTACCGCCACGGGGCAATGTATTATAATAGTATCGTTGTTTACGATGGTTGTAAATAACATATAAATCCATGATCCGGAGGATTGCATGAATGAGCGCCAGGATTGAAGAATTCAAAAAATACATAAAAGACAGGAAAGTGGCGGTACTGGGAATAGGAATCAGCAATGTTCCGCTGATTAAGTACCTGTATAACCTTGGAGTAGACATTACGGCCTTTGACAGGGCTGACCGCGACTGGCTCGAGCCGTCGCTCAGAAAACTCGGGGATATTAACATAAAACTGTGCCTCGGCGAAAACTACCTCAGCAATCTGAAGGGTTTTGACGTAATATTCAGGACGCCGGGCATGAGATATGACATCCCGGAAATCCAGGAAGAATGCAGAAGGGGAGCAGAGCTTACATCGGAGATGGAAGTGTTTTTCAGTCTTTGCCCGGCAGAAATAATTGCCGTTACCGGCAGCGACGGAAAGACAACGACCACTACGCTGATCTACAAGATACTCATGGAGCAGGGATATAACTGCTGGCTCGGGGGAAACATCGGCATACCTCTTCTCAGCCGGGTCGAAGAAATAGGCGAGCAGGACAAGGTGGTACTGGAACTGAGCAGCTTTCAGCTGCACACAATGAAGCAGAGCCCACACGTTGCCGTGATTACAAATTTGTCACCCAACCATCTTGATGTTCACAAGTCCATGCAGGAGTACGTGGACGCAAAGAAAAACATATTCTTGCACCAGCATCGCGACGACAGGCTTATTATAAACTACGACTGCGACCTGACGAGGGAATTTGCTGACGAAGCAAGGGGAGAAGTGAGGTTTTTCAGCAGGAGGAAGGAACTCGAAAATGGTGCCTTTGTCCGCGACGGGAAAATTATATATAAAAAAGACGGAAAAGAAATTTACATAGCCGATACCGACGACATAATACTTCCGGGACTGCACAACCTCGAAAACTACCTGGCGGCCACGGCGGCGACAATAGATTACGTGGAACCGCAGGCCATAAGGAAAATCGCTTCAACCTTTGAGGGAGTGGAACACAGGAATGAGTTTGTGCGCGAAGTAAACGGCGTCAGGTTCTACAATGACTCGATAGCATCAAGCCCGGCGAGGACCATTGCGGGACTGAATTCCTTCAACCAGAAAGTTATCCTCATTGCAGGAGGGAAGGACAAAAAAATACCCTATGATCCGCTGGGCGAAGCCATACTGGACAAGGTTAAAACACTGATACTTATAGGCGCTACTGCGCCCCTGATTGAAAAGGCCCTGTACGATGCGGCTGCAAAAAGGAATGTGACCGTGGACATTCCCGTAATTCACTGCACCAGTTATGAGGAAGTGGTGAAAAAAGCGTACGAGAGCGCTTCGAAAGGCGATATAGTTTATTTTTCGCCAGCCAGCACAAGCTTTGACATGTTCAGAAATTTCGAGGAACGCGGCAACTTGTTCAAGGAACTGGTCATGAAGCTGTAAGAAGTAAACAAAAACCTTGCGCATGGTAATCATCGCAAGGTTTTTCAGTAATTAACGAAATTTTATCAGTGAAGCTTTTTATGGCTGCTTTACAGAGCAGATCCGCCCTGTTTCAGCAATGATCGCACTTCGACGCCGTCAATTTCCTGTATGGGCCTGTTCCGGTGCAGCGATAACCAGGAAGCGACTCCCGCGGCTTCTCCGAGCTGGTTCAGGTTTATCATTACCCTGAGCGCGCCGAAGGCTCCTTCATCAGCGTGGATCATTCTGCCCACGGCGATGAAATTTACGCACTGTTCCTGTATGAGATTCTCAAAAGGCAGCTGGTAGTACTTGGTGCTCTCGCCGTAATAATTATGTTCGTCCCTCCAGCTTCCGATGATGATTTTTTCGTTTTTGCCGTAATGGGTGGCCGTCGTTCCGTCCAGGTATTTGAAAGTAATGCCGTTATCGTGGCTGTGATGGATGTCTACGCGGTATGTCCCGTTCAAAACGGCGCTTTCATACCTTTTACCCGTCAGCAGGGCTCTTTCGTTGGCCATGTATCTTGTTTTGTAATGAACCGTTTCCCTGATTCCGATATGAGAACAGGTGTTGACAAGAGCGAATTTCCTGCCGCTGTACTTATTGAGCATCCTGACTATGGCGTCGGCCTGCCTTCTGCCTTCCATTTCGGCATGGGTAAGGTCGTCGGCGCGGCTGCAGAGTACATTGTAGACGTGGGTGTCGGCTCTCAGCGTGATGTTGTCCAGCCCGGGCACTTCCGTGCTCCATCCCCAGTCATTGTCAACGCCGAATTCCTCACCGTGTTTTTCCACGAGATCGCCTAGGTTGATACCTGTCATGTCACCGAGCATGAAAAAACATGAGGTAGGCGGCTGGATGGATTTACCCACGTAGGAAGGCAGCCTGAGGTCCCTAGCGAGATCTCCGTCACCTGTGGCGTCTATGAAAAAATTCGCCTTTATGGCGCTTCTTCCGTCCTTGTTCTCAATGATGGCATGGGTAATCCTGTTGCCATCACAAGCCAGCGCTGAATAATAGGTATGAAGGTATGCCTTGATTTTGTGTTCTTTTATAAGGTTGTCCAGTTCAACCTTTAAATTATTCGGGTTTAACTGGAAATTTCTCTTCGCTGTTTCTCTTACAGCATCGGTTTTTTTGAGCCTTTCTATTACTTCATGGGACAATCCCGCGATTATCTGGTTTTTTCCATCAACATCATAAAGGGAGTGCCATATGTTTACCAGCCCCGCGGTTGCAACGCCGCCGAAGCAGTTTTGCTTCTCCACGATGACAACCTTCAGACCGAGGCGCGCCGCCCTTACAGCAGCAAAAACTCCGGTGCAGCTTCCTCCGACCACGCAGAGGTCGGCTTCATAACAAACGGGAATTCTCCTTGAAGGTTCAGTAATATACATTTCTTTTGCACCTTATGTAAAAATCTGACCAATCGCCCTTATAAAATTCTACCACAGCGAATGTACTTTCACCAATTTTACTTAAACAAATACCTTAACCGAACCGATTTCCTGAAAAATCATCAGACAAACAACACAGCCGCATTCGCTGAATATCCAACAAAAACTGAAATAAACAAAGCGGACGTCCATGACGTCCGCTTTTGGTGGGGAGAGATGGATTCGAACCATCGAAGTCAGCGACAACAGATTTACAGTCTGCCCCCTTTGGCCACTTGGGTATCTCCCCGTATTTTTATGGTGGGCCTTCAGGGACTCGAACCCCGGACCAACCGGTTATGAGCCGGTTGCTCTAACCAACTGAGCTAAAGGCCCTCGAAGTGACACGAATTAGTATACAAGAAAAAACTGAGTGAGTCAATAGAGAAATTTCATCTGCGCCGTGGCAATTTTTTTAGTTTCACGGCATGAATTTTTTTACAAACCATGTCGGCTTTGCTATAATTAAGTTGTTGTTCAGGAATAATTAAATGCGTATATGCAACATTAATTTTAAAAAGACACGCACCATTGGCTGATAAGTGCCGCTTATTTATTGCATATGCGTATCACTGCTTAACGGGAGTGTTTTCCATGGAAATAAAAGAAGCTTTGAAAGAACTGGGCTGCATAAATGCGATCACGGGGTTTGAAAAATGTGCGTCTGAGAAAATAAGGCAATTGTTTGAATCCCGTGGAATACCTGCAAAAGTCGATCCTTTTTTTAATGTTGTCGGCCGTTTGAAAGGACGGGGTGAACCGAGGAGAAAAATCCTCGTAACAGCCCACTATGATGAAATCGGTCTGTTGGTCAAAAGCATAGACGAAAGGGGATTTATATATTTCACCAACGTCGGGGGAATAGATTCGAGGATTTTGCCCGCACAGGAAGTTATTGTTCATGGCAGAAAAGACATACCGGGAGTGATAGGAGCCAAGCCGCCCCACCTTATGGAAGCCGATGAAGCGGACAAGGCTCTCAGGATGAAGGATTTGACCATTGACACGGGACTTGATGCCGAAGAAGTGAAAAAATACGTTTCCGTGGGAGATCCCATATCCATTAAATCAGAAATGATCAGCCTGTCCGGTGGGAAATTTTCTTCAAAAGCCCTGGACAACAGGGCCGGGGTAGCAACATTGCTGCAGCTGGCGGCAGAGTTGAAGGGATACGATCATTGCTGCGATATCTACCTTTGTGCCACGGTACAGGAGGAAACCGGCGCAGCAGGAGCGGTGAACCTCGCATATAACGTCGAACCCGATTTATCCGTTGTAGTTGACGTGTGCCACGGCGACATGCCCGGCGTTGAAAAAGAAGTGGCTTTTCCGCTGGGAAAAGGTCCTGCTATAGGCGTCGGACCGATTTTAAACCCGGAAATGACAGAATTGATGATCAGCGTGGCAAAAGAGGAAAATATACCGTACCAGGTCGATGTGGAACCACGAACAACGGGCACCGAAGCCTGGGTGACACAGGTTTCAAAAATGGGAATACCCACCGTACTGGTTTCAATTCCCCTGAGATATATGCATACTCCGATAGAAACACTGGATGCCGGTGATGTAAAAGCTGCCGCAAAACTGCTGGCAAGGTTTTTCACAGCCGTTGACCGGTGCTGGAACTGCCCCGAAAAGCCTTTGGAGTTGGGCCGGCTGGAGGTGAAATAACGCTTATGAACAATGAATTTGCTTTCTTAAAGGATCTTGTTTCCTTATACGGAGTTTCTGGCAACGAGGGCGAAGTGAGGGAATACGTTAAAAAACAGGCACAGCCCCTTGCCGACGAAATAACTGTCGATGCCCTTGGCAATCTTATTGCATTTAAAAAAGGAAGGCGGCCGGGCAAAAAAATAATGCTCGCAGCCCACATGGATGAAGTCGGATTCATTATCACGGGGCACTCAGACAACGGAACACTGAAGTTTGCGACTGTCGGCGGGATCGACGACAGGATACTGCCGGGGAAAAAGGTACTGGTGGGAAAGAAGGCCCTGCCAGGCGTCATCGGTTTCAAACCGGTTCACCTCGTTGAAAAGGAAGAGGCGAATAAGGTCGTAAAGATTAAAAACCTTTACATAGACATCGGCGCCGACAGCAAAAACGACGCGGAAAAGCTTGTGCAGCGCGGAGAGTATGCCTGCTTTACGGGCGAATATGCTGAAATGGGCAACTGCATCAAGGCCAGGGCCCTGGATAACCGCGCAGGATGCGCTCTGCTGCTGGAAATCCTGAAAAACAGGTACGACTTCGATTTGTACTGCTGCTTTACCGTCCAGGAAGAAGTGGGACTGAGGGGAGCACAGGCAGCTTCCTGGAGGATAGCGCCCGATCTGGCTATAATCGTCGAGACTACAACATGCGGAGATGTAGCGGGCGTCGAAAAACACGAATATTCCACGGAACTCGGAAAAGGTCCTGCGCTGACGGTCATGGACCGAACGACCATCTCGGACAGGGGCCTCGTCGAGTTTATCCGTAATGTCGCGGAGCGGGAAAATATCCTGTTCCAGTTCAAGAAAGGTGCTGCCGGCGGAAATGACGCAGGCGCTGTCCAGCGGTCGCGCAGCGGCGTAAAGGTTGCATCGGTTTCCGTTCCGTGCAGGTATATTCATTCGCCGGTAAACATGATGCACCGCGAAGATTTCATGAATTGCAAAAAACTTCTCGAAGCTGTTTTAAGCAGGATCGACAGAGAGCCGGAAGTATTTGGAAAATTCATTAACGGAGGAATGGGATTATGATAAGTCTGTTGGAAAAACTTACGCAGGCATTCGGGGTTTCTGGCAACGAAGAACAGGTGAGAGATCTTATATGCAATGAAATAAAGGATTACGTTGATTCGTACCATGTGGATGCGCTGGGAAACCTGATAGCGGTGAAAAAAGGCAGCGGAAGGAAGATCATGCTCGCGGCCCATATGGACGAAATAGGCGTAATGGCTACACACATCGATGATAAGGGATTTATCCGGTTTACGAATATAGGCGGCATATCGCCCCATATTTTCGTCGGACAAAAGGTGCGATTTGCCAACGGCACCTGTGGAGCGATCTTTTACGAAGAAAAGGACGCAGACATGAAAAATCTTAAATTTTCGAAAATGTATATAGATATAGGCGCTTCATCACGTGCAGAGGCTGAAAAGAAAGTCAAAACGGGCGATACTGCGTGCTTTTTGAGCAATTTGACCGTACAGGGCGAGTTTGCATACTCAAAGGCCATGGATGACCGATGCGGATGTGCCGTCCTCGTGGAACTGATCAGGAACCTGTCCCAGACAAGCAATGAACTGTATTTTGTATTTACCGTCCAGGAAGAAGTTGGACTTCGCGGAGCAAGAACAGCTGCTTTCCAGATTGTGCCCGACATTGCCATAGCTGTTGATATCACGCGCACCGGTGACACTCCCGAGGCAGAACTGATGGAAGTTCAGTGCGGAAAGGGTCCCGCGGTTAAAATAAAGGACAGTAATATAATTGCCCATCCCGAAGTTAAAAGGCTGCTTGCAGATTGCGCCGGGAAAAACAATATCCCGTTCCAGTACGAAGTTCTTGAAAGGGGAGGCACCGACGCCGGCGCCATCCATATAACCGCAGGCGGGATACCGAGCGGAGCGCTGTCCATACCATGCCGATACATCCATTCTCCCGTCGAATGCATAAGTCTCAGGGACCTGGAGAATGCCGTGAAAATTCTGAGGGAGGCAGTAAAACAGGCTTAAAAGGGCATTTCGAAATAAAAAAGGTAAAAAACAATATTAATAAAAAAAAGAAGGAGCAAAATTCCTTCTTTATTTTTTTGCCGCGTTGTATTATAATTAAGACTAATTTATGTACGCCATCAGCATTTCGGCAGGACAGCAGTATGGCAGTGCTTGTTTAACAAATCAAAAGGTATTACGGAAGGATGGTAGGTATGTTTTTAAAGTATGCTTTTCTTTTGCTATTCGTATTATTAATGGTTTCCGTAGGTGTTTACAGCCGTAAAAAAATCAAAAATGTGCAGGACTTTTTCCTCGGAGGCAGGAAAATGGGTCCGTGGCTTTCTTCGTTTGCCTACGGCACGACTTATTTTTCAGCGGTGATTTTTGTCGGATATGCCGGAAAAACAGGCTGGGGTTTTGGTCTTTCCGGAACATGGGTGGGCATCGGCAACGCCGTTATTGGAAGCCTTTTGGCCTGGCTTATACTGGCCCGGCGTACGCGCAGTATAACCCACGAGCTCGGCGCTTCGACAATGCCCGAGTTTTTTGAGAAGCGCTACAACAGCAAGGCCATGAAAATAGTAACCGCACTGATTATCTTCATTTTCCTTGTGCCGTACTCCGCATCGGTGTACCAGGGTCTGAGCTATATCTTCGAGCAGGCTTTCGGAATTCCCTTTATTTACTGCATGATGGCTATGGCGCTGCTTACGGGTATATACCTCATTCTGGGCGGATACATTGCGACGGCCATAAATGATTTCATCCAGGGAATTGTAATGCTTGCCGGCATGGCGATCCTGCTGGCTTCCATTATAAGCCACCCAAAGGTGGGTGGACTTGCTGAAGGCGTCAGAAGACTGTCGGAAATACCCGGAGAGGGTTCGGGACTGGTATCGCCTTTTGGCCCCAATCCCGCTGCGCTGTTGTCGCTGGTTTTGCTGACAAGTCTCGGCACATGGGGGCTTCCCCAGATGCTGCATAAGTTTTATGCAATTAAGGATGACGATGCCGTGAAAAGAGGCACGGTCATTTCCACTGTTTTCGCGCTAATTATCGCCGGTGGCGCTTACTTTATGGGAGCGTTCGGAAGGCTGTTCCTTGACAATACGCTGCCTGAAGTAAACGGAAGAGTCAATTTTGACCTGATAGTGCCCAGGATGCTGGACATGGCGCTGCCTGACGCACTCATGGGACTGGTTATAGTACTGGTCCTGTCGGCATCAATGTCAACGCTGTCTTCCATTGTGCTGGTCTCGAGCTCTGCCATAGCAATGGACCTTGTCAAGGGATATATAGCGCCCAATATGAAAAAGGAAAATGTGATGGTTTTGATGAGGGCGCTCTGCTGCATTTTCGTAGTACTTTCCTTCCTGGTTGCCGTTACGCCCAATGCGATACTGACGCTGATGTCCTTTTCATGGGGGACAATAGCCGGAGCATTCCTCGCGCCGTTCCTTTTCGGACTTTACTGGAAAGGTACCACCAAAGCCGGCGCCTGGGCTGGATTTGTTACCGGCCTTGCCTGCTCGCTGGGCGGCACGCTTTATTACGGCATGGATGCCAGCCGCGCGCCTGCCATCGGGGCGGTAGCCATGCTTATGTCGCTTGTCGCGGTACCTGCCGTGAGTCTGCTTACCCGGAAAAGCTTGAGCCGGGTTCACGACTCGCTTCCCAAAACTCTTGTGTCCGACGAGGCTGCGACAAAGCTTTGATTATGACGATACCTTTAAGACTGACGCATTTGAAACTGAAAAAAATACAAAGAATTCGAAACTGAGAATATGATACCGAGCATATGAGAAAGAGCAGCACATGGTTTGGGCAGGTTGCAATATGCAGCGAAGTTGTATAGTATGCAGAAAATGCTTTAAAAATACACTAATATTTGCAGTTTGGAGGTCAAAAGAGAATGAAACTTCTTATGCTTGGGAATGAAGCTGTCGCCAGGGGAGCCTATGAAGCCGGAGCGACGGTTGCCACAGCTTATCCCGGCACGCCAAGTACCGAGATAACCGAGGAACTGGCCAAATATGACGATATTTACTCGGAATGGTCGCCTGCAGGCGCTTCCATTGCGGGAGCAAGGGCAATTTGCTCCATGAAGCATGTAGGGTTGAACGTTGCAGCGGATCCGCTTTTCACGCTGTCCTATACGGGAGTGAACGGAGGGCTCGTGATTGCGGTCGCCGACGATCCCGGGATGCACAGTTCCCAGAATGAACAGGACAGCAGGTTTTATGCGCGGGCTTCAATGGTTCCGATGCTTGAACCTTCGGACAGCCAGGAATGCAGGGATTTTACCATGGCAGCGTTTGAAATAAGCGAAAAATTTGACTGTCCAGTCATCCTGCGCCTGTCCACGAGGGTGTCCCATTCCCGAAGCATTGTTGAAACAGGCGAGAAGAAAGAATATGTCATAAAGGAATATGTAAAAAACGCGGACAAATATGTAATGATGCCCGCCATGGCAAGAAAAAGGCATGTTGAACTGGAAAAAAGGATGCAGCGGCTTAAGGAGTTTTCCAACGAATGCAGCCTGAACAGGATTGAATGGGGCAGCCGGAAAATCGGCGTTATTACTTCGGGTATAGCTTACCAGTATTCCAGGGAAGTTTTCGGGGATGTATCATACCTTAAGCTGGGCATGGTATATCCCCTGCCTGACAGGCTCATCAGGGAGTTTGCCTCCCAGGTGGAGAAACTATATGTGATCGAAGAACTGGAACCCTTCATTGAACAGCATGTAAGATCCCTGGGAATTGAAGCCGTCGGAAAGGATCTGCTTCCGAGTACCGGTGAGTACAGCGTGTGGCTGCTTAAGGAGAGGATTTTAGGTGAAAAGCCAGGGCCGGGAGCGAAAATAGAAGAAAACGTTCCTGTGCGGCCTCCAGTCATGTGCCCCGGTTGTCCTCACAGAGGTATGTTTTATGTTTTGAAAAAACTTAAGCTCACCGTATCCGGGGATATCGGCTGTTATACCCTTGGAGCGCTTCCTCCGATACAGTCCGTGGATACCTGCATTTGCATGGGCGCGAGCGTAGGCGCTGCCCACGGCATGGAAAAAGCCAGGGGAAGGGATTTCGGCAGGAAAACAGTGGCGATTATTGGGGATTCCACCTTCATACATTCAGGAATAACAGGCCTGATTGACATTGTTTACAATAAAGGAAACTCTACCGTTATAATACTCGATAACGCGATAACAGGGATGACAGGACATCAGGACAATCCGACCACGGGATTTACCATCAAAGGAGAGGTTACGAAGCGCGTTGATCTTGAAAAACTGGCATACGCGATCGGAGTTGAAAGAGTCAGGGTGGTTGATCCGTTTGACATAGCTGAGTTTGAAAAAACCGTGAGAGAAGAAGTCAGCGCCGATGAACCGTCGGTCATAATATCACGCCGCCCCTGCGCTCTTTTAAAATACGTCAGGCATGAAGGACCCCTGAAAATAAATCCCGAACGCTGTAAAAAATGCAGGATGTGTCTTTCCATAGCCTGTCCTTCCATAGTTGACATGGGAACCCATATTGAAATCAATGACGCATTGTGCGTAGGATGCGGACTCTGCACAAAAGTATGCAGGTTCGACGCCATTGAAAGGGATGGTGAAAACCGTGAGTAATCTCAGCATTTTAATTGCGGGCGTGGGAGGACAGGGAACGCTTCTAGCGAGCAGAATTCTCGGCAGCGTGGCAATGAAAAAGGGATATGACGTAAAGGTTTCAGAAGTTCACGGAATGTCCCAGAGAGGCGGCAGCGTAGTGACTTACGTGAGAATGGGTGAGAAAGTCCATTCGCCCATCGTTGAAAAACGGATGGCCGATATAGTGCTTGCGTTTGAAAGGCTGGAAGCGCTGCGCTGGATCGATTACCTGAAGGATGGCGGGAAACTGATCATAAATGACCAGAGGATCAATCCGATGCCCGTTATTATGGGGAAGGAAAAATACCCGGAAAACATAGTTGAAAAAATTAAAAGGGTATTTCCAAATACCCAGGCCATGGACGCGCTTTCCATCGCAAGGGCATGCGGCAATGCCAGGGCGATTAACGTGGTTCTGATTGGCTTGATGGCGAAATCAACGGCAATAGAAAAAGAAGTCTGGCTTGAAGCGATCAGGGAAAACGTTCCGCCAAAATACCTTGAAGTTAACATGAATGCTTTTGAAGCAGGTTATAATGCAGTGTAAATATAACCGGGGGGTCAATTTATGCGATACTGGAATCCTACTTATGAATGCATGACAAGGGAAGAAATGCGCAGAATCCAATCCGACAGGCTGGTGGAGACTGTCAACAGAGTCTACCACAATGTTCCTTTCTACAGGGACAAGATGCAGAAAGCTGGCATTGAACCCGCCGACATAAGAAGCGTGGATGATCTTCACAAGCTGCCCTTTACTTACAAGGACGACCTTAGGGATAATTATCCCTTTGGACTGTTTGCCTCGCCTTTGAGCGAAATAGTAAGAGTTCATGCTTCATCAGGCACCACGGGAAGACAGACCGTTGTAGGGTATACCAGGAGGGACATAGACGTCTGGGCTGAAGTCATGGCAAGGACGCTGACATGCGCGGAAGCAGACCGCGAATCGCTGATCCAGGTAGCCTACGGATACGGCCTGTTCACCGGGGGACTCGGGGTTCATTATGGCGCGGAACGCATCGGAGCGCTCGTGATTCCCATTTCGGGCGGAAATACAAAAAGGCAGATACAGATAATGAAAGACTTCGGAACCACCATACTGGCGTGTACACCATCCTATGCCCTCCATATGGCGGAGGTCATGGAGGAAATGGGAATTGACAAAAGCGAACTTAAACTGAAGGCAGGAGTTTTTGGCGCAGAGCCGTGGTCCGAAAACATGAGGAAGGAAATAGAAGAAAAATTCGGAATAATGGCTATTGATATATATGGGCTCAGCGAGGTAATAGGTCCCGGAGTGGCGACGGAATGCCCGTGTCGCTGTGGCCTTCACATACAGGAAGACCATTTTATCCCCGAGATAATCGATCCTGAAACCGGGGAGACTTTACCCCCGGGAAAACCGGGAGAACTTGTATTCACCACCGTGACCAAGGAAGGACTGCCGCTCATACGCTACAGGACCAGGGATATTTCATCACTTAATTATGACAAATGTGAATGCGGCAGGACAACGGTGCGCATGTCAAAGGTAACCGGAAGAACTGACGACATGCTGATAATCCGAGGTGTAAACGTATTCCCTTCGCAGATAGAAAGCGTGTTGCTTGAAAACGGTGAAACGGCCCCGCATTACCTTCTGATCGTTGACAGGGTCGGCAGGCTTGACACCCTTGAAATATGGGTTGAAATGACGAAAAACATGTTCTCCGACAAGATAAAAAATATCGAAGATGTTGAAAGAAAAATAAGGAACGAGGTTGAAACTACGCTGGGCATTGGCTGCAAGGTGAAGCTCGTCGAGCCCAAGACCATTGAGAGAAGCGAAGGAAAGGCAAAAAGGATTATTGACAGGAGAAAACTGCATGAATGATCCGATATCGGGGAGGGTAGAGAAATGCTGGTAAAACAGATTTCCGTTTTTCTTGAAAACAAGTCGGGCAGGCTTGCCGAAGTCTCAAGGGTTCTCGGCAGAAACAACATAAATATAAGCGCCCTGTCCATAGCCGACACCACGGATTTCGGCATACTCAGGCTCATAGTGAACAATCCCGGGCTTGCGGAAAAAGTTCTAGCCGAAAACGGTTTTGCCGTCGGACTTACCGATGTCATCGCCGTTGCAATAGAAGACAGGCCCGGCGGCCTCTGTGACACGCTGAATGTCCTGGAATCAGCAAATATTGATATTGAGTACATGTACGCTTTTGTAGGAAAGTCAGAAAACGAAGCAATGGTAATAATCCGGGTAGAGGATCCGGAAAAGGCGGCTCGCCTGCTTATCGAAAACAATATAAAGGTGCTTCCGTCCGAAAACGTTTATTCATTATAGGCATGAAGCATTTGCCAAGTTCACATACATTAGGCAATATTTCAGGCGATATTTTGAGGCATGTAGCAAAATGCACTTCATGAATGCCTGGCTAAATTCATGCATTTATGAAGTGCATTTTGTTTATTTAGTTTATTAAACAGTTTATTAAATAAATAATTAAAATAATTTTCAATTGAATAATTCGAATTAATATTTTTTTAATAATTTGTATTATTTTGGATATCTCCGATAATCATATTTTTCAGAGTATTTTCGTATGTTTTCTAACTATATTTACTATTTAAAATTAAACTTCCCGAGAATGTACTTGTTGTAGAAATACCTGGGCCTTCCCATGGATATCCGTACTTTCTCCATCAGCTGACCATAGTATGACAACACGGTCTGCTTGTGTTCCTCGGTAACCGCCGATGGATTATAACGCGCCATTATGAATGCGTCCATAACTGCCATGAATTTTGACTGCTTGTGAATGTCCTCAAGATTTTTTATACGTTCGAGGAATTTTTCCATGGGTTCGTTGCGGAACGCATAGCGGTCGTACAGTAGGATCTTGCCGACTCTCTTGCTGTATTCCAGCGGCGTTTCGCCCTTTTTTATCTCAAGGCCGAGCAGCGCGAGTATTTTCATGTAATAAGCCATAAGATACAGGATGCATTCTCTGGGCTTCATTTTTTCAACGGAGCGCATGCGATATTTTCTTACGCTTATATTGTAAAGGAATATCAGCGCGATCACGAGGAACACTGTGGAAAAAACAACTGCCGAAACGGTTATTATCTGCTTCGCCAAAGCTTCGCGGTAAGCTTTATCATCAACACTCCTGTCATATTCCCTGAGCAGCCTTAAGTAATCACGATAGGCCGGATCTTCTTCGAAGTCTTTCGAGAGTTTCGTGTCAAACGGTTTGGTGCTGTTGTAAAACACCCTGTTAAACGGAGGAGTGGGTTCAAAAGTGACCCATCCTACGCCTTCAAAGTAGACTTCCACCCAGGCGTGGGCCTGCTGATTTGTCACGGTATATTTTGAGAATCCGTCGGACTTTGGAGGGAGCATGTAGCCTTCCACGTAACGCGCGGGAATGCCGAGGGACCTTACCATGACAACCATCGCTGAAGCGTAATAGGTGCAGTATCCTTCCTTCAAATCAAACAGGAAGTAGTCCACAAAATCCCTTCCTTCCGGAGTTTCGCCGGGACGAAGGGTATAGGCGTAATTTGACACAAGGTAGGTCTCAATGGCTTTAACCTTGTCGTAATTGTTGTCGTAAGGCTGGCTTATCGAATAAGCCAGCTGTGAGACACGAGAGGGAAGGTTGCCCGGAAGCTGGGTATATATCCTGTAAATCTCGCTGGCATAATTGTCAAGCCTTTTAACGGTGTCAACCGTTACACCTACTTTCAACCCGTGGCTATAGTTGCTGTACAGCCCCTTTTCGCTTTTCTTAAGAAGATTTATGAAATTTTCGTCATTATACCGCGGCGTTAGGGTCACAAGGTTATAGCTGAAATTCTTTTTTGCCTTCCGGTCAAGGGAATAGACGCCGGACTTGTCAATATAGGTTTTCAGGGGCTTGCTGACGTTGGTGTACACGATCCTCCTGGTTTTAAGCGGTACAAACAGGGATCTCGTGTTCAGCGCCACGTATTTCACCGAAATATCGTCAATGTAAAAAATGCTTTTCTTGTAGTCAGTAAAGCCCAAAAGACGCGGTCCTTCAGTGATTTCAAGAAAATCTACGTTCATGGGGTTATCCTTGCTTCCGCCTTCAAACAGGTCGGAAGTTTCAGATAACAAAACATCGAGGGAATTGGAGTTATTGGGATTGTCAATAAGCTGCCTTGTATTTTGCCAGTTGATCCATGCCGAACCCGTATAGTAATCCGGCGAAGCGCCCTTCAGGTATATCCTTCTTGAAGCCGTAACTTCCATGACCACGGTGTCGTCAAGGCTTACCGGTCCTCCGAGCCTGCCTTCATCGCCGAACCCGGTTATTCCAAGGGAAAAATAGTCAAAAGCCCTGAAACTCCCAGTCTTGTTCATGTCATCGAGAAAGGACAGCAGCGCCCTGTTGAGCCAGGATATTCTCGGAGGCTTGGTGTGCTGGGAAATTTTGAACGAAAGAGCAAAAACGACTATGCAAACGGGCAGTATCCATGCAATAAAGGTCTGCAGCGAAACGAGGTCGCTTTGTTCCGACTCCGAGTGAATCTGATAAACATGCAGGAGATACAGGATCAACAAAAGAAACATGAAAATGTAAAATGCCGTGTAACTCATGAAATAGCCTTTAATCCACTGGATCAGGAACAGGGAAAGGCCCGATATCATGATGACATAGAAATTGTAGTGAACCCTCGTGAAGTAATAAATCGGGGGCACGAGCAAAAGGCATAAAAGGAATATTGTAATAATGGCGTATGGCCGGTAGAAATTGTCGGCATACTTTAGAAACTGCATGAACCAGCGCCAGAAATCGGCGAAGTAGCCGTAAAAAACCCTTGAGTTTTTCGGCCCTGCAAGCAGCGGAAACGCAAACAGCAAAACCGTGCCTGCCGCTGTATATATTAACAAGGCTTTTTTATTCCTCACATATTTTTCAATAAGATAGCATGCGGCAATATAGAGGCATATCAGCAGAAAAAGCGGCTGCGCATAATTGCCCATAAAATCGCAGAAAAGCATGGATTCGGTCAGGGCAAATATGAAACTGAAGCTGAAAAAAACGGTCAATATCAGGTTTGCAAGCGGTTTGTATGCCTTTCCGGTTTTCATAATGCCTCCGATGCAAATTTTTCTCAGCGGTTTTCAAATACGGCCTTTATATCATCGCTGACATTGATTTTATAATAGTCAACCCCGATTTCAGGCAGGTAAGAGAGCACGTTTTCGGCGGTCTCATCCTTCATTCCCGTCAGTTCCTCGGGAGAAACGTAAACCAGGATCACCTCATAGCCCGAATACTTTGCTTTGTATATCTGGTCGAAAAGGTGGTAATCGACGACGGAGGTAAAAATAACAATGTTCGCCCTGGTTATGTGCTCGTTCAGGTAGAGTTCGAGCAGGTCTCCCGCTTTGGTCTCCTCGTTGAAGCGTACCCTTGAAAGCAGCCTGTATACGGAGTTGAAATCAAGGGGATTCTTTGCCTTGATATCTAACAGTTTTTCTTCGAAATAAATTATGTTTGTGGGTATCCATCCTGAAAGGCAGTAGTAAACCACTGCCACCATGGCTTCAATGAGCTTGTCTTCCACCACTATCCTGATATCCTCGCTGAAGGGCAGTTTTTGAAGGTCCAGCAGGAGAACTGTGCCGGTTTCGGAAGTTCCCTGGAAATTCTTCACCATTAACTCGTTACTTTTAGCCGTCAGTTTCCAGTGAATTTTCTTAAAACTGTCGCCGTAAGCATATTTCCTGATATCTGAAATGGTTGCCATGTCTTCATACTTGTTGTCAAGGACGGTTTGGGTTTCTGACATGAAATTAGTCCTGAGCCTGAATTTTTCGAGCACCACTATGCGCGGAAATACTGTTATCGTCTTTTCTTCGCTGTATTTGTTTCTTAAACGGAAAATTCCAAGGAAATCCCTTATTTCAACGGACTCGATGCCGACCTTGTAAAAGCCCCTGTATTTGCATTCAAGGTCCACGGTGAAGGATTTTACCTCCCTTGGGTACAGGGAGAAAATTTTCGAAGAAAGCTGGTCGGAAAATACAGTATCGGACCCGAAAAAAGTGATTTTTAAGTAGGGATACAGGAGATAATCGTCGCTTCCGAGGGAGAAGGTAAGCCTCATCCTGTCGCCCTTGGTAAAAGTGGTTTTGTCTATGCTCTGTACAAACCGGAATTTGAAATATACAAAAAGAGTGTAAAGGAACGAAACCGCAGGAAGAACCCACAGCAGGTTGAAAATAAGGTTTGGAACCATTCCGCTGTACGAATGAACGAATAAAACTGCGAATAAAACGAGTATTCCGTATAAAAGCCTGGTTTTGAGCATGTTAATCCACCATTGGTATAGTCGTGTTGCCCAGGATTGATTCAATTATTTCATTGGGCGAAATTTTCTTGAGTTTTGCCTCCTGCTTGAGCATAATGCGGTGAGAGAGAACGGGCACCGCCATTTTCTTGATGTCGTCGGGCAGGACATATGTCCTGCCGTTGAGAAACGCATGGGCCTGGGATGCCCTGAACAGGGCCAGCGATCCCCTGGGACTGCAGCCAAGAGTGACATCGGGATGTCTTCTTGTCTGGCTTACAATATCTACTATGTACTTGTTCAGCGTCTGATCAACGACGACATTCTTTACTTCCTCCTGGATTGCAATAATGTCGCTTCCGTCGGCAACGGGTTTAAGGCTGTTGAGTGGATTGTCGTACTGGAAACGCGTCAGTATGGCACTCTCCTCGTTGAATCCCGGGTAGCCGATGGAAATTTTGATTAAAAACCTGTCCAGCTGCGCTTCCGGGAGAGGATACGTGCCGACATATTCCACGGGGTTTTGCGTGGCGAGTACCATGAACGGCGAGGGTACCTTGTATGTTGTGCCGTCAACGGTAACCTGGCGCTCTTCCATTACCTCGAGCAGGCTTGCCTGGGTCTTCGGCGAAGTACGGTTGATCTCGTCGGCCAGGATTATCTGGCTCATTACGGCTCCCGGGCGGTACTCAAATTCGCCGGTCTTCTGGTTGTATATGGAAAAACCCGTGATGTCCGAAGGCAGGATGTCAGGAGTAAACTGGATTCTTTTAAAGGAAGCGTTTATGGATTTTGCGATAGAGGATACGAGACTTGTTTTGCCAACGCCGGGCACATCTTCAATGAGAACGTGTCCGCCGCACATAAGAGCAATGAGCGTCAGTTCAATGGCATTCTTTTTGCCAATTATGACTTTTTCAACATTTTCAATTATTTTTTTGAGAACTTGCATCGAATAATTCATACTACACACCCTTTGCAAAGAATCGGACTGAGTATAAAAAATATGTCTTGCGCACGGTGAAAGAAAATTTAAAGTTGCATTTGATAAAAGCTACATTAAAACACATACTTAAATAATGTGACTAAATGATGAAATTTAGATTAAAGTACATATTTAAATTGTATTTTAACATATTTAAATTGAATTTTAAGCAACATCATAATTGTATCAAAAGTTACATTATAGTTGTAGCATATATAAAAACTATCATTAATATATAAAAATTGTATCATAAAAAAAAGGGCCGCATAAGCCCTGAAATTTTACAACCCGGTATTGAAAAAATAACCGGAAATTTTAGAGTCTTTATAACTGTATTTGCCGGCTCAGCTCCTTCAGCGTCCTTCCGGAATCCTGTAACTTCCTGTATTCATCGTCGCTCAGGGGCACTTCAATGATTTTTCCGACTCCTCTCCTGTCAACAATGGTAGGAACGCTGAGGCAGACATCGTTAAGCCCATACTGTCCCTCGAGCAGGCTTGAAACTGTCAGGATCGAATGTTCATCCCTGACAATGGCTTCCACGATTCTTCTGACAGCCAGGGCGACGGCATAGTAAGTTGCTCCCTTTCTTTCGATTATCTTGTAGGCGGCGTTTTTCACCTCGTTGTAGATTTCCTCCCTTGACACTGATCCTTCGCATCCTCCGCAATGTTCACAATAAAGTTCCATGGGAATGCCGGCGATATTGGTCAGGCTCCATGTGGCCACTTCTGTATCACCGTGTTCACCGATTATATAGGCATGGACGTTCCTTGTATCAATGCCCACATGTTCGCCCAGGAGGTATCTGAAACGCGCGGTGTCAAGCACCGTTCCGGAACCTATGACCTTTTCCTTGGGAAAACCCGACAACTTATAGGTGACATAGGTCAGGATGTCCACGGGATTGGTCACCACAAGGAGTATGCAGTCCGTGTTGTATTTTATTATGTTTGAAACAATGTCCCTGAAAATCACCGCGTTCCTGTTGAGCAGGTCAATTCTCGTTTCGCCGGGTTTCTGGTTGGCTCCCGCGGCGATTATGACGAGACTGGAACCGACTGTGTCGGAATAATCGCCCATGTATATTCTCACGGGGCGCACGAACGGCATGCCGTGGTTTAAGTCCATTACCTCTCCCTCGGCCTTGCTCTTGTTGACATCTATCAGGACGATTTCTGAAAACAGGCCGCTGAGCATCAGCGTATAAGCCGTTGTGGAACCGACAAATCCCGTTCCAACTATGGTAACCTTATTTATTGTCTTTTCCATGTTCACGCCTCCTTTCTACCCGAAAACAGCCGGATAAAACGATTATTGTCGATTTTCTTCTCATATAATATTTTACCTTTTTATTAGAGCGTTAACCGAATTTTTAGGACTATCCGTCTATACCATATACTTCCGGAATATAATTTTGGTTTTTTTCAGTACCTTACAAACGACCGCTGGCGCAACGGCAAATGCAGTAGTATAATAATTATATGATTTTTATGGCAAATGTCCCTTTGAGCCCGGGATTTTGCCTTTACGGCCTTTTGCATTTCGAAACTGCTGGTTTTGAGATCGGGGTTTTTCAGGAGGTTTGTATGGATGCTGAAATACTTGCAGTCGGAACGGAACTTCTCATGGGGCAGATAGCCAATACAAATGCCCAATATATATCAAGCCGTTTGCCCGATGCAGGCATAAACGTCTATTACCACAGTGTGGTGGGGGACAATCCCGTCAGGCTTAAGGACGCTGTAAAGCGCGCTCTCCAGAGGTCTGACGCCGTTATAATGACCGGGGGTCTTGGTCCCACTCAGGACGATCTGACAAAGGAGACCGTGGCCGAAGTACTGGGAAGAAAGATGGTGCTCAATGAAGAGTGCCTTAAAAAAATAGAGGAATTTTTCAGGAGAACGGGGCGCGTAATGTCTGAAAACAATAAAAGGCAGGCCTATTTCCCCGAGGGCTCGATAATTCTTGACAACGGAACGGGCACAGCTCCGGGGTGCATCGTGGAGACAGACGGAAAGGTCGTAATAATGCTGCCCGGTCCGCCTTCGGAAATGAAGCCGATGTTTGAACGATACGTGATGCCCTATTTCCTTTCGAAGTCGGAGTATGTCCTGCATTCCGTATATGTCAGGATTTTCGGCATAGGGGAATCCATGGTTGAAAGCATGCTGATGGACCTGATAGACGCCCAGACCAATCCGACGCTTGCCACCTATGCCCGCGAAGGCGAAGTAACTCTGAGGGTCACGGCGCGGTGCAGAAGGGACGAGGACCCGGAGCCGGTTCTGAAACCCGTTATTGACGAGATTTCTGCAAGGCTCGGTGACAATATTTTCTCGACGGACGGAAGGAGCCTTGAGCAGGTTACGGCAGACCTGCTTATAAAGAAAGGCGTAAGCATTGCAGTGGCGGAATCCTGCACTGCAGGAATGATCTGTTCCAGGCTCGGAGACATACCCGGCATTTCCGCCGTTTTCAACAGGGGATTCGTAACTTACAGCAATGAAGCCAAAGTTGAAAATCTTGGCGTTTCAATGGAAACGCTGATGAAACATGGTGCGGTAAGCCGCGAGACGGCGCTGGAAATGGCCAGGGGAGCAAGGAAAGCAGCCGGTACCCATATAGGTGTTTCGGTAACGGGTATTGCGGGTCCCGGTGGCGGCACGCCGGAAAAACCCGTCGGCACGGTTTTCATGGCACTGTCCGACGGAGCATATGAAACCTGCAGGGAACTGCATTTATGGGGCGACAGGGCAAAGATCAGGAACCTGTCGGCGCTCAATGCCTTTGACATGATAAGAAGATACCTGCTTTCAAAATACGGTAACGATTGAAAACGGGCAATAATTATATAAGCAATATTATATAAGCAAATTTGAAAGAAATATATATATAGGCAATTAAGAAATATACATAAGCAATGTTTTATATAAGCGATACCTTATATAAGCAATACCTTATATAAGCAATACCATGTGCAAATGCAGTATTGTATTAAAGCATTGAAACAATCTCAGTTATTTATATTTGTTAAAATATTTTTTGTCCAAGTAATTGATAACAGTTTATTTTTTTACATCAAAATTAATTTAAAAACAGGAGATGCGAAATTGAAAGCTACAAAGCAAAATTACAGGCTGGCCGGCGCCGCAATAACGGTAATGACTTCAATGGTTCTCAGCAGGGCTACGGGTTTTCTGAGATCGACCCTGATTCCCAACATGCTTTCCAAGAACGATTCCGATGCGTTGTTTGCGGCATTTTCCATTACCAACTTCATGTATTTCCTGCTTGTTGGAGGATCTATAGCAGCTGCGCTCATTCCCGTATTGTCGGGATACATAGCGAGACGCCAGGAACAGGAAGGCTGGAAAGCGGTAAGTTCATTCATAAACTGTGTTGTAATACTGATGGTTTTGTTCAGTATCGCCGGAATTATTTTTTCCAGGCAACTGGTCGATTTGACTGCGACAAAACTCAACGCCGAGGCAAAAAGGACTGCTGTCCAGGTAACCCGGATCATGTTTCCATCCGTGTGTTTCATTATGCTGGCCGGTTTCACCAACGGGGTGCTGAACTCCTACAAGAGATTTGCCGCAGCCGCGTTCGGTCCGTCGGTATATAACATTGGAACCGTTCTTAGCATACTGCTTTTTAATAAATACGGTGTGGACAAGATTGCGCTGGGTATAATGGGCAGCTCGCTGTTTTATTTTCTTTTCCAGTTCCAGTTTGCGTTCAAAAATTTCAGGCACTACAGGCCCGTTATACTTTTCAGGAACGCAGGTTTCAGAAGACTGGTGCGCCTTGCGGTGCCATCGCTCGCGGCTTCGTCTATCATGCCGCTTAACGTGCTGATTTCGCAGCGCTTTGCTTCCTATTTTCCCGGGGGAAGCTTGACGGCATATTCCAATTCAACGGATATATGGCAGCTGCCCTACGGCATATTCGCCATGGGCCTTGGTACGGCCATATTGCCTTCACTCTCAGAGAATTACGCGCTCGAGGACAACGATGAATACTGCCGTGTGCTGGAAAAGGCCCTGCGCTCGGTACTGTTTCTCGTGGTGCCCTCGATGGCGGCTTTTCTTGCCATACCCCAGCATGTTGTCAGCGTGATATACAAGTGGTCGCCCCTTTTTGACAGTACGCGACTAGCGGTTACAGCCAACCTGCTTGCGTGGTTTACGCCGGCGATGTTGGCCCAGTCACTGCTGGCCATATTGAACAGGGCCTTTTATGCGCGCAACGATGTATTTACTCCGGTAATTACGGGCGTTGCCTCCATGCTTGTCAATATTGCGTCATGCCTGCTGCTCGTCGGAAAATTCCGAAACGTTTTCGGACTCGGGAGCGTGGCGTTTTCCTATTCGCTGCAAAGCGTGGTTTGCGCTGCGGTACTGATAGTAATACTGTCAAAAAAGGACCGGCTGTTCCGGCCCAACAGGCTGGTACCCTACCTGGCCAGGGTTTCACTCGCTTCAGCTATAATGGGCGTGCTGATTTTTATTCTGAGCCGCATGATTCCCGTTGATTTTGCGGAAATCTTCAGCCTTGCCGGAAAAATTCGAGAAGCAGCGGTCATGGCAATTTTTGTCGCCGTCGGTGTCGCGCTGTATTTCACGGCGGCGATTGTTCTCGGTGTAGAGGAGGCAGTAAATTTACTGGGTATATTGAGGAAAAAATTATTGCGACTTAGAAATGATTCTTTACCTGAAAACTGAGAACTTTACATGAAAACCAAGAACCAGTTATCGACAACATTAGCAATAAATTGTTAATAATTTGTAAAATAATACATTTATCCATTGACTTATGGAAGAAAAAGATATATAATTTTTTCAGAACAAGCGTTCGATAAACTTTTGAGGGGGATATTTCTCAACATGTCTGAAAAGAAAAAAGCACTCGACATAGCTTTGAGCCAGATTGAAAAGCAATTCGGAAAAGGCGCGGTCATGAGACTAGGCGAATCTACTCATCTGAATGTTGACGTCATTCCCACGGGAGCGCTGGGACTTGATATCGCTCTCGGAGTGGGAGGTGTGCCGCGCGGAAGAATCGTGGAAATTTTCGGACCGGAGTCTTCAGGAAAAACAACGGTTGCGCTTCACATTATCGCTGAAGCTCAGAAAGCAGGAGGCGAAGCTGCTTTTATCGACGCTGAACATGCGCTCGATCCCGTTTATGCCCAGAATCTCGGGGTCAACATAGAGGATCTGATCGTTTCACAGCCCGATACCGGCGAACAGGCGCTTGAAATAGCCGAAGCCCTGGTGAGGAGCGGGGCGATAGATGTTATTGTTATAGACTCGGTTGCCGCTCTTGTTCCAAAAGCGGAAATAGACGGGGAAATGGGCGATGCCCATGTGGGACTTCAGGCCCGGCTCATGTCCCAGGCCCTGAGAAAACTGGCCGGAGTTATAAGCAAGTCCAACACAACGGCCATATTTATCAACCAGTTGAGGGAAAAAGTCGGTGTGATGTTCGGCAATCCTGAAACGACGCCGGGCGGACGCGCATTGAAATTTTATGCTTCCGTAAGGCTCGATGTCAGGCGCGTTGAGTCTATAAAGCAGGGCAATGAAGTTATTGGCAGCAGAACGAGGGTCAAGGTCGTGAAGAACAAGGTTGCGCCCCCGTTCAAGGAAGCCGAATTTGACATTATTTACGGGGCCGGCATTTCGAGGGAAGGAAGCGTTCTGGACATAGGAGTCAGCCTGGATATCATAAACAAGAGCGGTTCATGGTTCTCTTACAACGGCCAGAGGATAGGGCAGGGCAGGGAAAATGCAAAACAGTTCCTCAGTGAGAACAGGGACATTTTGGAAGAAATTGAACGAAAAATCAGGGAGAATTACAGCCAGGCATTTTTGAAAAGCATGAGCTCCAGCAGGGAAATTTCACCGGAAGATAATGCTTTCGAAAGCTGAGCCTGCTTAAATCCGCAAATCGGCTGCAGGTGAAATTATGCAGATAACGGATGTTGTTAAAAGCAAAAAAAACAGGGATGTTCTGTCCGTATACGTGGACAACCGTTTTGCCTTCTCGATCCGCGAAGAAGATTTCCTGGCGCTGGGACTCTATGAAAAGTCCGAAATAACCGATGAGGAGATAGAGCATATCAAAAAACACGTAATAAAAAAAGACGCCAAAAACGCCGCAATTAGGTACCTTGCCCTGAAACTGCACACTGAAAGGGAAGTCAGGCAGAAGCTGGAATCGGAAGGTTATGACACCGATACGATTGACGAAACAATTTCAGAGCTTAAATCAATGGGTTACATAAATGACCTGATTTATGCGCAGAAATTCCTGTACGACAGGAGCAAGCTCAAGCCGAAATCGCGGAGAATGCTTGGTTATGAACTTAAAAGCAGGGGAGTGCCCGATGAAATAATCCAGACTGCATTAAGCGAGTACTCACCCGATGACGAAGCGGTGGCGGAAAGCCTTTTGAGGAGGAAATTCGGAAAGTACGACCTGAGCGACGAGGTATATTTCAAAAAAGCTTTCGCTTTCCTCAGGCACAGGGGATTTGACGGCGATCTCGTCATGAATTTGCTCAGAAAATATAAAAATGAAGATATATAGAATTCCTGGTATTAAAAGTAATAAATGATAAACTTGTAAACATAAATTCAGCAAGCTTGAAACAGATAGGGGCGTCGAAAAACGCCCCGTTTAATTGCATTAGTCTTTTTTCGCGGAAAGCTCCTTTATCAGTTCCAGCGCAATGATGTTTCTCTGTATCTGGTTGGTGCCTTCATATATTTGAGTTATCTTTGCATCGCGCATCATTTTTTCAACGGGATATTCCTTCATGTAGCCATAACCTCCAAGGATTTGTACTGCGTCAGTTGTGACTTTCATGGCAGTGTCGGAAGCCATTACCTTTGCCATTGCGCTTTCCTTGGAGAAATTTTTGGCGCCGCTGTCTATGTACCTGCAAGTCTGGTAGACAAGCGCCCTTGCCGCTTCTATCTGGATGGCCATGTCGGCAAGCATGTGCTGTATTGCCTGGAATGATGATATGGGCTGGCCAAACTGGACCCTTTCCCTCGAGTATTTCAGGGCAGCGTCAAAGGCGCCCTGGGCAATGCCCAAAGCCTGGGCTGCGACACCGGGTCGGGTTCTGTCAAGGGTTTTCATTGCAACTATAAAGCCCATTCCTTCGCGCGCCAGCAGATTTTCCTTCGGTATCCTGCAGTTTTCGAAAATCAGTTCCCTCGTGCTTGATGCACGAATGCCCATCTTGTTTTCCTTTTTTCCGAAAGAAAATCCCGGAGTGCCCTTTTCGACTATAAAGGCGGAAAAACCCCTCGCTCCCCTGGACCTGTCAGTGCAGGCTATTATTGTATATATGTCGGCTTCTCCTCCGTTGGTTATCCATTGCTTGGTTCCGTTCAGGACATATTCATCGCCGTCACGGACCGCCGTTGTCTGTATTCCCGCGGCGTCGCTGCCCGCATTGGCTTCCGTCAGGCCGAAGGCGGCAAGCTTTTTGCCTGCGGCAATATCAGGCAGGTATTTTCTTTTTTGTTCCTCGTTTCCGAAGAGTATTATGGGAAACGCGCCGAGACCGGTTCCTGCAAAGGCGAGAGCTATTCCTCCGCAGGCGCGGCTAAGTTCCTCTACCACGAGAGCCATTTCAAAGACGCCTCCGCCGAGGCCGCCGTATTCTTCCGGGATATATACCCCGCAAAGATCGGAGTCGGCGAGCACCTTGACAATGTCATGGGGAAAAATGCCTTCCTCGTCATATTTAAGAGCAACGGGCGCTATTTTTTCATCCGCGATTCTTGCCGCAAGCTCTTTAATCATTTTCTGTTCTTCGGTTAAAAAGTAATCCATCCCGACACACTCCTTTGTACGGTGAATTATTAATAACTATTATTATCTGGTAATAAATACTATGGAAATAGTATAATACATATTAACCACGCATGCAACCCAAAAAGCCGCAGGAAAATAAGACACGCGCAGATTCCTCAAGGCATCCTTGGCGGGACTTTTGCGCGGTTCTAATCATAGTTGACAAATCATTCTTTAAAGGAAATAATGTAATATGGATTTAAGGATGGAGAGTGTTATTTTGAAGAAGACTGTAGGACTTGTTTCCCTTGGATGTCCCAAAAACCTTGTGGACAGCGAAATCATGCTCGGACTGCTTTCAGCCGATGAATACGAGATAACCGGCGACAGGGATAACGCCGATATTTTGATAGTAAATACATGCGGATTCATAGATTCGGCAAAACAGGAGTCAATAGAGACAATTCTCGAACTGGCCCGGTGCAAGCAGGAAAGATGCAAACTGCTCATTGTCACCGGTTGCCTGGCTGAACGTTACCGTGACGAGATAATGAAGGAAATACCCGAGGTTGACGCCGTTGTTGGAACGGGTGATTATGGCAGTATAGTGGAAATTGTCAAAAGGGCGGAACAGGGGGAAAAACCCGTTTGCTGCGGCATTTCCGACCGTCTGGATTACCTTGAGAACGAAAGGCTTGTTTCGACGGGAAAAGCATATGCGTACGTCAAGATTGCCGAGGGCTGCAGCAACCATTGCACCTATTGCATAATTCCCGCGCTGAGGGGCGAGTACAGGAGCAGAAAAATGGAAGACATCGTGAAGGAAACCAGGGCGCTGGTTTCGCAGGGCACGAAGGAACTGATACTCATCGCCCAGGATACAACGCGCTACGGAAAAGATTTGTACGGGAAGCCTGCGCTGGTACCGCTGCTCAGGGAGCTTTCTGCCATTGAAGGGGTGCACTGGATACGGCTTCTTTATTGTTACCCGGAAGAGATTGACCGCGAGCTCATTGATGAAATAAAATCAAATAATAAGATATGCAAATACCTCGACATTCCCATTCAGCACATAAGCGCCAAGATACTGAAGCTTATGGGCAGGAGGGGAACGCCCGAATTCATCAGGAACCTGCTGGATACTCTCAGGCGGGAAATACCGGGAATAATCCTGAGAACTTCGCTGATAACCGGTTTTCCCGGTGAAAGCGAGGAAGATTTCAATGAACTTTATGAATTTGTAAAGGAAACTAAGTTTGACCGCCTTGGAGTTTTTGTCTATTCAAGGGAAGAAGGCACCGCGGCTGCCAGGATGAAAAACCAGGTGCCAAGAAGGACGGCGCGGCAGAGGCAGCGGAAAATAATGGAGCTTCAGAGGGAAATTTCTGCCGAGAAAAACAGAAGCTTTTTAGGCCAAATGCTGGATGTGCTGATAGAAGGAGTTTCTGACGACGGTATTTTTTATTTGGGAAGAAGTTATGCCCATGCACCTGACATTGACGGCCTGATCCATGTACTGAGTCCCGAGCCCCTGGAGAATGGACAGATTGTCAGGGTAAAGATACTGAATGCGGATAATTATGATTTAATAGGAGAGGTCCAAGATGAATCTGCCCAATAAAATAACGCTGACGAGAATTTTCCTGGTTCCCGTATTCATGCTGTTCATAATACCGCTGCCCGAACGGTTTGTCATGAGCAGCCTGTTGTCGTTCATACAGCCGCAGCTCAAGGCTCTGAACGATTTCATATTGAACTACGGAAATTATATCGGCGCAGTGTTTTTCATAATAGCTTCGAGCACTGACGGAGTGGACGGATATATCGCGAGAAAGAGAAAGCAGATTACAAAACTGGGTATTTTTCTTGATCCCATAGCAGACAAGCTCCTTATCATAGCGGCGCTTGTGGCTTTGGTTCAGCGCAATGAACTGACGGGATACGGAATATCGGGATGGGCAGCCATGATCATTATAGCGCGCGAGCTTCTGGTCACGGGTCTGAGATCCGTTGCCGCGACGGAAGGAATCGTCATTGCCGCTGGAAAACTTGGGAAACTGAAGATGGTTACCCAGACCGTGGCGATTTCAGTCACTCTGCTCGAAAACTTCCCGTTCAGGTATTTAGGTATTCCCTTTGACCGCTATGCCATATTTGTTGCGGTGATAATCACTGTTTACTCAGGGTACGATTATATCAGGAAAAATATTAATGTTCTGATTGAGAAAAAAGCGGGCTGAGTAACCTGGCACTGACAATACGTGATCAAGATATTCGTTTTGGAGTATAACTGAATACAATTGGATGTAAAAGCCGCTTTTGCGGCTTTTTTGCTGCATGGAACCACCTGGCTTGATATTGGAATATCTTGTTTTGAATATACTTTTTAAATATAATTTATTTTTAACGGATTTGTGTTTGACATACATATTTCAGTATTTTTATTGTGAAATATATTCAATTTGAATACATTTTTATTGAAACAAATCATTTCTGAAACATTTGAAATACATTTTAAAGGAAAAGGTTGCATATCGAAAAAATATATAATATACTTTTATCATCAGAATTTATTACTTGGTAATAAATTTGCCCGTTTAAATATATGTATTTAATCAGAGGTGTATCTATGAGCAGATCGTTGTCCAAGAGGGAGAGGCACAAACTCCTGTTGGAAAAAATTGAAGAAGATCCCTTTTTAACTGACGAAGAGCTGGCGGAACAACTCTCCGTGAGCATTCCGACCATTCGGCTGGACCGGCTTGAACTGGGCATTCCCGAGCTTCGGGGAAGAATAAAAAATGTAGCCGAGGAAAATTATAGAAAAGTAAGGTCGATGCACGGAAGGGAAATAATCGGAGAGCTTGTAGATCTAAACCTCGGCCAGAGTGGCATTTCCATTCTTGAGACAAACATGGACATGGCTTTTGAAAAGACGAGAATAGTAAGGGGTCATTTCATATATTCCCTGGCTGAATCCCTTGCGATAGCGGTTATTGACGCCCAGGTCGCACTGGTGGGCGTGGCGAACATTAAATACAAGACCCCGGTTTACGCGGGGAGCAAACTTGTGGCAAAAGCCGAAGTAAAAAGAAAAAGGGACAACAAGTACATTGTCTGGGTGAAAATATACGTAAAGCAGGAGGAAACCTTCAGGGGAAAGTTCATACTTGTATCCCTTGAAAAGGTTTAAGCAGGATTTGGTTCTGAGACTGGTCCTGTTTTGAGCCTGATATTTAATGAATCTGAAATTATACTGAAAGTTTTTTAATAGGAGTGACAGTTTTGGTTATAATAGTCGATGCCATGGGCGGGGACAATGCCCCGGAAGCGATTGTAAACGGATGCATAGACGCATTGCTTGAAAGAAACGGATTCGAGATACTGCTTGTCGGTGATGCCGGAAAAATTGAAAAGATAATAAAGGAAAGGAAATACAGCGGAAAAGGGCTGAGAATTCACAATGCGACCGAGGTTATTGAAAACAATGACGTGCCCGTGAAGGCTATAAAATCAAAAAAGGATTCCTCGATGGTCGTGGGTCTTAACCTGTTAAAGGAGAAAAAGGGCGAAGTTTTCCTTTCCGCGGGTAACACCGGGGCCCTTACCGTAGGATCAATGCTGACCCTCGGAAGAATCAGGGGAGTGGTAAGGCCAGCCCTCGCGCCGATACTGCCTGCAAAAAAAAGCGGTGTAATGCTCGTGGACGCGGGAATAAACACCGTGTGCAAGCCTGTGAATTACCTGCAATTCGGAATACTGGGCTCGTTGTACATGAGGAATGTCATGGGCATAGAAAATCCCAGGGTAGGTCTCGTCAATGTAGGTTCCGAGGACCAGAAGGGCAATGAAACAATTAAACAGGCATACAAGCTTCTCTCGGAATCCGGAATCAATTTTATAGGCAATATCGAAGGCAGGGACATTCCTGAAAGCGTTGTCGACGTAGCCGTGACCGACGGATTCACGGGCAATGTGGCTCTGAAGCTGATGGAGGGCGTAGGGTCCCTGTTTATAACGGAACTGAAAAATATATATACTTCGAACCTTTTGTCAAAAATCTCGGCACTGGCTGTCTCCGGCAGTCTCAAGAAGTTCAGGAGGAAGTTTGATTACGCGGAATATGGCGGAACGCTGATTCTCGGTGTTGACGGCAAGGTTATGAAAACCCACGGAAGTTCCAATGCCAAGGCCGTGAAAAAATCGGTATTCAATGCAGTAAATCTTGCACAAAGCAATATAATCGAGATTATCCGCGAGCAATTCAAGGACATGGAGGTCGGCGATATTGAAAACGAGATTTAAACCGGCAGGAATAATTGGTATCGGAAGCTGTTTGCCCGAAAATGTCCTCACGAACAGTGACCTGGAAAAAATGGTTGACACCAGCGATGAATGGATAATAAAGCGCACGGGCATCCGCGAGCGCAGGATCCTGGATAAAGGTCAGCCTGCCTATTCCATAGGATATGAAGCAGCGCTGAGGGCCATTGAAGATGCAGGAATAAGCGCAGAAGACATTGACCTTATAATCGTAGCCACGGAAACTCCCGATTACCTGACGCCTTCAACGGCTTGCATCCTCCAGGGAAAACTCGGCGCCAGGAATGCAGCGGCATTTGACCTTAACGCTGCCTGCACGGGAATGATTTACGCGTTGTCCGTTGCAAGGCAGTATGTCAGCAGCGGCACGTACAGGTATGTCCTGGTGGTGTGCTGCGAAGGTCTTTCCAAGGTGACGGACTGGCAGGACAGGAAGACATGCGTGCTTTTCGGCGATGCCGCGGGAGCCGTCGTCATAGGAGAAGTGGAAGAAGGCTATGGAATAATAGATACATACCTGGGTTCCGACGGGGAGGCGGGTCGCTGCCTTACCATACCGTGCTGCCATATGGATGAATCGGATATTGAAAAAAGGACTCATGAAAACAAGCGCGTGCTGTGGATGGACGGCAGCGAAGTGTTCAAATTCGCCGTCAGAATAATGGAACATGCGACGGAAAAAATTCTAGACTTAACAGGCACTCTTCCCGGGGATCTTAAGATGATATTTCCACACCAGGCGAATGTTCGCATAATTGAAGGCGCACTTAAGAGGCTCGGGATATCCGACGAAAACATGATGCCCGTAATTCATAAATACGGCAATATTTCTTCAGCTTCCATACCCGTGTCCATTGACGAGGCATACAGGGCTGGAAGGCTGTTGAAGGGAGACAAAATACTTCTGGTCGGATTCGGAGGCGGTCTGACCTGGGGTTCGGCAATAATCCGATGGAATAAGAATCAGCCCGGGGATACGGGCGTTAATTAAGCGGAATTTAGCAAAGGAGGGGCTTTATGGGAAAGCTTGCATTTATATTCCCCGGTCAGGGTGCGCAATATCCAGGAATGGGAAAATTAATAGCCGAAAACCATATCGGCGCTGATCGCGTATTTGATGAGGCTTCCGAAGCCTTGGGGCTCGATGTAAAAAAAATGATTTTTGAAGGCGATGAAGAAGTATTGAAAATTACCGAGAATACGCAGCCTGCCATTGTAACGACCAGCATTGCCTGCCTTCAGCCCCTGCTCGAAAACGGCATCAGGCCCGATGCAGTAGCCGGCCTGAGCCTTGGCGAATATTGCGCCCACGTGGTGTCCGGCACAATGTCTTTTGCCGATGCGGTCACAATCGTCAGAAAAAGGGGAAAATTCATGCAGGAGGCCGTGCCCGTAGGCGTTGGAACAATGGCGGCAATAATCGGTCTGGACAACGACAACGTCATTGAAGCATGCAGCGAGGCTTCATCGGAAGGAACAGTGGAACCTGCCAATTTCAACTGCCCCGGCCAGGTAGTGATTGCAGGCGAAGTGAAAGCGGTTGAGAAAGCGTCCGAAATATGCAGGCAAAAGGGAGCCAAAAGGGCTGTGATTCTTCCGGTAAGCGCTCCTTTCCACTGCAGCATGCTCAAACCCGCGGGCGAAAAACTGGCGCAGGAACTGGCCGGTGTGGAGCTTAAAGAAATGAAAGTTCCGGTGGTAACCAATGTAACCGGCAATTTCGTAGAATCAGTCGAATGTGTGAAAGATCTGCTGGTACGTCAGGTGAGCACGGCAGTGCTGTGGGAACAGTGCGTAAACACTATGCTGGCCCATGGCGTCGACACTTTCGTCGAAATAGGACCGGGCAAGGTTTTAAGCGGGTTTGTTAAAAGAATCGATAAGAATGCCAGGACTCTCAACGTGGAAGACATGGAGTCATTAAATGCAACGCTTAAGGAACTTGCGGGCTAAGCCTGCAGTTTATCCTGAATTTGCAATTACATATGAAAGGGGTGCATAGCATTGTCGCTGAAAGGAAAAACTGCCCTTATAACCGGTTCAGCCAGGGGACTCGGCAGGGCAATTGCTCTGAAACTTGCAAAAATGGGCGCTAACATCGTTCTTAATGATATCGAGGGATCTGACAGCATTGACGCGACCTATGAAGAATTCAAGGCGCTGGGCTTCCCCGTGGCCGTTGCCAAGGGAGACGTCAGGAATCCTGAAGATGTCAGGGCCATGGTCAAAACGGCCGTTGACACTTTCGGAAGCCTGGATATACTGGTAAACAACGCAGGCATTACACGCGACAAGCCCATGGCCATGATGTCCGAGGAGGACTGGGACGCCGTTCTGGACATCAACCTGAAGGGCGCGTTCAATTGCACTAAGGCTGCCGCGAAAATAATGATCCGGCAAAGATCTGGAAAAATTATTAATATCGCCTCCGTCGCCGGAGTCATAGGCAATGCAGGACAGGCGAACTACTCCGCATCAAAGGCTGGCTTAATCGGCCTTACAAAGACCACAGCGAGGGAGTTTGCCTCGAGGGGAATCACATGCAACGCAGTGGCTCCGGGATTTATAACAAGCAAAATGACAGAAGTGCTGCCTGACAAGGTCAAGGAAGCCTACCTCAACAGCATTCCGCTCGGCAGGTTTGGGACGCCTGAGGATGTGGCCAATGTTGTAGGGTTTTTGGCATCTCCCGAATCGGATTATATAACCGGTCAGGTTATTAATATTGACGGAGGACTGGTAATGTAATAATATCTTAGTGTAAAATGCTGCTGCATGAATTTGGCTTTATACGCAGTACTTCCTCTGTGGAAGGAGGTGAACTTATGGTATTTGAAAAGGTAAGAAGAATCATTGCCGAACAGCTTGGAATCGAGGAAGATGATATTCAGATGGAGTCTTCCTTCCTGGATGATCTAGGTGCTGATTCACTGGATATTGTTGAATTGATAATGGCCCTGGAAGAGGAGTTTGATATTGAAATTCCCGACAGTGAAGCAGAGAAAATTACCACGGTAGGAGATGCAGTGGAATACATTAAAAATAACACATAAAAAAGTCCCAAAACGGGACTTTTTTTTAAGGGGGATTAATTTGAAAAGACGCGTTGTTATTACCGGAATGGGTGTCGTACATTCTCTCGGAATTGGCGTCGAGCAATTCTGGAGTGCCGTAAAAGAGGGGAAAAACGGCATAAAAAAAGTGACCAGTTTTGATACAGCGGAATTTCCCACGAAAGTAGCTGCAGAAATAACTGATTTTGATCCCCTGCTTTACATAGACAAGAAAGAAGCGCGCAGGATGGATCGCTATACGCAGTTTGCAATGGCTGCAGCAAGAATGGCGATCGAAAGTTCGCGTTTACAAACCGAAACGATGGACAAGGACAGGGTAGGTGTCCTCGTGGGTTCCGGTATTGGCGGAATCCTGACGCTGGAAGACCAGCACAGGGTGCTGCTTGAAAAAGGCGCCGCAAGAATAAGTCCGTTTTTCATACCGATGATGATAGCCAATATGGCCTCGGCAAGGATCGCCATGGAATACGGGTTCATGGGATTCAACGAATGTGTTGTTACCGCCTGCGCAACGGCTAATAACGCCATTGGAGATGCTTTCAAGGTGATCCAGAGGGGCGATGCTGACGTCATGATAACAGGTGGTGCTGAAGCCCCAATTACACCGCTTTCCTTTGCAGGTTTCTGCTCGGCCAAGGCGATGTCGACAAATCCCGATCCTGAAACAGCATGCAGGCCATTTGACAAGGACCGCGACGGTTTTGTCATGGGAGAAGGAGCGGCAATACTGGTACTGGAAGAATACGAGCATGCCGTCGCTCGCGGCGCAGACATTGTTGCCGAAATCGTCGGTTATGGCTGTACATGCGACGCGTGGCACGTTACGGCTCCGCATCCCGAGGGCATCGGCGGAGTCAAGTGCATGCAGCACGCCATAAAAGACGCCGGCATATCACCGCAGCAAATCGGTTACATCAATGCCCATGGAACATCAACGCCGCTGAATGATCCCGCGGAAACGGATGTTATCAAGAAGGTGTTCGGCGAACACGCCTACAGGCTCGCGATCAGTTCCACAAAATCCATGACCGGGCACCTGCTGGGCGCAGCGGGCGCAATTGAAGCCGTTATAACAGCTATGGCACTGAAGGAAGGATTCCTGCCGGCCACGATCAACTACCGGAATCCGGATCCCGCATGCGATCTTGACTATATTCCCAACGAGGGAAGGCCGGCCGACGTGGAATACGCAATTTCCAACGCTCTTGGTTTCGGCGGACACAACGCGGCAATCGTGTTTAAGAAATATCAGTGAAAAAATAACATAATTGCCGTTGTTTCAGGCATCAAACAGTTTTGTTGATCATGCAAACCGGCGAAACAGGCGCTATAAGCAAAAACAGGACAGGCGGAAGCAAAAATCCGCCTGTTTTCTTTTTGCAGCACTGCTGAAAATGGATTATTATTATAATTAAATAGACAATTAATTTAGACAGGATTTTGGCAGGATGCAGTCTTAATTTAATTTGAAGAGTCAAAGTATAAATTATTTGAAGAGTCTGTTTTTAATTTTGTAATAACGGATATTGCCGGGATAATTACGAGATACTGTTCATGATAATGATATGCTGTTTACGAATGATGCGCAAAAAGGAAACAGGTCGCAAATAAGTCGAGACAATGCCCGGAATACTGTCAGCGGACGTTTGACATTGAGACGGAAAGGTGATACATATGAGCTTGGAAGACATAATTTCAGAAAAAAGAATCTCTGAATTCGAGGATTTGATTTCCTACCGGTTCAAAAACAGGGGATACCTTGTTCTTGCGCTGACTCACAGTTCCTTTGCCAATGAAAACAGGAAAAACAGCATGAAAAGCAATGAAAGGCTTGAGTTTCTCGGCGATTCCGTGCTTAACCTCGTTATTACGGAACACCTTTATTATAACTGCGGGCAGTTTTCAGAGGGCGACCTGACGAAGATCAGGGCCGGAATCGTATGCGAGCCGTCGCTCATGGAATGCGCCAAGAAAATTAACCTCGGCGAATACCTGCTTTTGGGAAAGGGAGAAGAGCAGACGGGAGGACGCCGTCGCGCGTCAATCCTTTCGGACGCCTTTGAAGCACTCATTGGCTCAGTGTTTCTTGACGGCGGGCTTGAAAGCGCAGCGAGATTCATAAAGAAACATATGTCCGACATAATCGATAAGGGCGTCAAGGGCCAGATCCAGATGGATTACAAGACATATTTCCAGGAACTGATCCAGAGAGATTCAGAAAAAAAGGTGACTTACGAGCTTATTGCAGAAAACGGTCCCGACCATAATAAGATATTCCGCAGCCAGGTAAAAGTAGACGATATGGTAATGGGGATCGGCGAAGGCAGGAGCAAGAAGGAATCGGAACAAAACGCCGCGCGCGACGCCCTGGAGAGGATGGGCATGTGATGGCCGCCCACGTTACCATACCAATTTTCGTGCCTCACAAAGGCTGCCCTTTTGACTGTATTTACTGCAACCAGAAAAAAATAAGCGGCCGGCTGATAGAACCGGGAGTTGCCGAGATGGATGAAATAATCCAGAGGCATCTGTCCACGATTGAAGAAGGCACCGAGGTGGAGATAGGCTTTTTCGGCGGCAGTTTCACAGGCATCGACAGGGATTACCAGTTTCTGCTTCTCGACACGGCGTATAAATATGTAAAGGCAGGAAGGGTCGGAAGCATAAGGTTATCCACGAGACCCGACCTTGTGGACGAAAACGTCATTTGTTATTTAAAGAGCTATGGCGTCAGGACTGTTGAGCTCGGTGTACAGAGCATGGACGACGAGGTCCTGCGAAAGAGCCTGCGCGGCCATACGGCGGAGGACGTGTACAGGGCTAGCCGCCTTATAAAGGAAGGCAGAATGGGGCTCGGAATACAGACAATGCTGGGACTGCCCGGCGACAGCAGGGAAAAATCCCTTGCCACCGCCGAAAAAGTGGCCGGGATCGGTCCTGACGAAGTCAGAATATATCCGACGCTTGTAATAAAGGATACGGCACTTGAAGCGATGTACAGGCAAAACAGGTACACTCCTTTGACACTGGAGGAGGCGGTTGACATATGTTCTGAACTCCTGGAGCTGTACAGAAAGCACAATATAAAAGTTATCAGGATGGGACTCCAGCCCACGGAGACAATCAGCGAGGGAGGCGATGTGGTGGCAGGTCCTTTCCACCCCGCGTTCGGCCAGCTGGTTGAATCGAGGCTCATGCTCAAAAAGATTGACTCGGTTCTTCAAAAAACAGGGTCAGCACCCGGGCGTTCACTTTTTATAACGACGCCAGAAAAAAATATTTCCAACATTGTAGGACAAAAAAGAAGCAATATAGAATATTTAAAGAAAAAATACAGCTTTTCGAAAGTTGTGGTAAAAGTCGGACCACCAGGTCGCGGTGACTTCGATCTGACGGTGGAATAACGGTATTTACAGATTAATGGTAATATTTTATAATTATATGATATGATTGTCCAACATCCAAGAACGACTATTCATACAACATTTCACATTTTCATAGTTGACAGGGGGAATATGTCATGGAAATGCTGAAAGTGTCGGCCAATTCACAACCTAAAGCCGTTGCAGGTGCCATAGCCGCTTTTTTAAGAGATTATAAACGCGCGGTATTGCAGGCGGTAGGAGCAGGGGCAGTAAACCAGGCAGTCAAGGCAATCGCCATCGCCCGTGGATTTGTTGCGCCGAACGGAATCGATCTCGTGGTTATTCCTGCTTTCTCGGAAATAACTATCGACGGTGAAGAAAGAACTGCAATCAAATTTATAATTGAAACCAGGTAAAATGCCAAACTGCATGCAAATGCAGTTTTTTTCATCGATGGACGATTGAATATCCTGCATTTTATTGTTAGAATTAAAAAAGTGCGCCAGCAAGAACTGTGATTTTGTTTCAGTATGGCCGCACGAAAAGGCTACTGAAATCACGGGGTGGATATTTTGTATTTAAAAAGTCTTGACATACACGGTTTTAAATCCTTTGCCGACAGGATTTCTCTCAAATTCAATCCTGGCATAACGGCGGTGGTCGGTCCCAACGGCAGCGGCAAAAGCAACATTGCCGACGCCGTCAGGTGGGTGCTTGGCGAACAGAGCGCAAAAACCCTCAGGGGAACAAAGATGGAGGATGTCATTTTTTCGGGAACGGAGCACCGAAAACCGCTGGGCTATGCGGAAGTTTCCATAACAATTGACAATTCCGACTCGGCGCTTCCCGTGGAATTCAGCGAAGTTACCATAACTCGCCGCGTTTTCCGTTCCGGTGAAAGCGAATATTTTATCAACAAGACCCCATGCCGGCTCAAGGACATACACGAGCTTTTTCTCGACACCGGCATAGGCCGCGAGGGATATTCCATAATCGGCCAGGGCAGGATTGACGAGATACTCAGCACCCGCGCTGAAGACCGCAGGCATATATTCGAAGAAGCTTCCGGAATAATGAAGTACAAGCTGCGCAAAATCGAGGCGGAAAGAAAACTCGAGCTTACAAGGCAGAACCTCGTGCGCATAAACGACATTATTGCGGAGCTTGAAAACCAGCTGGAACCGCTCAGGGAGCAGTCAGAAACCGCAAAAAAATACCTTTCGCTCAGGGAGAGTCTCAGGGACCTGGAAGTCAACGTGTACATAGAAAACATTTCAAGGCTCAGGAACAGGATAAAAGAGATGGAAGACCAGTGCTCCGACATTGGCGAACAGATAAAAAACAAGACAAGGGAACTTGAGGATCTGGCCGGAGCGAACAGGGAAAAAAGCGAGCTTCTGAAAACGCTCGAAGACAGGATCAATACGGCGAGACAGGAATTTTACAACATTGAGAACAGCCTTGAAAAAAATCATTCGGAAATAAGGCTCAATGATGAAAAAATAAACAACCTCAAAATAAACATCGAAAGGCTTGAAAAGGAAATAGCCGAATTGCACGAAAAAGCTGCCCAGTTGGACAGGGAAGCCGCGGCAAAGCTTGAAAAGCTGGAGTATCTCAGGGGCCAGCACAGGCAGTTTTCCGCGAGACTCGAAGAAAGCCAGAAAAAATACGAGCAGTTGCTTGAATCCCTTGATGAATCGGAACGCTACATGGAGCAGCTTAAGCAAAGCGTCATGGACAGGCTTGACCTTGTCTCCGACAAGAAACTGCAGATCGGAAACATAAAAGTAACGCTGGATAATATAACAAAACGGAAAAACAGTATTGATAACGAGATCTATAATTTAAAACTCGAAAACGACCGCGAAAAAATAAAGAAGGAAGACATCAGCGAGAATCTGGCAAAAACCGCTGCTTCGATTAACTATGCAGGCGAAAAATTAAAAGAGCTTGTTTCTGAAGGGGACGAGCTATCTTCTATAGTCAGCGGCTTGCACAACAGCCTGAACACCGTTAAATCCGGCATACAGTTGCGCCGGTCAAGGCAGAAAATGCTCGAGGAAATGGAGAAAAATCTTGAAGGCTACGCCCGGAGCGTCAGGCAAATTCTCCAGGCATGCCGCCGCTCGCCGGATTTCGGCGCGGGAATCCATGGCGCCCTCGCACAATTGATAACCGTTGACAAGAAATATGAGACGGCAATTGAAATGTCGCTCGGAAGCGCGCTTCAGAACATTGTCACCTCAACGGAGGAAGACGCTAAAAAAGCCATCGAGTTTTTAAAGGAAAACAGGCTCGGGCGCGCTACATTCCTGCCCATTTCATCGGTCAAGGGCAGATACTTGGATGAACATATAAGGAAACAGGTGGGGGAACTGCCGGGATTTTGCGGCATTGCCTCCGATCTTGTCAGTTGCGGCGACGAATACAGGGGTATAATTCTCAGCCTCCTGGGCAGGGTCGTTGTCGTGGACACCCTCGACAATGCCATAAAAATGGCGAGGAAATTCTCCTACAGTTTCCGTATTGTAACGCTGGACGGCGACATATTAAACACGGGCGGATCAATATCGGGCGGAAGTGCCGATAACGGAAGCACGGGAATACTTTCGAGACAGAGGGAAATCCGCGAGCTTTCCGCGCAGCTCGAAACGCTGCAGAAAGAAGCTGAAGATCTCGAGGAAAAAATAAGGCTGATGGAAGAGCAGTCCGATGAAATAAAGAATGAGATCGCGTCCCACGAAAAGCAGTTAAAAGACCTGGAACTGGTTAAAATAAGGGATGAAAGCCACCTAAGCCAGATTGAGAGCAATATGTCAAGAATTGCGGCAAGAATTGAAATGCTTTCGGAGGAAAAAAACCAGCTTTCAAGGCAGGAGGCTGAAATTTCGGCGGAGCTTGACAAATACTCCCGCGAACTTGAAGAACTTGAAAAGGAAATAGAAGAAACAAAAAGAACAATTGAAGAGAACCAGAAATCGCACAGGCAGGAACAGTCCAGGAGGGACGTCATGTACAACGATATCACGGACCTTCGGATTTCGGTAAATTCGATCAACGAGAGCATGGATTCCATAAAAGAGTCTCTTTCGCGCATTGAAAAGGAAAAGAGCGCCGTATTGAGGGACATCGAACGCAAAAACGCTGAAAAGGAAAAGAGCAGGCGCGAAGCCGAATCCCTTTCGCTGGCCAATGAAGGTTTACGAAAGCAAATCAGGCAGATGGAAGAGATGAAAAACGGAAAAATGTTTGAGATTGACAGGCTTACCGAGGAAAGAAAGGTTCTTGACGAAGAATTGTCCGTTTCCGTGGAATCAGTTTCTGAAATCAACCGCGAAATCATGCTGCTCAAGGAGGAATACGGCCGAATAGAGGTTCGCAGGGCAAAGACGGAGGCGGAAATAGAATCCATGCAGAACCGGCTTTGGGATGAATATGAGCTTACTTATACCGATGCGCTGCAATTTAGGAAGGACATCGGGAGTATCACCCAGGCCCAGAGACAAATAAACGAGTACAGGGAACGGATTCGCGAGCTCGGCCCCGTGAATGTGAACGCAATTGATGATTATGTTAAAACCAGGGAACGTTATGAATTCATGATGAATCAGAAAAACGACCTTGAAAAATCGGAAGAAAAACTGCGAAAAGTCATTTATGACATCACTTCAAAAATGAAGCAGCAGTTTATTGAACAGTTCAGGCTGATAAACGAAAACTTCAACATTGTATTCCGTGAACTGTTCGAAGGGGGAAAGGCGGAGCTGAGGATTGCCGACGACTCAAATATACTGGAAAGCGGCATAGAAATTATCGTTCAGCCGCCTGGGAAAAAACTTCAGAACATGATGCTGCTGTCAGGAGGAGAAAGGGCCCTGACCGCCATCGCGCTGCTGTTTGCGATACTGAGGCTTAAACCCACTCCCTTCTGCGTACTGGACGAAATAGAGGCGGCTCTTGATGACGCCAATGTGTACAGGTTTGCCGAGTACATAAAAAAATACTCGGACAGGACACAATTTATCATGGTGACCCACAGAAAGGGAACCATGGAGATTTCCGATACTCTCTACGGAGTGACGATGCAGGAGCACGGAATTTCCAAGATCGTATCACTCAAACTTGATGAAAAAGCAAGCTGAATGGAGGACAACATGGGATTTTTTGAAAAACTGAAGAACGGACTCGCAAAGACCAGAAAGGGAATCACTGAAAAAATCGAACAGGTCCTGGTTTCTTTCGGCAAAATCGATGATGAACTGTTTGACGAACTCGAAGAGATTTTAATAGCTGCCGACGTCGGAATAGGCACCACGATGAAAATCACGGACAATTTAAGAAAAAAGGTAAGGGAAGGAAAAATAACCAACGCGTCCGAGATTAAAAATCTACTGAAGGAAGAACTGACACGGTTGATGGAGACCGAGGATTCGGGACTGAAACTTGACACCGTGCCGTCGGTAATATTGATCGTGGGAGTGAACGGGGTCGGAAAGACCACCTCCATCGGCAAACTTGCCAACTATTACAAAAACATGGGCAAAAAAGTTATTCTGGCCGCAGGCGACACTTTCCGCGCCGCTGCCATTGACCAGCTCAGGATCTGGGCAAACCGCGTCGGAGTGGAGATGATAAGTCACAGCGAGGGTTCGGATCCGGCGGCGGTGATTTTTGACGCAGTGCAGGCAGCTAAAGCCCGCAGGGCCAATCTCCTGATATGCGACACGGCGGGAAGGCTGCATACGAAAAAGAACCTGATGGAAGAGCTGAAAAAAATATACCGCGTTATTGAAAAAGAACTGCCCGGGGCTGACGTGGAAACGCTTCTTGTTCTGGACGCCACCACGGGTCAGAATGCCGTGGCCCAGGCAAGGACTTTCAGTGAATCTACGAACGTGTCGGGCATAATTCTCACGAAGCTTGACGGAACCGCCAAGGGCGGTATTGTAATAGCAGTGAAATCCGAGCTTGATATCCCCGTCAGGTTCATAGGCATCGGCGAAAGCATTGACGATCTGCAGCCCTTTGATCCAAGAGAATTTATTGAAGCCCTTTTTTCCTGAGAACACGGCGATTAGCTGAAAGGAGGGGATTACGCTGATCTATGACTACTATGCGGAAACAGGAATGAGAAAATTGAAGCGCGTTATTTTCATTATCGCGGCCGTCGTGGCATCCGTTGTGATTTTGGCTGCGGCAACGGAAATCTATCTCGAGATAATTCAGCTTGAAGAAATTGGCGAAGGTCTTTCAGGAGTATATGTCAAAAACCTTGTATACAAGCTGGTTACATCGGCCGTAAATTTTGCGCTTATTTTTGTCGTCATTTCAGCGACAAACTTTTTTATTGCCAGGAATCTCCGCAGCCATATGGCCGGCCAGGACCTTCCCATAAGGAAACTGCCCAATTTTTCGGTTTCCCTGGTCATAGCGCTTGCCGGATCTTTTATCACGCGCAATCTCTTCTACCGCGAAGCCGTCGCTTTCTTCAACGCGGTGGATTTCGGAGCGAAAGACCCGGTATTTTCCAGGGATATAGGGTATTATGTGTTTCAAAGGCCCTTCCTGATGCTGATATATGAATATATCACCGTTTTGTGGGTGTTTACGGCTTTATATACCGCAGTGTATTATCTCATTGTTTTTTCAATGATTTATAATCATTTGACGCTGCATAACCTGAAGGCAAGGCCGGTGCTCAGGCACAACCTCATAAATGTTTCGCTGTTTTTTGTAATCAGGGTATTCTCCTATATCCTGACGAGGGAAAACATCCTGTATTCCGATGTTATAGGCGCCACGGGAGCCGGGTTTGTCGAGAACGCCGTATGGCTCAAATATTACTACGTGGCCCCGGTTCTGCTCATTGGCATTATACTGTTTTCCACATATTTTATCCTGAAGGGCAGGTTCAGAAAAGCGCTGATTGCCATTGCAGTTTATCCTGCTGTATGGCTGCTGGCGCTCATAATTTCCGCGGCCGTGCAGGGATTTGTGGTTAAGCCTAATGAATTCCAGTATGAAAGCCAGTACCTGAAATACAACATGGAAAGTACAAGGGCGGCATTCGGGCTCGACAGGGCGCGGACAATCGAAATCCCTTCAGTGGAAGAACTGACGCCGGAAATAATCGAAAGAAACGCGGGCACCAAGAACAATATCCGGCTCGTCGATTTCCAGGCCACGCTTGATACAAATGTGCAGCTCCAAAGCAACACGCTTTTCTACAATTTTGTTGACGGAGACATAATAAACTATACAATAAACGGCAATGACACGCCGGTCTTCATTACCGCTAGGGAAATTGACACAAGCCGCCTTCCCGGCACGGTAAACTATATAAACAAAACATTTAAATACACCCACGGGTATGGAATCGTCATAAACCCAATAAACCAGCTCTCTCCACAGGGACAGGCGGAATTTATCCTCAGCGGGCTCAGGATGTCATCGAAAGATCCCAATCTCAGGGTAACGGAACCGAGGATATATTACGGCGAAATGACGCGCAACCATGTGATTGTCAATGGAAAAGGAATAAACGAAATTGACTATGACGGGCTCACTGAAACCCGTTATAACGGAACCGGGGGAATAAGGCTGGGCTTTCTGAACAGGCTGCTGTTTTCTCTTAAATACGCCGATTTCAACATGCTTATATCAGGTTATATAACCCCGGAATCGAAACTGCTTGTCAACCGCCAGGTGATCGAGCGAGCCCAAAAAGGCGCGCCGTTCCTGGTCATGGACAATGATCCCTACATAATACTGACAAAGGACGGCCGGCTTACGTGGGTGATTGACGCTTACACCACGACTTCCCGGTATCCCTATTCCCAGATGCACCCTGCCTATGGAGGAATAAACTATATCAGGAACCCGGTAAAGGTAACGGTGGATGCGTATAACGGCGATGTCAGGTATTATATCATCGACAACAGCGATCCCATTATCCGGGCATATAAAAAGGCTTACCCGTGGGTTTTCACCGAGGATCCCCTGCCCGAAGACGTCCGCAGCCACATGAGGTATCCTGAAAGGCTGTTCGAAATTCAGAGCGAAATGCTGAGGAAATATCACCTTGATCCTGCGAGGGAACAGGACGTCAATTCCTTTTACACAAACCAGGACCTGTGGAACATCGCGCAATACAAGCGGACTTCAGACGTTTCTTCGACGGTGTCTTTCAGGGAGGCCGACGCAGCGGAAATCGAGCCTTATTACAACATGATCCGTCTGCCCGAAGGCGTGGGTGAAAAGGAAGAACTAATATTAATGAGACCCTTTACACCGTCGGGCAACAAGCACAACATGGTTTCGTGGATGGCGGTCAGGAATTCCTACGAAAATTACGGGGAGATGATACTGTTCAAATTCCCGAAAAACACGAACATACTCGGACCTTACCAAGTCGAGGCAAACATTAACTCGATTGATGCCATTTCCAAGAACATTTCTTTGTGGAGCCAGGGAGAGTCCACCGTGTTCAAGGGAAGCCTGCTTGTCATCCCGATTGAAAACAGCGTGCTTTATGTTGAACCGATATACATACGTGCCGCGGGACGTTCGTCGATACCCCAGGTCAGGCAGGTGGTTGTCGGTTACCAGAGCGGCGAAGAGTTCAGGGCCGGTATTGGGGACAATCTCGATGAAGCCCTGGCGGACCTGTTCCGCGATGCTGTAAAGGATGACCGGAAAGACGAAAAACCAGGCCGTCCGGATGAGGAAGAACCCGGGGAAGAAACCCGGGAGGACAGGGATGATGACGGCACCACCATTGAGGACCTGAAGGAAAAATACGAAGAAATCAGGAAACAGCTCGAAGAACTCGGAAGGCTGATTGAAAAACTTTTTTGAAATCGTCTGTCTTTTTCACTTCAAAATCCGGGCATGCTATTGACAAAACGGTGTGCCCGGATTAAAATATGCTTTGTTGTAAAGTAAAAAAACTTGACACGATAACCGGCAGGTAATATAATGGACAGCATTTTTGAAACAAGCCTTCTGCTTGATTTTTACGGTCAGCTCCTGACCGAAAGGCAGCATACAATGCTTGATTTATATTACAACAGGGATTACTCCCTGGGCGAAATAGCCGAATATTTCGGGATAAGCAGGCAGGGAGTGCACGACAGCATAAAGAGCGGTAAGGAATCCCTTGACAGGTTTGAGCAAAAATTGGGTCTTGTCCGCAGATTTGTCGCGAACATTGAACGCATAAGGCAGATAAAGAATTTGCTCGGATCCATTGACCGCAGTCGGTTGAGCGGGGCAGACACGGAAAAATTGGAGCAGGTGGAAAAAATAATAGATGAAATTATCAATGACATGGAATAGGAGCATAGCATGGTATTTGAAGGATTGTCCTCAAAACTCCAGGAAACGCTTAAAAAAATCCGCGGTGCGGGAAGGGTAACGGAAAAAGACGTAAAAGAAATGATGCGCGAGGTGAGGCTCGCGCTGCTCGAAGCCGACGTCAACTTCAAGGTTGTAAAGGATTTTATAAACAGGGTCTCGGAACGGTGCGTCGGGCAGGAAGTGCTTGAAAGCCTGACCCCGGGACAGCAGGTCATAAAAATCGTTAACGAAGAACTGATAGAACTGATGGGAGGTACCCAGAGCAGGATAAACTTCTCCCCGCGGCCTCCGACGATAATCATGATGGTGGGACTGCAAGGGTCGGGAAAAACCACGGCCTCGGGAAAACTCGCAAATCTCCTGAGAAAACAGGGAAAACGCCCGCTGCTCGTTGCCTGCGACGTTTACAGGCCGGCAGCGATAAAGCAGCTGGAGGTCCTGGGGTCCCAGCTCAACGTACCCGTGTTTTCCATGGGCGACAAAATCAGCCCTGTTGATATAGCTAAAGCCGCGATCGAACATGCAGGAACCGGCGGCTTTGACACGGTGATCATTGACACGGCGGGACGCCTGCATATAGATGAAGAGCTCATGGATGAGCTTTACAATATAAAGAACGCAGTAAAACCCCATGAAATACTGCTCGTAGTCGACGCCATGACGGGACAGGACGCCGTCAATGTGGCCGAAAGCTTCAATGAAAAGCTTGGCATTGACGGAATTGTGCTCACAAAGCTCGACAGCGATACGAGGGGCGGTGCTGCGCTTTCAGTAAGGGCCATTACGGGCAAACCCATAAAGTTTGCCGGCACCGGAGAAAAGCTCAATGATCTCGAGCCGTTTTTCCCTGACAGGATGGCCTCGAGAATACTGGGAATGGGCGACGTTCTGAGCCTGATAGAAAAGGCACAGGAGAGTTTTGACGAGAAAAAGGCCCTCGAACTTGAAAGAAAAATGCGAAGCCAGCAGTTCAATTTTAATGATTATCTCGAACAGCTGGAGCAACTGAAAAGCATGGGGCCGCTTGACAAGATCCTCGGCATGCTGCCGGGAATGAACGACAAGATGCTGAAAAGCATCAGTGTTGACGAAAAGAAGCTGGCAAGGACCGAGGCCATTATAAAATCAATGACAAAGAAGGAAAGGCTTGATCCCTCCATTATCAACGCGAGCCGGAGAAGGCGCATAGCCGCCGGCAGCGGGACAAGCATACAGGAAGTCAATCGCGTGCTGAGGGATTTCGAGGAAATGAAAAAAATGATGAAAATGTTTTCCGATATGGGAAAACGCGGAAAGAAAGGTTTCGGCAGATTCAGAATGCCGTTTTGATAAACCTGAACAAGAACCATAGACAAACAGATCCGGAGGTGAAAAAATGGCTGTAAAGATTAGGCTTAGAAGAATGGGAGCCAAGAAAAACCCATTTTTCAGGGTCGTAGTTGCTGATTCAAGATTTCCCCGTGACGGAAGATTCATAGAGGAAATCGGATACTACAATCCGCAAACCGATCCCGCTGAAATAAAAATAGACAGTGAAAAAGCCCTCAAGTGGCTTAAAAACGGTGCTCAGCCCACTGACACCGTCAGGCTTCTTCTCAAGAAGACCGGCATTATTGAATAAGAAATTTTCCGGGAGGTAAGACAATGAAGGAACTGCTTGAATCAATTGCCAAGGCGCTTGTCGATTATCCCGAAGAAGTCGAAGTCAAGGAAATTGAAGGGGAGAAATCCCTCATTCTTGAACTCAAGGTTTCAAAAGAAGACACAGGAAAGGTTATCGGCAAGCAGGGAAGGATTGCCAGGGCAATAAGAGTGTTAATGAAAGCAGCAGCAGTAAAAGAAAATAAAAGAGTTGTCGTGGAAATTATCTAGTTAATTAAGGGGGACGTCCGACATATTTTTTACAGGTATGCCGCATGTCCCCTGAATAATTTATGACAGAAGGAGCAGACCGATGCTGGAATATCTCGATGTGGGAAAGATAGTCAATACCCATGGCGTAAAGGGAGAAGTGAAAGTAATACCGCTTACGGACAATCCAGAACGATTCAACAGCCTTGAATGGGCTTTTGTTGAAACCGGCGACGGTTTAAAGAAATATTTTATCGAACGCGTGAGGTTTTTCAAGGGCAACGTTCTTGTAAAATTCAAGGGAATTGACGACATGACATCGGCGGAGGCTTTCCGGGGTTTGTTCATGAAAGTGGACCGTGAACACGCGGTTAAGCTTCCCGAAAATTGCTGGTTTATCTGCGACCTGATAGACTGCGAGGTTTACGAAACATCCGGCCGTTTGCTCGGAATACTCAAAGACGTATTGCAGACAGGCAGCAACGATGTTTACGTGGTTGTTGACAAGCAAAGAAGAGAGATACTTATACCGGCACTGAAAAGCGTCGTAAAGGAGGTTTCTCCTGAAAACAAAAAAATCGTTGTTGAGCTTCCCGAAGGTTTGCTTTAGAAGGTTTGATTTAAAACGTAAGTTTGCTTTAAACGGAAATTTGCTTTAAAACGGAAGTTTTTATAGAAGGCAATATGGAGAATAATAACAGAAAGGACATGCAATGCACAGGTTCGACATTTTGACAATTTTCCCCGACATGATAAGGAACGCTGCCGGGGAGAGTATACTGGGAAGAGCCATTGAAAACGGGATAATAGCGGTTAACGCCATAAACATACGCGACTATTCCGGCAATAAGCACAGGAAAGTGGACGATTATCCCTACGGAGGCGGCAGCGGAATGGTAATGATGGCCCAGCCCATATATGACGCGTACAGGGCCGTTGTTCAGAACCTTGAATATAAACCCCACGTAATATACATGTCTCCGCAGGGAAAGGTTCTTGACCAGGAGAAAGCGCGGCAGCTCGCGCAGTATAAACATATCGTGATTCTTTGCGGTCATTACGAAGGCGTGGATGAAAGGGTTCTTGAAGAAATCGTCGATGAGGAGATTTCCATCGGCGATTATATTCTTACCGGGGGAGAACTCGCGGCCCTTGTGCTTGTGGACTGCGTAAGCCGCCTTATACCCGGCGTGCTTTCCAACGAAGACTCGCCTAAAGAAGAGACCTTCAGCAACGGGCTCCTGGAATACCCCCAGTACACAAGGCCTTATGAATTCCTGGGAAAAAAGGTGCCTGATATTTTGCTTTCGGGCCATCATGCCAATATAGAAAAATGGAGATTCGAACAGTCGCTCCTGAGAACCAAGCAAAAAAGACCCGATCTTTATGAGAAATACCTTCAAAAAAACAAGAATATTAATAGTATAGCTGGTACAAGCAGTGTTACGGAAAAAAATGCGCAAATAAATGCAAAAAATACGGACGGCAGATTTGTTGAAAAATAGAAAAGGTTAATGTACAATATTGGATGTAATCGGTTACATAGCGAGGGATAAAGATGGTTACAATCCAGGATGTCGCAAAGGCAGCAGGAGTTTCAGTGGCGACCGTTTCAAGAGTTTTAAACAACAGTCCGCGCGTTACGCCCGAAACAAGGATGATAGTCGAGGCCGCCATAAAAGAACTCAATTACCAGCCGAATCTTCTGGGCAGGAACTTGAGGCGCGCCGAAAGCAAAACCATTCTTGTGCTTCTTCCGAGTATTTCAAATCCCTTTTATTCAAGAGTTGTAAGAGGAATGGAAGATACGGCCCAAAAATACGGGTATAACATAATGCTTTGCAACGACTATTCAGAAGCGGAAATGGAAAAAAACTATCTTGAGCTTCTGAAAAAGCGTATAGCTGACGGGGTCATTTTCACGGCTCCCGTTCTTTCCGCCGGCGAGCTCGAAGATATTGCCAAAGATTATCCAGTGGTGCAATGCTGCGAGTACATACCCGGAGCATCCCTGTCCCATGTTTCGATTGACAATGAAGCTGCAGCTTATAAAGCAGTAAAACACCTTATCGATCTTGGCCACAGGAGAATAGGATTCGTAGGAACCCAAAGCGTGTTTATTTCAGCAATTCAGCGCGAAAACGGATATAAAAAAGCTCTCCTGGATCATGGCATAGAAGTTTCCCCCGAACTTATACAGTACGGTAACTACGGATTTCTGAGCGGTCTGAACGTGGCAAGAAGCCTGGTAAAAATGAAAAACAGGCCGACAGCCATATTTGCCATTTCCGACGTCATGGCCATGGGAGTCATGCGTGCGATTACAGACTGCGGGCTTTCGGTCCCCAAGGATGTTTCCGTTGTCGGTTTTGACAATATAGATTTTTCTTCTATGATAAGTCCGGCTTTAACCACCGTGTCCCAGCCGAGATATCGCCTGGGACAGACTGCGATGGAAATTTTGCTTGAACAGCTGAAAAACGGCACGCGCGAAGTTAAGGAAGTCATACTGGACAGCAAACTTGTCATAAGGGATTCCACCGGCGCCCTGAAGTCAGCATATACCCCGGTTTAAAAGGCATAAAGCCTTTGACAATAAAAACAATTCGAGGAGGTTAAATTATGGCAGATAATCAAAGAATCGTAAAAGTAGGTATTATCGGATGCGGCGGCATAGCCAACGGTAAACATATGCCGAGCCTTGCCAAGATTCCCAATGTGCAGATGGTGGCATTCTGCGACATTATTGTCGAAAGAGCAGAGGAAGCCGCCAGGAAGTACGGAGTGGAAGGCGCAAAGGTTTACAAGGATTACCGTGAACTTCTCAAGGATGAATCCATCGAGGTCGTACACGTGCTGACTCCCAACAGGGAACATGCCGATATTACCGTTGCTGCGCTTGAAGCCGGAAAGCACGTAATGTGCGAAAAACCGATGGCGAAGACTGCAGCCGATGCCCGCAGAATGGTTGAGGCCGCCAAGCGCACCGGTAAAAAACTGACAATCGGTTACCAGAACAGGTTCAGACCCGATTCCATTTATCTCAAGAAAGTATGTGAAAACGGCGAGCTTGGAGAAATTTATTTCGCAAAGGCCCATGCCGTCAGAAGGCGTGCCGTTCCGACCTGGGGAGTATTTCTCGATGAGGACGCCCAGGGTGGAGGACCGCTTATTGACATCGGAACCCATGCACTGGATCTGACGCTGTGGATGATGAACAACTACAAACCCAAGTATGTAGTTGGCACATCTTATCAGAAACTCGGAAAGAAACTCAGCGAAGGAAATGCCTGGGGTCCCTGGGATCCTGAAAAGTACACCGTTGAAGATTCCGCCTTCGGATTCATAGTCATGGAAAACGGAGCAACCATCATACTTGAATCCAGCTGGGCTCTCAATACGCTGCAGACCGGAGAGGCAAGGACGACGCTTTGTGGTACCGAGGGAGGTGCTGACATGCAGGACGGACTCAGGATCAACGGAGAGCGCCATGGCAAGCTGTATGTAACCCTGCCCGCACTTGACGCAAAGGGCGTGGATTTCTACGATGCCAGCCAGGATTCTCCCGGCGACCTCGAAGCCAAAACATGGATCAATTGCATACTCAATGACACCGAACCGCTGGTTAAGCCCGAAGAAGCCCTCGTAGTAACTGAAATCCTCGAAGCGATTTATGAATCCGCAAGAACCGGAAAGCCCGTTTACTTCAACAAGTAACAGGCATGTATCCGATTCATTAAGTTGATTAAAAAAGGGGAGTTTGTCCATGAAACTCGGCATTATTGCGCCTCCTGTTGAAGAATCATTTAAATCGGCCCAACAAAGGGGGCTCGATTTTCTGGAATTTACAATAAATATCGAGTATAACACCGATGAATTCTTTGCCAGTGTCCCGTCTCTCAGGGAATGGTCCAAAAAATACAACGTCGGGGTCGGCAGCATCGGCCGCTGGGGAACGGACAAAATCGACAGCAAAGGCAATATAATCAAGGAAGAGCTTGAAATATCCTATAAATTAATCGAGGCAGCGTCCGAGCTCGGTTGCGACAATTTCGTCACCGGTTGCAACTATAACGAAAATATGTCCTATTTTGACAACTGCAAGGCTGCAATTGAATTCCTTTCATTGCTGCTTGAAAAGGGCAGTGAGAAGGGTGTAAAAATTTCCACGTATAACTGCCGCTGGAACAACTTCATTGTAGAAAACATGAGCTGGACAATAGTTCACGGACACCTCAAGGACCTTGGAATCAAATTCGATCCGTCCCACAGCCGTTATTACGGCGGCGATTACCTGAAAGAAGCGATGGAATGGGGAGATCGTTTCTACCATGTCCATCTGAAAGGATCGCTCGTACTGAACGGCGACCGGTTTGACGATCCTCCCGCTGGAATGGACGAAACCAACTGGGGCGCCTTTATTTCGGTGCTCTATGCAAAAAAATATGATCGCTGCCTCAGCATAGAACCCCACTCGTCAACGTGGGCCGGCGAACTCGGTGAAAAAGGCGTGGACTTCACCATCAAATATTTCAGGAACCTCATTTTCAGATAGTAACGTGTTATGGTTAAATTGCACTGGCACGTGTATTTTATGAAAGGTGGTCTGTTCTATGAAACTTGGTGTTTTTACGGTTCTGCTGTCCGACAGAAGCCTTGAGGAGGCTTTGAAATACCTGAGCGGTTTGGGCGTTCAGGCGGTGGAAATCGGGTGTGGAGGCTTTCCCGGCGATGCCCATCTGAAACCCGACGAACTGCTCTCGGATCCTGGCAAAATCACGGCTCTCAAGGATCTCCTGCAGAAATACAACATTGAAATAAGCGCCCTAAGCTGCCATGGAAATCCCGTGCATCCCCAGAAAGAAATTGCTGACAAGTTCCACAGGGATTTTGAAAAAACCGTGCTGCTCGCAGAGAAGCTCGGAATATCGAGAGTCATAACTTTTTCCGGATGTCCCGGAGACTCTCCTTCATCCAGGTATCCGAACTGGGTAACATGTCCGTGGCCTGACGATTTCCTTCGCATCCTCGAATACCAGTGGAACGAAGTTCTGATACCCTACTGGCAAAAGGCTTCCGATTTCGCGAAGGACCACGGGGTCGACAAGATATGTTTTGAAATGCATCCCGGTTTTTGCGTCTACAACCCTGAAACATTAAAGAAACTCAGGAACGCCGTAGGCGATTCGATAGGAGCGAACTTCGACCCGTCCCACCTGTTCTGGCAGGGCATAGATCCCGTAGAGGCCATAATAGACCTGGGTCCCGCAATCTATCATTTCCATGCGAAGGATACGAAGATTGACGCTCGTAACACCTCGGTGAATGGCGTACTTGACACAAAACACTACAGCGACGAGCTCCATCGTTCGTGGATTTTCCGTACCGTTGGATACGGACATGACTACGGCGTATGGAAGGAAATCGTGAGCGCGCTCAGGAAGGTCGGATACGACCATGTCATGAGCATTGAGCACGAAGACAGCCTCATGTCTCCTTCCGAGGGTCTCGAAAAGGCCATTAAGTTCCTGCAGGAAGTCATGATTTTTGAACCCGTGGGCAAAATGTACTGGGCATAACGTTTGAAACACATATATCGCGAAGTATTGGGGGGCGCCTGTTCAGCCAGGCGCTCCTGCCATTTCCGGGCTGAAATTTTTACACCGGCCAAGTAGGTATGTTTTGTCCTCCTTTACACCGGCTGATTCTGTATGTATAATTTAAGGGACCGGCAACGGTTTAATTTGGCAAGTTTAAACACGAAAATTCCATCACAGGATGTGTAAACCGGAGGACGAGATGATCTGGATCCTGATTACAGCGCTTATAATCGTAATCGACCGCATAACCAAAATCCTGGTAACGAAGAATGTAGAACCTCACGAGACTATACCGGTTATCAGGGGATTCTTCAACATTGTCTTTACCGAAAATACCGGTGCCGCGCTCGGCATCCTTCAAAACGGGCGGGCTTTTTTAATACCGTTTACGATTATCACCGTATTTTTGCTTTTGTATTTTCTAATTAAATCAGAAAGCCGGCTGTTCAAGACGTCACTTTCCATGGTAATCGGAGGCGCGCTGGGTAACCTTGCAGACAGGGTATTTCGTGGCAGCGTCGTGGATTTTCTTGACTTCCAGTTTGGATCCTGGCATTTCTGGGCTTTCAACGTCGCCGACATTTTCATTGTTTTGGGAACAGCCCTGATGGCATGGTACATGATTTTCATATACAAGGAACCCGAAACGCTTAATAAAAAGAATAATGAAACCACGGGACCCGGTGATGAAACCACAGGACCCGGCAACACGGTGAATGATGAAAAATGAACATGGAATTTATCAGCCTTGTTTCCGATACCGGCAACGAAAGAATAGACGCATGGCTTTCCCAAAAGATAGAAAAGCTGTCGCGTTCCTACATACAAAAACTGATTAACCAGGAACTCGTCAGGGTGAATGGCAGGAACGTTAAGCCCAATTACAGGCTGAAAATCGGCGATACGGTGGAAGTGACGATACCCGAGCCTGAAACTCTCTCCGTCAGACCTGAGAAAATAGACATCGACGTATTGTACGAGGACAATGACATAATTGTTGTGAACAAACCCCAGGGCATGGTGGTTCACCCGGCGGCGGGCAACTATTCAGGTACGCTGGTAAACGCCCTCATGGAATACTGCGAAGGAAGGCTTTCCGATATAAACGGCGTGATAAGGCCCGGCATAGTCCACCGTCTCGACAAGGACACGTCCGGGGTGCTTGTTGTTGCCAAGAACAATACTGCCCATGAAAAACTTTCAGAGCTGTTTAAAAACCATGACATAACGCGTAAATATATTGCGCTGGTGGAAGGGGTAATCCGCGAAGACAGCGGCACGATAGACGCGCCGATAGGCCGGCATCCCGTTGAAAGAAAGAAGATGTCGGTAATCGCAAGGAGAAGCCGCAAAGCGGTGACCCATTTCAGGGTGCTCGAGAGGTTCAAAAGCGCGACCCATGTTGAACTGACGCTCGAAACCGGGCGCACCCACCAGATAAGGGTTCACATGTCCCACATAGGGCATCCCGTCATAGGCGACAGGGTATACGGACGGAAAAAACAGAAATACAATGTTCCGGGACAGGCTCTCCATGCAAGGGTTCTGGGATTCCGCCACCCGACCACCGGGGAATACATGGAGTTTTCCGCCGATCCGCCCGATTATTTTAAAAATCTTCTCAATGACCTTAAAAAGGAGGTATCTTATGATTGACAAGGCTGAAATAATGGATGAAAAAGGCATGTTCAGGGCCACTACAAGAATTGCCCATGAAATTATTGAAAGAAACAAGGGTGTGGACAACCTTGCGCTTATCGGCATCAGGCGCAGGGGCGTGCCGCTGGCGAAAATGATTGCAAGGAAGATAAAGGAGGTCGAGGGAAAGGAAGTCCCGGTGGGAATTTTGGACATAACGCTTTACCGCGACGATCTTAGCCTTCTCCATGAACAGCCTGTCGTCAGGGGTAACGAGATCGATTTTGAAGTAACCGGGAAGAAGATAGTCCTCGTTGACGATGTCATTTATACGGGCAGAACAATAAGGGCGGCAATAGACGCCGTTTTTGACATAGGCAGGCCAAGCATGATTCAACTTGCTGTACTGATCGACAGGGGACACAGGGAATTGCCAATACGGCCCGATTTCGTCGGAAAAAACGTACCAACATCGAAGAGTGAAATGATAAATGTCAAAATCCTCGAAATAGACGGTGTAAACGCAGTAACGATAAGTGATGTCGAACCCCGTGTCACGAAATAAAATATTGATGATATTGAAAGAATAAATTGCGGTGAACGAATAATAATGACAAAAGCATGCGACGGAGGGAACGAATGAAATCAAGACTGATACTTGTCAGGCATGCGGAAGCCGAGGGAAACAAGGACCGGATATTCCACGGCTGGACCGACGGCGATCTTACTGAAAAAGGGCACATGCAGGCGGCGCTGGTGGCCGAGAGGCTCAAGGACGAGCCCATTGACGTCATATATTCGAGTCCTCTCAAAAGGACGCTGAAAACCGCCGAATACATTGCGAAGCAAAAAAATCTGCCCGTTATTGCCACTGACAAACTAAAAGAAATAAACGGCGGCGAGTGGGAAGGTGTTGAGTTCAAAAAACTCCCGGTACTCTGGCCCGAAGAGTACAACACATGGGAAAACAAGCCCCATCTCCACCGCATGCCCGGCGGGGAAACGATGGCAGAATTTCAGCAAAGGATTATCAATGAAGTGGAATCCATCCTGAAAAGCAATCCGGGGAAAAACATCTGCATCGTAACACACGGGACCGCTATCAGGTCCATAATCTGCTATTTTCAGGGCTGTGGCCTTGAAACGATGGAAAACACCCCGTGGTACGACAACACCGCAGTAACCATTGTTGAATATGAAGACGGCCGATACAATCTTGTTGTCGCCGGAGACGCGTCCCATCTCAGCAGGGAGATGAGCACCATAAGGAACCAGGACTGGCAGAGCGAAGTCCAGTAAAATTTAATTATAATTTGTCAACAAAGTGTATTGAAACGGACAACCCCGCTATCCTAAAATAGAATTACGCTTCTTATCAGCAAATTTTCATTGCAAATGACGGGAGTATCGGTTATGGGAGAGGTTTTGAAAAAAGATACTGAAAAAAATGAAGTTGTGGTGACAAAAGACGACATTGTAAAAGGTTTAAGAGGATTGGGGCTAAAAAAAGGCGACATAATAGGAGTGCACAGCTCCCTGAGCGCGTTCGGGTATGTTGAAGGCGGCGCCGATGCGGTTGTGGATGCTTTAATTGAGGTTGTCGGCGAAGAAGGCGCGGTGGTCGTACCCACCTATTCCGTAAACAGGCAATTCATAGAGTTGACGCCATGGGACCGCGAAAACAATGTAGCATGGAAACTCAGGTTTTCCGAGTACGATCCGGCGACAACGCCGTGCTGGACCGGCATAATTCCGGAAACGCTGAGAAAAAGACCAGGCGCCGTAAGGGGTTCGCATATATCCCACTCCCTCGCGGCCATAGGGAAAAATGCCGCGGAGTTGTGCCAGGGGTGGGACAAACTGTACGAGTATGACGGATATATTTTGCTGCTCGGAGTCCTTTTCAACCGGTGTTCTTCGCTGCACCTCGCGGAACAGTACGTAACGCTGCCCGAGGACATCTTGGAAAGCATAACGCTTACGCAGGAGCAGCTTGAAAAGTATCCGAAACCCGAGTGGGAAGTTTACAGGCACCCTTATCCGTCTTTTGAATATATTGATGAACCCTGCAGAAGAGCCGGCATATTGAAGATGACAAAAATAGGCAATGCAGAGATTCGGCTTGTCAGACTGAGAGAGCTGATAGACCTTTACATCGAGGAGCTGAAAACCAATCCCTATACCTATTACAGGCTAAAAAAGAACAGGTGACATATTTCGCGCATCAGCAAACAGTTCCGCAAATTTTGCGGACTGTTTTTTATTTGTTTCCGAACATCGGTTCAGTATGTTTTGTCCTTTTTACTGCGCTGTGTTATAATTATTTCTATGTAAGCGTTAAAATTATTGTCAAAAAAGATGTGAAAACCGTTATTTTGCCGGTGTATTAAATCCGGCGTCATACTGAATTATATTTATATGAACAATTTATATAAACAACTGAGTTTATAAATAATTGTTTTTGCACAATTTTATCCTGTATATTTGAATTAATTATAAATGAAATTTCCGGAGGGAAGCTTTTGAGCAGGAGAGAGGAAATATGCGTTCCCGGTGATGAAATCCTCAGGCAGAGGGAATTCATGCGCCTCGTGAGGGAACAGAGCATAGGAGAAATAAAAAAATACAATATACAGACGTTTGGTTGCCAGATGAATGAAAACGATTCAGAAAGGCTTGCAGGGATGCTTTCAGAGATGGGCTACGTGGAAACCGAAAACAGGGATGAAAGCGACCTGATAATTTACAATACCTGTTGCGTCCGTGAAAATGCCGAGCTTAAAGTATATGGGCACCTTGGTTCGCTCAAAAAGCTCAAGGAAAAAAAGCCCGACATGATTATCGCGGTGTGCGGCTGCATGATGCAGCAGCCTGAAGTCGTGGAACATATTAAAAGCACTTACCGGCACGTGGACCTGATTTTCGGCACCCATAACCTGCATAAGTTTCCCGAGCTTGTATATAACGTGCTGAGAGGGGAAACGCCCGTTGTTGATGTCATGGACAGCGCCGGTTTTGTCGTCGAGGGAATGCCCATACGGAGAAGCAACGGCATCAAGGCATGGGTAACGATCATGTACGGCTGCAACAATTTCTGCTCATACTGCATTGTACCGTATGTGCGCGGCAGGGAAAGAAGCCGGAGCATGGAAGTCATATACGATGAAGTCCTGTCGCTCGCGCGAGAGGGATACAGTGAAATCACGCTGCTGGGCCAGAATGTCAATTCGTACGGTCTCGATCTCCCGGATAAACCGAGCTTTGCCGATTTGTTGAGAAAACTTGACGGGATTGACGGGATTAAAAGGATCAGATTCATGACATCCCACCCGAAAGACCTTTCCGATGACCTTATAGACGCGATGAGAGATCTCAAAAGCGTCTGCCCCCACCTGCATCTTCCTCTGCAGGCAGGGAGCACAAAAGTCCTCAGGGAAATGAACCGAAAATATACGAAGGAGCAATATATAGAGCTTGCCGAAAGAATAAAGAGCAGGATACCCGGGATAGCCCTGACAACGGATATAATCGTCGGTTTCCCCGGCGAGACGGAAGAAGACTTCCTGGACACCCTTGACGTGGTGGAAAAAGTCCGCTTTGACATGGCTTATACATTTCTTTACTCAAAAAGAGCCGGGACCCCTGCCGCGCGCCGAACGGACCAGGTGCCGGAAGAAACAAAGAAGCAGAGATTTGACCGACTTATAGAACTTCAAAACAGGATAAGCAGGGAAATCAACGAAGCCCTGAAGGGAACCGTCCAGGAAATTCTCGTGGAAGGTCCCAGCAAAACCAATGCCTCGATCCTTTCAGGACGGACTTCCACCAACAAGATAGTCAATTTCAGGGGAAGCGACGATCTTACAGGCAAATATGTCAGGGTAAAAATCAGCGATGTGCAGACATGGTCCCTTGAAGGCGTAATTATATAGCATCATCCGGAAGAAAAAGCAAATACGGTACGAACGGAGTGAAAAAGATGGATATAATGAACATAGCAGTTGAACTGGGAAAAGCCATAGCCAATTCAACGGAACTTACGGAGTACAGGAAGCTGGAACAGGAAGTTGAGGATGACGACAGGGCGCGTGAGCTTTTTTCCGAATACAGGAAGCTTCAGGCCGATCTGGCAGGAGCTCAGTATAAGGGAGAACCTCCTGAAACAATAGAGGAATACAGAAAAAAGCTTTTGGCCAAGTATGAAGAAATAGAAACCTATGACACCACAAAAAGGTTCCTAGCGGCCAAGGCCAGGTTTGACAGGCTTATGAAGAACATAAACAGCGTAATTTCCTTTTTCGTAACCGGCGAGACTTCATGTTCGTCGGGAGGCTGCGCAGGATGCAGCGGATGTGGATCGGAATAATCAGATAAAGAGATTTGTGAGGTCAGCGGAACATGGAAAATATCACGCCAATGATGAGGCAGTACCTGGAAATCAAGGAAAAATACAAGGACTGCATCCTTTTTTTCAGGCTTGGGGATTTTTACGAAATGTTTTTTGAAGACGCCGAGACGGCGTCGAGGGAACTGGAAATCACACTGACGGGCAGGGACTGCGGCCTTGAGCAGAGAGCCCCGATGTGCGGCGTTCCCTATCATTCCGCCGACAGCTATATTTCCAGGCTTATAAACAAGGGTTACAAGGTTGCCATATGCGAGCAGGTAGAGGACCCGGCTCTTGCAAAGGGCATAGTAAAAAGGGACGTGGTCCGTGTCATTACACCGGGAACCGTCACAGACTCGTCCATGCTTGATGAAAAAAAGAACAACTACCTGCTTTCTGTTTATCGTCTCGGATTCCTTTTCGGCATCGCCGCGGTTGACATAACGACAGGGGAATTTTACGCAACGCGCATCACATGGGGCAATACCGAGTCCAAGCTTATAGACGAAATTGCCCGGTATTCTCCTTCCGAAATAATCGCCAACGCGGAATTTTCAAATGACGAAGAACTCGTTGGCCTTCTTCGCCGGCGTGTAAACACGTATCTCACGGCTTTCGACGATTCATACTACAACGGCGATTTCGCCCGCCAAAAAATTATGCAGCAGTTCGGGGAAACCGACATTCCCGGGGATGAAGGCGATCCTGCGCTGAATGCAGCGGGAGCGCTTATCGAGTACCTGGAGCAAACACAGAAGGTAAACCTTAAACATATAAGGAAAATCAACAATTACAAGGTCGAAGAATTCCTGATTCTTGACGCAGTTGCGCGCAGGAATCTCGAACTTACGGAAACGCTGAGGGAGAGGAAAAGAAAAGGCTCTCTTTTGTGGGTGCTGGACAGGACCGTGACTTCCATGGGCGGACGCTGCATGCGAAAATGGATTGAACAGCCTCTTAAAACTCCTTCCGACATTAACGACAGGCTCGACGCCGTTTCGGAGCTCAGGGACAAATTCATGGTCCGGATGGAAATAAGGGAACTGCTCAAAAGGGTTTACGACATTGAAAGGCTGATTGGAAAGATAGTGCTTGGAAGTGCGAACTGCAGGGACCTCGTGGCGCTTAAAAATTCCGTTGGCCAGTTGCCGTATGTAAAGGATGTTTTGAATTCCTGCGAATCGAAAATCATCGTGCAGGGGTTAAAGTCCCTTGATACGCTTCAGGATGTGTACGAGCTGATTGACGCCGCAATCATCGATGATCCTCCCGTAACAGTAAGGGAAGGAGGAATTATAAAGGATGGCTATAACAGCGAGGTGGACGAGTACAGGAGAGCCTCGACGGAAGGCAAGTCATGGATTGCTTCAATTGAGTCGAAGGAAAGGGAAAGGACCGGCATCAGGAATTTAAAAGTGGGATATAACAAGGTTTTCGGATATTATATAGAGGTTACTAAATCAAATCTCGACCTGGTGCCCCAGGATTACATAAGAAAGCAAACGCTTGTAAACTGCGAAAGGTATATAACCCAGGAGCTTAAGGAAATTGAAAACAAGATACTCGGCGCAGAAGAAAAGGTAGTGGAGCTGGAATACTCCCTTTTCATTGAAATAAGGGACTGGCTGGCGCGGCAGGTCGGAAGGATCGAGGAAACGGCGCGATTCATAGCGGAGCTCGATGTCCTGTGTTCGCTCGCGGAGGTGGCTGACAGGGAAAACTACTGCCGTCCCGTGATTCGCGAAGACGGGATCATAGCGATAACCGACGGAAGGCATCCCGTCGTGGAGAAAATGATCGGAAGGGAAAATTTCGTTGCCAACGATACGCTGCTTGACCTCGATGAAAACATGATTTCAATTATAACGGGTCCCAATATGGCCGGAAAGTCGACATACATGAGGCAGGTGGCACTGATCGTGCTAATGGCGCAAATGGGAAGCTTCGTGCCTGCCGCCAGGGCTGAAATAGGCATTGTCGACAGGATTTTTACAAGGGTTGGCGCTTCCGACGACCTGGCTTCGGGGATGAGCACTTTCATGGTGGAAATGTCCGAGGTTGCGGAAATATTGAACAATGCCACGCCGAAAAGCCTGCTTATACTCGACGAAATAGGGCGCGGCACAAGCACGTATGACGGTTTGAGCATCGCGTGGTCAGTTATAGAATATATCAGCAGCTCGGAAAGGCTTAAATGCAGGACTCTTTTCGCCACGCACTACCATGAGCTCACCGACCTCGAAGGCCGCCTTAAGGGCGTAAAAAACTATAACATAGCTGTTAAAGAACAGGGAAAGGATATTATTTTCCTGAGAAAGATTGTTCGCGGAGGGGCCGACGGCAGTTACGGAATCCAGGTGGCAAGGCTCGCGGGATTGCCCGAGATAGTGCTTGAAAGGGCCATGGAAATACTTGCTGAACTGGAAGCTGCCAACATCAGCAAGAAAGAAGGTCGGAGAAGAAGGTCCAGGCCGCCTGTTGAAGGACAGATCGACCTTTTTGCCTACGCGGCGGCCCAGGCGGCAAAGGACGGAATAATAAACGCTCTCAGGAATCTCGACATATCGAACCTTACTCCTATTGATGCGCTAAACGAGCTGTACAAGTTGCAGCAAATGCTTAAAAACATTTAGCCGGTGGTGGTACGGTGGGGAAGATTGTAATTCTCGATGAAAACACGGCAAACAAGATTGCCGCGGGAGAGGTAATTGAACGCCCGGCGTCGGTTGTCAAGGAACTTGTGGAAAATTCCATTGACGCCGGAGCAAGCGCCATTTCAGTGGAAATAAAAAACGGCGGTATTACATACATCAGGGTAATCGACAACGGCTCGGGCATCGACGAGGACGATGTCGAAATAGCGTTTGAAAGGCACTCTACCAGTAAAATACGCAGTACTTCCGACCTGAGCTCAATAACGACAATGGGATTCAGGGGAGAAGCCCTTGCGAGCATAGCGGCGGTTTCGTCAGTGGAGCTTGTGACAAGGGTGAAAAGGAATCCCTATGGCATGCTTGTCAGGGTAAAAGGCGGAGAAATACTTGAAGTTAGGCAGACAGGATGTCCTGTCGGCACTACATTTACAGTAAGCGAATTGTTTTACAATACTCCCGCTCGTTACAAGTTTTTAAAAAAAGACGCCACCGAGGCAGGATATGTCTCCGATATCGTTTCGAGAATCGCCCTGGGTAATCCCCACATTTCGATCAGTCTTACGGGAAACGGAAGGCGAATTCTGCACACGCCGGGTAACAATGACCTTCTGAGTGCCATTTTCAGCATTTACGGAAGGGAAACGGCAAGAAACGTTGTGCCTGTAAATTACGATGACGGAATCGTCAAAATTACCGGATATGCCGGAAAACCTGAAATAGCAAGGTCCAACCGGAATCACCAGTCATTTTACATAAACAGGCGTTTCATCAGAAACAGGATAATTTCGTCCGCCGTCGAAGAAGCATATAATACGCTTCTTATGAAGGGACGTCACGCATTCGTCGTTTTGAACCTCGAATTGAATCCCGTGCTCGTGGATGTTAACGTTCATCCGACGAAAGCCGAAGTAAGGTTTTCCCAGGAGCAGGATATATTTAAATCGGTCTATCATGCAATAAATTCGGCGCTGCTCGGCAGCAACCTGATCAGAAACATAACCGTATCCGTTCCCGGGAAGCAAACGGAAACAGTTAAACCCACAACTCCCGATTTCCAGCAGCAGCCGATTCCCGGTATTACCCGGGATTACAGTCCGTCAAGGCTACCTGCCCGCGATTGTGCGGGAGAATCGAACATAAAACAGGACAACATAAAACAGGAATATGAAATAAACTTAACAGGGGACAGTCAATACCACAATTGCTTTAAAGTCGGCAAAAACCAAGTTAAAAGCCAAAGCCAGATAAAGAGTAAAAACCAAATAACAAGCGAACTCCAAATTGAAAGCGGATGCCTGAACATAAAAGAAAACGCTGAAAGTAAAAGCTTAATCATTAATGACAATATTGGCAAAAATGAAACCTTTGAATACCCTGCCGCTGCGAAGGATGAGGTCCGCGAAGAAAAGCGGCATCTGGCCGAAGCCCGTTACATCGGACAGGCATTTTCGACCTTCATTATCTTGCAGCATGACAACGAACTTCTGATCATTGACCAGCACGCGGCCCACGAAAGAATCCTGTACGAAAAGCTTCTGAAAAAATACAGGGAAAAAGAACCAATTGCCCAGTTCCTTCTGACTCCCGTCGTAATAGAACTGACAAACCGCGAAATGGAGATTGCCCGGGAAAACGAACAGTTTTTCAGCAGCATCGGTTTTATTTTTGAGGAATTTGGCAATAATTCATTAATACTGAGAGCAGTTCCGGTAATTATTGATAACACGGATTTAAAGAATGCTTTTCTTGAAACGCTGGACCGGCTTATTTCGGACAGCGAAGAGGATTCTGCAGGTAAGGCCGACGACGCGCTTTACTCCATGGCATGCAAGGCAGCTATAAAAGCCAACAGGAACCTGGATCAAAGGGAAATCAAAAACCTCGTTGATGAACTCTGCGAACTGGAAAACCCATATAGCTGTCCCCACGGAAGGCCGACAATAATCAGGCTTTCGCGACATGAGCTTGAAAAAATGTTCAAACGCATAGTTTAAGAGATATTGCTTTATTTTACCTTGTGGAACTTGCATTGTTTTGAGAGGGGGTAGCCGGCATTTGGAAAAGGTTGTTGTAGTGCTGGGACCGACGGCTTCCGGAAAAACCGCTCTTTCCATAGAGCTTGCCAAAAGATTTGACGGCGAGATTGTTTCGGCTGATTCGATGCAGGTATACAAGTATATGGACATCGGCACCGCTAAACCCACCGAGCAGGAAAGACAGGGAATTAAACATTACCTGGTCGATGAAGTCACCCCGGACGAGGAATTCAGCGTGGCCAAATTCCAGGAACTGGCCTATAAATATATAGGGGAGATAATTGACAGGGGGAAGCTGCCGATAGTAGTCGGCGGCACGGGACTGTACATTGACTCGCTGCTTTACAACATAAATTACACCGAAACCGTGAGCGACTGGGAATTCAGGGAACAGATGCAGAAAGAAGCAGAATTGAAGGGAAATGAATTTTTGCACGAAAAACTGGCAAAAATTGATCCGGAGGCTGCTGCACGAATTCACCCCAATGACCTCAAAAGGATTATCAGGGCCCTTGAAGTTTACAGGTACACCGGCGTTCCGATTTCGGTACACCAGAAGGCTTCAAGGCAAACCCCTCCGAGGTATGATTACATAGTTATCGGTCTGACCATGGACCGGGACAGGTTATACGAACGCATCAACCGCCGCGTAGATAAAATGCTCGAAGAGGGATTGCTCGATGAAGTAATCCGGCTGGATAAAATGGGATACACAAAAAAATCGACAGCAATGCAGGGGCTCGGTTACAAGGAATTTCTTCCGTACCTGAGGGGGGAAACAAGCCTCGAAGAAGCCGTCAGCCTGCTGAAAAGGGATACGAGACATTACGCCAAGAGACAGTTGACGTGGTTCAGAAGGAACAAGGAAATTCGATGGTTCAAGGTGGATGAATACCCTTCCATGGACCTTGTTGTAAACGATGTGGCTGAATATATCAGAAGCAGGTTAATGGTATAAATTTTACAAAGATTTTTTTAATTTTTACAAACAATTCCCATATTGCTATTGCTTTATATGGAATTATTTTGTAGAATTAGATTACTGATAAGCAAAAAGTCGGCAGAGAGAAAAATAGAGGAGGATCTACAGTGAATAAGACAAACATTAATTTGCAGGACGTATTTCTCAACCAGGTAAGAAAGGAGCACATACCTGTCACGGTTTACCTTACGAATGGCTTCCAGCTCAAGGGTATGGTAAAAGGTTTTGACAATTTTACGGTTGTTCTTGACACCGACGGTAAACAGCAGCTGGTATACAAGCATGCAATTTCCACCGTTTCACCGATGAAAATTGTCAACCTGATTTTCAATGACGCTTCGAAGGGAGAACAGTCCTGAGGTTGTCATGCCCTGCTGACATTCGTTTTGCGATTTTACTGCCAGGAACTGTGTTCAGGGGATGTCCAGATTAAATCACGCAAACAAAAAAAGGCTTTTGGGAGACAAGCAGACCGAAAGCCTTTTTTTACGCGGTTAATTGTATTTCTGTACCCCGGACAAATCCTTTGCCCGGATAAATCTCTAAATTTTTCGAAAGGATTCAATTCAAAGTATTCTGAATACTCCAATTACCTTGCCGAGGACGGAAACATCATCTTTTACAATAATCGGTTCAAGATACCTGTTTTGCGGCTGAAGCCTGATATGGTCCTTTTCCCTGTAAAATGTCTTTACCGTGGCTTCGTCGCCGATAAGGGCGACCACTATATCGCCGTTCTGCGCCGTGGACTGCTGCCTGACGAGTACATAGTCTCCGTCCAGGATGCCGGCTTCTATCATGCTGTCGCCGCGGACCTTGAGCATAAACGCCGTTGAATTCTGTACCAGGTCAACGGGGATCGGAAATGTGTCTTCAATATTTTCAACGGCCAGTATAGGCTGTCCGGCCGTAACCTTGCCCACAATGGGGACGTCCACAAGCTCTTTTCTTGAATAGTAGCTGTTGCCGTCGGAAGCATATGTATCCGAGCTTTTGTCGATTATTTTCAAAGCTCTCGGCTTGGTGGGGTCTTTTGCTATGTAACCTTCCTTTTTCAGCTTCTCAAGATAGGCATGGACCGTCGATGTCGACTTGAATCCAACTGCGGCGCAAATTTCCCTCACCGAGGGGGGATAGCCTTTTTCCTCCACCTGTTTTTTTACAAAATCCATTATTTTCTTTTGCTTTTCATTAATCTTTTTTTGCATTACACACACCCCAAAACATTAGATTTCGCCTGACGCTTTATTCAACAACGAAACAGTTTCAGCCATGCACTAAATTCCAGCTAAACACATTATAACATATAACTACAAAAAATCAAACTAATGTTCGAAAAAACATTGACACAAACACCAGTTCGGTATACAATATTTACAGAACATATGTTTCCTGAATGGTAACGGGGTGTTGAACATGAGAAAAAGACTCGTTTTAAAGAATAAAAAACGTTTTGCGTTATTTGTCACATTCATTGTTGTTATTGTCACTTCATTCATTTTTGCCACGTACGTTTACGGTTATAAATCCGGAGACCGGGAAAACGAAGAAGGATACCGCAGAACGGTCATGGTAAAAAGCGGGGACACGCTGTGGGATATTGCGGAGAAATATGCCGTCAACACCGATATCAGAAAATATATTTATGAGATACGAAAAATAAACGGTCTGGACGACTATACGATTTTTCCCGGAAATATTCTTGTGCTTCCGGACAACCGCTGATCGCCGGTTTTGTCGATAGTGTCAAGTTGTTGTAGGATAATTAAAGTTAAAGGTATCCCCTATCCTTTTGATACAAACCAGCTATATAGCATACCCGCTCCGTTGTATGCCTTTTAATATAGTTGA
>JAMNXU010000002.1 GCA_023623175.1 Bacillota bacterium
CATATCCTTTCCTCCTGTACGATGATGTTTGGTCAACATAATCATACAGGAAATTTGATTAAGGTGGCCTAATTTTTTCCCGGTATGTGGTATGATTTTAGAGTAGCATTAACAGCGATTTGCAAAACAAACAGATAACAAACTGGATTTGTATATTAAACATGATTTGTAACAAATCGGGTGCTGCAGTAACACATCGATTCAAACCTGAATAGTATACTGTAGGTTCATGTTTCCCTGCTGCTGTTCCAATGTTAATGCCGCAGCACTTTCTGGGTGGAAAATGCCGATTAAAAATCATAATGGGAAAGGAGCATTCATATGTCGGAAGAAAGAAGTTTTGGACATCACAAGAATAAAAACGAATGGATTTGGATCATACTTATCATTGCGCTTATACTGCTTTTGTGTCCCGGATTGTTCGGGGGATTCTGCTGAGCGCAATATTTGGCTCCGGAACGGGGAACGGATTTCCCGTTTTTTTTTACTTTCCGGCGGGACAGGTTTTTGCATGATAAAAACGTTGAAAATACTGCGTAACGGCCTCGGGAATATAAATGCTAAAAAATGAGCATAATACTAAAACTGATGTTTGTCTGTTTTAGCAACCGGACCTTTACGGTTTCGGACAAAACATTTTACGAAAGGATGAAATGAATGAAGGCTGTTATAATGGCGGGAGGAGAAGGAACAAGACTCAGACCGCTAACCTGCAACAGGCCAAAGCCGATGGTCCCGGTGGTTAACAGGCCGATAATGGAACATATAATCGGGTTATTGAAAAAACACGGTCTGACGGATATAGCAGTGACTTTGCAGTACATGCCGGAAGTTATACGCGATTATTTCGGAGACGGTGAAGAATTTGGAGTAAATATCCGGTACTATATTGAGAAAACACCGCTGGGCACGGCGGGCAGCGTAAAAAACGCCGAGGATTTTCTTAAAGACACGTTTGTTGTTATCAGCGGAGACGCTCTCACGGACATCAATCTTGAAAAGGCAGTTCAGTTTCACAAAGATAAAGGTTCAGTCGCAACGCTTGTATTAAAAAAGGTGAATATACCGCTCGAATACGGCGTCGTTATTACCGACGAAGAAGGACGCATAACAAGATTCGTTGAAAAGCCCGGTTGGGGCGAGGTTTTCAGCGACACAGTCAATACGGGGATATATATTCTTTCGCCCGAAGTGTTAAGTTATTTTAAGGCAGGAGAAATGTTCGATTTCAGCAAGGACCTTTTTCCCATATTACTCAGGGAGAAAAAGCCGATGTTCGGATATGTCACCGATGATTACTGGTGTGACATAGGCGATCTTGGCGCCTATACCAGGGCCCATGAAGACGTGATGGAAGGCCGTGTCAGGATTGATATTCCCGGTATTCAGATCAGGAACAAGGTTTGGGTAGGCGAAGGAACCGATCTGAATGATGACGTTTTCGTGGAAGGACCGTGTGTAATAGGGCAAAATGTCACCATAAGAAAGAATGCTGTGCTGGGGGCCTACACCGTAATCGGCGACAACTGCAAAATAGGTGAAAGGAGTTCCGTAAAAAGGAGCATAATCTGGAGAGGTTGCAGGATTGACAACAATGTGCAGCTACGGGGTAGCGTACTGTGCAGCAGGACACATTTCAGGGACGGCGCGGCGGCTTTTGAAAATTCGGTGATCGGCGATTCAACAGTAATTAATGAAGATGCATTTGTAAAACCGTCGATAAAAATCTGGCCGGAAAAAATTGTAGAAGCAGGCGTAGAAGTAACTTCGAACCTGGTGTGGGGAGCGAAAATCACACGTTCGATTTTCGGCAACAGGGGAATTGCCGGGGAACTCAACGTCGACATTACGCCGGAATATGCCTCAAAGCTTGGTGCGGCATATGGGGCAACATTCAAGCGCGTGCCCAGAATAGCCGTCAGCAACGACGGATCCGCGCCGGCAAGAATGCTCACACTGTCCTTTATTTCAGGACTGTTATCCTCGGGCGCCGAAGTTTATGATTTCGGAATCATGCCGCTGCCCGTTACACGCTCGGCAATCAGGTTTTACAGGACCGACGGAGGTATTTACATCAGCACGTCCCCGGTCGGCAATACTCGCCTGTTTATTGACTTCCTGGACGAAAAAGGAGCAAATATAACCAGGGACCTGGAAAGGAAGATAGAAAACGTCTTCTGGCGCGAGGACTTTTCGCGCTGTGAAGCTGAAAATATAAAAGAAATCAGGAATATCAGCGGTTATATCGATTTTTACTTCAGAAAAATCATAAACGGAGTAAAATCCGGAAAAATGAATTTCAAGGTTGCTTTAAATTCAAAGTCGGACTTCATAGTTGAAAAGATGACAGAACTGCTCAAAGAACTTGGCTGTGAAGTTGAAACCGTCCGGTCCGACATTTTCAGTCCCATGACTAAGCAAAATGATTTGAAGCGTTTCATAAACAGCCTGAGACTGCACAAGTTTGACATAGGAGTGTCCATCGAGGAAACGTCGGAAAAAATGACGCTTGTGGACAACCGTGGACGGGTTGTTACAGATGACATGTTTACGGCGCTGGTATCCTTAATCTGCCTCAAGAGCGTTAAGGGCACAACAGTATGTGTTCCTGTCTCTGCAAGCCGGATAGTTGAAAAAATGGCCATGGAGCACAACGGCAAGGTAATCAGGACCAAAACCTCGCTTAAAGATTATATGAACAGGATACTGGGCAACGATGAAAACGGAGAAATGAACGACCAGTTTGTAATGTACTTTGACGCGATGGCCGGTCTAGTAAAAATCCTTGATTTCATGAACCTGCACAAGTATACGCTCGCGGACCTGGTGGACATGATTCCTAATTTTCACATCATCAGGAAAGAGGTACCTTGTCCGTGGGACGCAAAGGGCAAGGTCATGAGGAAACTGATCGAAGAAAGCGGAGGAGAGAAACTCGAGACAATCGAGGGAGTGAAAATATACCAGGGAAACGACGGATGGGTGCTGGTCCTGCCCGACGGTGAAAAACCGGTCTGCAAGGTGATAGGAGAAGGCTACACGGAGGAATTCGCCGAGGAACTGACCGACATATACGTTAAAAAAATAAAAGATATAAGCCAGTGAGCGCTGTTGATTAACGGGTTAGAATCAAGCTGCGGTAAAACCTGAAAAGTGAAAAAAGTGAAAACGCAGGGAAGTGACAATGCAGGAAAAACGAGGAGAAATGTAAAAACGGGTTGGCCGCTTATTGCCGGCACAACCCGTCGGTAGTATCCTAAAGTTTGTGTAAACCTCTGATCTGAGGTAAGATAAAATTACTCAGTTTGGAGGTTTTCTTTATGGCAAGAAAAAATGATAGCCAACAAAAAGCAGCAATGC